>NZ_CAKUAT010000009.1 GCF_934636665.1 uncultured Senegalimassilia sp.
AGCAGCTGCTGGGACTTCTTACCGGCGTCCTTGAGCGCCAGCGCGCCGGCGCCGCCGAGCACGCCGCAGCCCCATGCGGTAAGGGTGGTGAACAAAATCAGAGGCCATTGCAGTTCCATGATCTACTCCTCCCCTTGCCAATCGCGGTCGCGCAGGATGTACACGAAGCTGGGGTCATTGCCCACGTCCGGCAGATGGTGAACGTCGGACTGCTTGTACTCCTGCACGCACTCCTTCAACGTGATGCGCGTGTGCTCGGTCTTGTCGTAGCTCGGATCGCCCTCGGTCACGTCGACCACCCACGGCGCCTCGAACGAATCGATACCCTTGTCCAGGTCGCCGAAGAAGCGGGCACGGCCGCCGCATTGCGCCACGCAAGCAGGCAGCTCGCCTTGGGCGATGCGCTGCTCGCACAGGGTGCACTTCTCAACCACGCGCTCCTCGGCATTGAGGTAACGTACGCCATAAGGGCAGCTCATGGCGCAGAACTGGCAGCCGATGCACTTCGACTTGTCAATCTGCACGGTGCCGTCGGCGGCGATGTGGCTGGCCTCGGTCGGGCACACTTTCACGCACTCCGGATCCTTGCAGTGCTGGCACTGCACGGTCAGGAAGTACATCTCCACATCAGGCCACGTTCCGCAGCCGTCCTTCTTCGGGTTCGGGCCGATGCGCAACGTCTTATTCCAGTAATCGCCCACCGGCACGTTGTTCATGGCCTTGCACGCCACGCTGCATGCCAGGCAGCCCACGCAACGGTTCAGATCCGTCGCAATCGCATAATGGGTCATCTTCGCGCACCTCCTTTACGCTTCATCGCGAACGTCGTAGTTCGGCAGCCATTCCTTCAGACGCGGGTCGGAGGCGTCGTGGATGATCTCGTTGCCGTTGTGATCGCACGGCACGGGATTGCCGAACGGCGAGTTCTCCGCCGTTGCCTTGTAGATGTTCACGGGGTACGCGCGCAGGTAGCTGGTGCCGGAGATGCGGTCCTGATAGCCCTTGCCCGTGGTGACCAGGCAGTTGCAACCGCACAGGTCGTAACCCTTGTCGGCCTGATCGAGCTCGGGGAACCACCACTGATGCTCCAGGTTCACCGTGCCGGGCGCGATGCCGTGGTACAGGTCGGCCACCTGACGGATCTTACCGTTATCGTTCTCGATCCACACCCAATCGCCCTGCTCGATGCCCAAGCGCGCGGCATCCTGCGGGTTGATCTCGATGCGCGGCGCCGGCCACATCTCGCGGCACCACGGCAGCTGGCGATGCTCGGAGTGGAAGTACACCGGGATACGGCGACCGGTCGTGGCGGTAAACGGGTACTTCTCGTTCATCTCCGGGTCGGAGATCGGGCTCAGCGGCGGCTCCTTGTACGTGGGCAAGAAGTCTTCCTCATCCTCGGGCATGAACGTCTCGATGAGCGTGTTCCAAATCTCCATCTTGCGGGTCGGCGTGCCGAAGCCGGGCTTGGCGAACTCCTCGAGCGCGTTCTTGTCGCCGTATGCCTTCAGCGGCATCATGCCCGTCTCGTAGCGGCGATACGTGCCCCACGTGTCGGGCGCGGCCACCTTGGCGTCCTTCCAGCCGTTCTTCTGGAAGTCGTCCTTGTACTCTTCCCATGTGATGGGATCGCCTTGGCGGCCGGTATTGAGCATGATGTCAAGGTTCTCGATGCGGCTGGGCCACTTGTTCTCGTCGGGACCCCACTGCTTGCCCATGTACTTGTAAATCATCGTGGCGATCTCGATATCGTGCAGCGTATCGGCGGGAGGCTCGATGGCGCGGCACGTTGCGCCCTGGCCGCCCGACGGGCCTTGCGAAAGACGCGGGCAGTCGGTCTCAAGCCAGTGCTGCGCGGGAAGCAGGATGTCCGCCATGCCGGCGGTCGGCGTCTTCCACAGGTCCTCGCACACGAAGAAGTCCAGGTTGGGGAACGCCTTCCACTTCTGCAGGGAGTTCGACATGCACATGAAGTCGCCCGTGGAGCACCAGCCGGCCTTCACCGGGTACGGGTCGCCCGTCTCGATGGCCTTCCACACGCTGGCGTCGTCCGCCCAGCCCTGCCACCAGCCCAAAAGCGGGTAATCCTCGATGCCGAGCGTCTTGTTGAACTCCTCTGCCGAGATGTTCGGGATGCCGGGGGCCACGGCGCCAAGGCCGGCCTTGAAGATGAACTCGCCCTGGGTGCCGCCGCGATGACCTGCGGGAACGTCCCAGTTGCCCGACAGGCCGATGTAGGTGTCCATGGCGCGGACCATGGCGATGGCGTTGCAGCTGTGCTCGATGGCCAGCTGATATTGCACGCCACCGTTGCCGTAGCCGGTGGACGGGTCGATGCGCGTGGCGTGGATCTTCGCAGCGCGCTCGATGGATTCGGCCGGCACGCCGGTGATCTCGGAAACCTTCTCGGGCGTGTACTCGGCCACGCGTGCGGTGAAGTACTCCCACACGGGCTTGACCTTGGACTTGCGACCGTCCTTCAGCTCCACCTCGAACTCGCCGTACAGCGCCGGGTCGATGGCGGGGTCGAACGGCGTCGGATCGGGAACCCAGCCCTGGCTCACGCCGGGCACCAGATGCTCCTGCATGCCTTCATGGCCGGCCGTCGGCTTGCTCCACGTCTCGCCTTCCCACAGGCCGCTGTTGGCGTCGAAGTAGGTCATGCGGTTGTTCAGGTTGTCCCACACCATGAACTTGTGCGGATCGCCGTCTTCCTTCAGGTCGCTTTCCTTGAGCAGGCGCGTCTTGATCTGGCACTTGCCGCTGGTGAATCGGTAGACCTCGTAGCCGGAGGGCTCCACGTCGTTGCAAACCAGGAACGGCGCGTCGGTCCACTTCTTGGCGAACAGATCGTCGTACAGGTCGTTGTTGATCAGCACGTTCAACCAGCCCATGGCCATGGCGCCGTCGGTGCCGGGACGCAGGTTCAGCCAGATGTCGGCCTCCTTGCCCAGGTTGGTCATGCGCGGGTCGACCACGATGTGAGTGTCGGCCTTCTCGGCGACGTCGACCACGGTACGGCAGGAGTCGTCGTAGTTCGAAAGCTCCGGACCGGTGCCCCAGGACGTGTAGACCTTCGGGCGGCCGACCGTCTCCATCCACGATGCCTGCATCATGGAGTTCAGCGCGGTGGCGAAGAAGCGCGGGCCCTTGCACACCTGCCACGGGATGCACATGTTCGGGCTGCCGACCAGCTGGCCGAGCGCACCGTACGCGAACATGCCCCAGATGCGGCTAGTGCCCGACATGCCGAAGATGGACTCTCCGCCGTAGCGGTCCATCGTCTCCTGCAGCTTCTCGGCGATGGTGCTCATCGCCTCGTCCCAGCTGATGCGCACCCAACCGGGATCGTCCTCGCCGCGGGCGTTCGTGCGCTTCATGGGATGGTATAAGCGGTCGGGGTGGTACGCCGCTTGCAGCGACGCCTGGCCCTTGCCACAGTGGTTGCCCATGGAATGGAACGCGCTCTCGTCGCCTTCCGTGCGGATGGCGCGGCCGTTCTCGACGATGACCCACACGCCGCATTCCATCTTGCCGCAGCCGCGGCAGCAGGAACGCACGCGCTTGGTCTCGCCCGCCTTGCTTTGGGTGGCGCTGTTCGACTCGGCCAGCGCGGCGCCCGTAGGCGCAACCACGGCAGCGGCGGCCGCAGTGGCGGCGGCCAGCTTCGTGAACGCGCGACGCGTCATATTCAGCTTGCCCATGCTCTCCTCCTTCTCTCGTCCTCTCGCTCCCGCGAACGCGCTGCAGCGGCATCGCGTCGCGGGGAGGAAAACGCTCCCTCGGGCGCTTCCCCGAGCATCAAGCGACTTCGCCCGCATTGCCGCCGACGTGTTGCGCTCAGCCCTTGCGTTTTCACAACGCATCCGAAGATAGCGAGCGCGATAGGGCTTCGAAATCGGGCACGAGAGCCGATTTCGCAATATCGTGCGATATGCATGAGATGTTTGACCTGGGGGTTTTGCGGAATAACGAAATCGAGGCTCCGACAAACGCCCTCGAACCGTCGAGCATTCGTATAATGAAACCAAGTTGATATGGGTTACCGGGGGAGCAGGTTTTGGGGAACTTGAAGACGAGCAAAGGCGACAAGAGGACGCGGAGTCAAGCCGCAGGGCTCATCACGCCCGCCATCATCGGCATCGGCGTGGCGCTGGGATGCACGCTGGCATGGCCGCTTATGGCGTTTCAGAGCATGAACCTCTACGCAGGGCTTCCGCATTACGAGGGCATCCTCGACCAGGCGTACCTGCTGTCCATCATCGCCACCACTGTGACACTGGCGCTCTGCGGCATCTTCCACAAACAGTTCGATCGGCTGCTGGGCTCGGTGCCGGCGCGCTATCTGTTCCCCACCGGCCTAGCCATTTGCACGCTGCTGGTGCTCGGCGGGGGCGAAGAGGGAACGGTAGGCATGGTCCTCGTCACCGCGTACGGAATAGGAACCGGCGTGTTCTCCGCGCTGTTTCTCATGAACTTCGGCGCGGTGTTGGGCGTGCTGTCGCTCAAGCAATCGGCCGCAGCCATCGCCATCGGGTACCTAGCCTCTACCGTACTGTTCTTCGCTTTCCTGTTCTTCGGGCGCTTCGAGTCCGTGCTGTTCTGCGCCAGCATGGGTCCCGTGGCCGCGGCGTTTCTGTTCTACGGGGTTTCCAGCTTGCAAATCGACAAGAAGCAGGTCAACGCCCTGCCGCGCCAAGCCGACCCCGAGGACCCCGCCGAACATCGCCAGCTGATCCACCTGATTTGCGCGCTCGGCTCGACCATGCTCGTATGCGGCGTGTCCTATGAGCTGTCGCGAACGCTCTATGTGCAGATGGGGCAGTTCGCCAGCAGCGATGTGACGCCTTACGCCATTGCGCAGGGCGGGATCACCACGCTGACCGCTATCGGATCCATCGGCGTGGCGCTCGTGCTCATCACCTCGAAGGGCGTCCGCGGCCCCGAGGCATGCTACCGGCTCATCACCACGTTCCTGCTTGTCGGCGCGCTGCTCTTGCCTGCACCGATGCTGTTCCCCGCCATTCCCGCCTACCTGCCGTTGGCGATCGACGTCGGCGCGTTCCAATGCCTGGGCATGGGCATGTGGATTCTCATCGCCGGTTTGTGCCGCCGCTATCAAACCTCGTGCCTGTTCGCGTTCGGGCTTATCCGAGCCGCGTGGTGCGCCGGGCCGCTTATGGGAATGCTGGTCGGACGATGGCTGTGGTACGGCGTGGGGCTCGACGTCGCCGGCGCGTTCACCGCCGCGTGCACCTGCGTGCTGCTCATCGTGGTCGTGAACAACTTCGTGTTCACGGAGAACGCGCTTGCCCGGGCGCTCAGCATCATGCCGACCGACCGCAAACAGCGTTTCCAAGATCGCTGCCGCGCCGTCATCGAGCGCTACCACCTGACCGAGCGCGAGGGCGAGATCATGATCATGTTCGCAAAAGGCCGCAACCTGCCCTACGTGCAAGAGGAGCTGTGCCTATCGAAGAGCACCGTGAGCACCCATCGCCAACACATCTACCAAAAACTCGGCGTCCACTCCGCCCAAGAGATGATTGACCTGATCCAAGAAGAGAACGGGTAGAGGGCGGGCAGAAGGTCCGTCCCGCAGCGCCGACGATGTCGGACGCTCGGGGACGTAGCGTTATCTGCCCGGGTTTCCCACAGCGAAACGGCGGCCGCCGGCCGGAAGCGCAGCAGGGGCGAACCTGAGCCGCGCTGTCACGTAATCGCAAACCGGACAGATAGCGCTACGTCCCCTATGTGTCATGACTTCGATGAAAGCAAAACGAACTTCGGCTTCCCTTCATATAGCGATTGAAATGAAAGTCTATTTTCATTTCAATCGCTATACATGTTATTCTGAAATTAGATTTTCATTATCTTCGGGTTTCAGGAGCCGCACATGATATCACGCGAGAGGTACCTTGCCGACCTGCGATGCTGGAAGGACAAGGATGTCATCAAGGTCATCACGGGCGTGCGCCGCTGCGGAAAGTCCACGCTCATGGAACAATGGAAGGCCCATCTTCGCACAAGCGGAATAGGCGCCGAGCGCATCATCCACATCAATCTCGAGATGATGGAGAACGAGCCTCTGCTCGAATACCATGCGCTGCACGACGCCGTGCTGTCGCAGTGCGCCGGCGACGCCATACACTACGTGCTGCTCGACGAGGTGCAGAACGTACCCGACTTCCAAAAGGCCATCGACAGCCTGTACGTGCGCCCCAACATCGACCTATATATAACCGGATCGAACGCGCATCTGCTCAGCGGAACGCTTGCAACCCTGCTCTCCGGACGCTACGTGGAAATCAAGATGCTGCCGTTCTCGTTCTCGGAATACACGGAAGCGCACAAAGGCGAAGTAACGCAAACCCGACTCTGGTCCGATTTCCTGCATGATGGATCGTTTCCCGCGATCATGCAGCTCGGAGGCGACGACGGTCTGACGTTCGACTACCTTGACGGCGTGCTGAACACCATATTGGTGAAGGACGTGGCGCAGCGCGTCGGCGGCAACGCGCCCGCATTGCGACGGCTCAGCGCGTTTCTCTACGACAACATCGGAAACCTCGCCAGCCCCTCTTCCATCGCCAAAGCCATGACCGCAGGCGGGCATTCCATCTCAGCGCCCACCGTGAACCGCTACCTCGAGGCGCTCGAGGCCGCTTTCCTCGTGTACCCCGTCGACCGCTACGATGTGCGCGGGAAGCGCATCCTGAAGCAAGAGAAGAAATACTACGCCGTTGACATGGGCCTTCGCCGGGTACTGTGCTCGAACGGCGTGCGCGACACGGGGCGCATCCTGGAAAACCTGGTGTTCCTCGAGCTGCTGAGACGCGAGAAGAACGTATACGTGGGCCAAGGTCCCACGGGCGAGATAGACTTCGTGACCAACGGCCCCGCAGGCGTGAAATACTGGCAAGTGAGCGAAACGACAGCGCACGAGGAAACGCTGCAGCGGGAGCTGTCCTCGTTCGAAAGCGTGCGCGACAACTACCCGAAAACGCTGCTGACCCTCGACGACGCCCGCGAGCAATCCTACGACGGCATACGACGCATCTACGCGCTTGATTGGCTGCTGGGGAAGGTCGAGGCGTAGGATCAGCGCCGGTCAAACGTCCGCGGACCTGAACGCAAGGCGGCCCCTTCCGCTTGGAGACGTCCCTGTTTGCAAGGGGGGTTTGGGGAAAGGGTGTCTCCAAGCGGAAGGGGCCGCTCAGGATATTCGGTTGTCGGCCGGCTGCCCGATGGGGGGGCCGCCGAGACGGGCCGGCCTCCGCCTCGCCGCCGAGGAGGGAGTCGCCGACGGCGAGGCGGGGAGATTGGCGGGCCGAAGCCCCGCAAGGGCATCGGCCCGGGCCGCCATGGGCGGCCGGGCCAAGCGGCCCGGCCGGACCCGGGGAAGCGCCCTAGTAGAACATGAACACGGACAGGCCCACGTTGTAGAAGGCGACGCGCAGGCATACCGCGCCGATGAGGGCCGCGACCACGGCCACGCCGCCGAAGACCTTCCAGCTTGCCGCGTCGCCCTTCTTGCGGGCCATCACGCAGCACACGAGCGACACGACCGCGCCAACGACCACGGCGCCCAGCCACAGCAGCGGAGCCTGCGCCCCGACGGTCGCGGCGGCGTCGGCCACGGCCTTGGTGGGGTGCGTCGGGTCGAAGTAGTAGCCGACCTGGGAGAACGCGCCGGCGCTCATCTGGATGAACGCGGCGTAGGCGGCGGTGCACACGGCGCCGATCGCGGAGCCGGCCACGGCCGGCAGGCCGCAGGCGTCGGCATCCTCGCCCTTGGCGGCCAGCACGACCGCGCAGGTGGCGGGGCCGAGGAGGAAGGCTGCGCCCACGATGGAGAGCACCTCGAGCACGGAATCCCACGCCGGGCGCGCCGGCATCATGTAGCTATGCGCGCACACCGCGGCCAGCACCACGCTGATGGCGATGGCGACCCACGCCATCCACTTCGGCAGCGTGCCGCCGTCGTCGGACTTGCGAGCGAGCACGAAGTACGCCACGGCGATCACGACGAACACCACGATCGCGATCAGCTCCTGCGTGATGCCGGAGGTGATGTGGCCGAAGCCGTTGAAGATGCGCTCCCAGTGCTGCAGGTGGAAGAACACGGCGATGCCGCCCAAAGCCAGCAGCACGCAGGACAGGATCGCCAGCAGCTGCTGGGACTTCTTACCGGCGTCCTTGAGCGCCAGCGCGCCGGCGCCGCCGAGCACGCCGCAGCCCCATGCAGTAAGGGTGGTGAAAAGGATCAGAGGCCATTGCAGTTCCATTACTCTTCTCCCTTCCACTCGTGGTTGCGCAGGATGTAGCGGAACGAGGGATGGTTCCCCACATCGGGCAAATGATGCACGTCGGAATCCTCGAACGGCTTGATCGGATAGTCGCCGTCCTCGCCGGTCAGCTCGCCAAGCGTCTTGTTGTAGGGGCCGCGGAAGCTCTCGATGCCCTCGTCCAAGTCGCCGAAGAAGCGCGCGAAACCACCGCACTGCGTGACGCACTGGGGCAGCTCGCCCTGCGCGGTCTTCTGCTCGCACAGGGTGCACTTCTCAACCACGCGCTCCTCATCGTTGAGGTAACGCACGCCATAAGGGCAGCTCATGGCGCAGAACTGGCAGCCGATGCACTTCGACTTGTCGATCTGCACGGTGCCGTCGGCGGCGATGTGGCTGGCCTCGGTCGGGCACACCTTCACGCACTCCGGGTCGGCGCAGTGCTGGCACTGCACGGTCAGGAAGTACGTATACACGTCCGGGAAGTGCCCGGAACCTTCCGCTGTCGGATAGGGCCCGATGCGCAGCGTCTTGTTCCAGAAGCTGCCGATCGGCACGCCGTTGAACGCTTTGCAGGCAACGCTGCACGCCAGGCAGCCGACGCACTTGTTCAGGTCGGTTACGATTGCCGGATGGCTCATGCCTTCGTCCTCCCCTCGTAATCAGGCGCCCACGCCTTCAGGCGCGGATCGCTGGAGTCATGGATGATCTCGGTGCCGTCGTCGCCGCAGGGCACGGGATTGCCGAACGGGGAGTTCTCCGCCGTGGCCTTGTACACCTTCACGCCATAAGCGCGCAGGTTCGACGTGCCGATGAACGGGTCCTGAGCGTCCTTGTCCAGCAGGCAGTTCACACCGCACAGCGCAAAGCCCTTGTCGGCCTGCTTCAGCTCGGGGAACCACCACTGGTGCTCCAGGTTCACCACACCGGGCGCGATGCCGTGGTACAGGTCGACGACCTCGCGGATCTTGTGCTCCTTGGTCTCGATCCACACCCAGTCGCCCTGCTCGACGCCGATGCGCTCGGCATCCTCGGGGTTCATCTCGATGCGCGGCACGGGCCACAGCTCGCGGCACCAGGGAAGCTGGCGATGCTCGTTGTGGAAGTACACGGGGATGCGTCGACCGGTGGTAGCCAGGAACGAGCTGTCGTCCTCGAACAGATCCGGATCGGCGACCGGGCCGTGCGGCGCCTCGCGGAACGTCGGAATAGCCTGGTCATCGTTGGGATAGTAGTTATCGATGACCGTCGACCAGATCTCCTGCTTGCCGGTGGACGTGTCCCAACCCTGCGGATGGTCCATGACCGCCTGCACCGCCGCCGGGGAGTCGGACGTGGTTGCCCAACCGGTTTCGTAACGGCGATACGTGCCCCAGGCCTCGGGCTTCTCGATCTTGGAATCCCACGGGCCGTTCTCCTGGAAGGCCTGCTTGTAGTCCTGCCACTCGGGGATCCTGAAGCCGGCGAGCGCGATGTTGTTGCACACGTTCTCGGCATCGTCGATGGGCCACTTCTCGTCATCGGTGCTGCCCTCGCAGTACGGCTGGCCCATGGCCTTGAAGATGCGCATGACGATCTTCAGGTCAGGCTCCGCCTCCGCCGGCGGCTCCACTGCCTTGCACGTAGCGCCGAACGAGCCCGAAGAACCCTGCGACTTGCGGATGCAGTCGAGCTCCATCCAATGCGCAGCCGGCAGCACGATGTCGGCGACGCCCACGGTAGGCGTCTCCCACAGGTCGATGGAAACCCAGAAGTCCAACTTCTTGAGCTGCTCGTAGGCGTACAGGCTGTTCGACTGGTTCATGTGGTCGCCGGTCTGGCCGATGCCGCAGGACAGCTTGTAGGGCTGACCCGTCTCGATGGTCTTGTAGATGCTCGTGGCGTCCGCCCAGCTGGGGTTGCACTTCGGGTCTGCCAGCATAGGGAACTTATCGCCGCCGATGATCTTGGACTGGTCGGGCGAGCCCTTCACGGAGGCCGCGGAGGGCAGCGTCATGGCCAGGTCGAAGAACGGCCAGCCAGCGGTGGAGCCGCGCATGCCGCCCGGGATGTCCATGTTGCCGGTGATGCCGCACAGGATGTCCATGGTGCGGTTGGTCTGCAGCGAGTTGCAGCTGTGCTCGAGCGGCAGCATGTACTGGATGCCGCCGTTGCCGTAGCCGGTGGAGGGGTCGAGACGCGTGGCGTAGATGGTCGCGGCGCGCTCGATGTCCTCGGCCTTGCAGCCGGTGATCTCGGCAACCTTCTCGGGCGTGTACTCGGCGACGCGGTCGCACAAATGCTCCCAGACGGTGCGGCAATGCACCTTCTTGCCGTCCTTCAGCGTAACCTCAAGGCCGCCTTCGGGCGTGTACAGCGCCGGGTACAGGCCGTCGATGAACGGCGTGGCGTCGGTGACGAAGCCCTGGCTTTGGCCCGTCAGGTCCAGGCCGTGGATCTGAGCCTCGCGGCCGGCGGTCGCGGGCTTCCAATCCTCGCCCTCCCAGTGGGGCAACTTGCCGGAGCTGGAGCTGCTGGACAAGCTCAGATCGGCGGCGGAGGCATCAGTGACCGAGGACGCCACGGACTTGCCGTTGGACTCGTAATACGTCAGCTCGCCGTTCAGCTCGTTGAGCACCATGAACGCGGTGTTCGAGCCGCCTTCCTTGATGTCGGACTGCTTGAGCAGGCGGTTCTTCTTGGAGCCGTGCGTGGACTGGGAATCGGAGACGGAAGGCTCCCAATCCTCGTCCTCCACCACCAGCATGGGGGCGTTCATCCATTTGCGCACGTACAGGTCGTCGTAGAGGCCCTTGTTGATGACGACGTTGATCCAGCCCAAGCCCATGGCGGCATCGGTGCCGGGGCGCAGCGGCAGCCAGATATCGGCTTCCTTGCCCAGGTTCGTCTGACGCGGGTCCACCAGGATGTGGTAATCGGCGCGCGTTGCCACGTCTACCGTGGTACGGCACGAGTCATCGTAGTTCGACAGCTCGGAAGCGCCGCCCCACTGCACGTACACGCGCGGACGGCCGACGGTCTCCATCCAGCTGTAAGCGTTGTAGTCGTTGAGCTTCGTGGCATAGAAACGCGGGCCTTTGCAGATCTCGTTGGCCTGGATCGCGTTCGGGCTTACGAAGCACTGCTTCAACGCCGCGTAAGGGCCCATGGACCAGATGCGGCTGGTGCCGGCCATGCTGAAGTACGTCTCGTTGCCGTACTTGGACTGCAGCTCGCTGAACTTCTCGCCGATGGTCTCCATGGCTTCGTCCCAAGTGATGCGCTGCCAGCCGGGATCGTTGGAATCCTTCGGGTTCGTGCGCTTCATGGGGTACTTCAGGCGATCGGGATGATATGCAGCCTGCAGCGAGGCCTGGCCCTTGGAGCAGTGATTGCCCATGGATTGGAAGGCGGCCTCGTCGCCTTCGCTGCGGATGACCTTTCCATCCTGCACATACACCCACACGCCGCATTCCATCTTGCCGCAGCCGCGGCAGGTGGAACGGATGCGCTTGACCTCGCCGGCGCCGGTGGTGCCGGTTTTGGTCTCGGCCAGCGCAGAGCTTGCCGGAGCCGCAACGCCGACGGCGGCGGCGGTGGCCGCAGCCATCTTCGCGAACGTGCGGCGCGTCATCGTGAGCTTGCCCATGCATCCTCCTTTCCTTCGACGCCTTGCAAGGCGCCATCTCCTCTATGGTCGTACGGCATCGCAGCCCTCGTCTTCGGCTGCTTGCCGCCCCTCTTCTCGGGTTCTCGGGGTTTCCCAAGGCCCTGCGAAACATCACCGCGTCCGGGGCTTGCTTGGGGTTTGGGGCCGAGCCCGCGGTGCGTTCGCCTTCCCGACGATACGACGCGCAAAGCAAGCGTCGAATCCGGCCGGCAGCATGGTTGAGGGCGGGTTTTCGAAATCATGTTAGTAACATGATGCCTTTGAACTGGGGATATACCTGACTCGGGTGTTATCCCAGGCTGACTTCACGGATGGGTTCAGGCGAATGAAGGGGGTGTACTATAATCGCCTTCAAACGAGGGAGAGGATTTTTCTTGGGGGAGAAGAACACCACGGCCGCTGCGAGGGATCGCAGCCTGCGCGCCGCGCAGGCATCTGCCGATGCCGGCAAAAGCGAAGAAGCGCGCACCGCGGACCGCGGCTGCGGAAAGCCGAAGCAAGGCGCCGGCGACGGCTCGACGAATCGCGGGAAACTCTCTCGAACACTGGAGGGTAAAAAGGAGCAGGCCCGAGAATCGCTCGGGCGCACCGAGGCGTTGACGGGCGTGGCGCTCGGCTGCTTTCTGGCATGGGTCCCCATGACGTTCCAAAGCCTGAACATCGTGGGCGACAAAGGCGAGCCCGTGCTCGATACGGTTTACCTGATATCCATCTGCACGCTGCTGCTCACGCAGATCCTCATCGGAATCGAGCACAGGCGTTGCGCCCTCTGGCTGGCGAAGAGGCCCGCCCGCGTAGGGTCGGCAATAGCCATGGCGGCATCTACGCTGCTGCTGCCCGTTGCAGCCGGCTGGGCCGACGGCGAATCAGCGACGG
Source organism: uncultured Senegalimassilia sp. (assembly GCF_934636665.1). GTDB lineage: Bacteria > Actinomycetota > Coriobacteriia > Coriobacteriales > Eggerthellaceae > Senegalimassilia. The sequence continues at coordinate 12,814 of NZ_CAKUAT010000009.1, forward strand.
GGGCATTCGCCGCAAGCATCGCGCTCACCACCGCATCGGGCGTCGTCTCAGGCGTCTCGTCAGGCCTCTTCCTAGCGCAATTCGGCATCCTTATGAGCAAGTTCTCCGCAAAGGCCACCGCAGCCATAGCCGCCTTGGGATACCTGTGCATGTCGGCGCTTTTCTGCCTGTTCTCGTTCTTCGGACCGCTTGAATCATGCCTTTTCGCCGCCAGCATGCCCGTGATCAGCTCCTTTTTGCGTGACACGGGCGCGTCAACCCAAAAGGGCAAGCAGGCCATCGACGACAAGCCCCTTCCCGCGCAAACCGAGCCCGCCAGCCCGGAGAATCGACGCCAGCTGCGCCACCTCACGCTGGCTCTGGCGCTATGCTGCGCGCTTATCGGCTGCGCGAACGAGCTGGCGCGCACGCTGTACATTCAAATGGGCATCGCAGGCGCAGGCGGGCAATATTACGCGTTCATCCAGGCGGGCGCGGCGCTTATCATCGGGCTCGGGGCCACAGTGATCATGTTGGCCCTGGTCAGCATGAAAACGCCGCGAGCCCCAGAGCTCTGCTACCGCATCCTCATGCTGTTCCTGGCGCTCGGTGCGCTGCTGCTGCCCACCCCCCTGCTGTACCCGATAAGCGCCGTGGCCCCCTACGCCCTCAACTCGGCGGCATTCCAGTGCTACGGCATCCTAGCATGGGTCCTCATTTGCGGCGCCTGCCACCAGTATCCTGCGACCAGCGTCCGCGTATTCCAGTTCGTTCGCGCAGGTTGGACCTTCGGGCCTTTGATCGGCATGCTCATCGGGCGCTTCGTGGTGAATTGCACGCCCTTCGAGCTTGCCCAGGTGTTCCCATGCGCCGTGCTGGGCGCGGTGCTCGTCATGATGGCGGCGATGGCGTTCACCGAGCACGACCTAGCCTTCGCCGTGAATCTGCTTCCCACGGATAGGAAACGACGCTTCATCGACAAGTGCCTTGCCGTTGCCGCGCGCTGCGGGCTATCCGAGCGCGAGACCGAGATCATGACGCTGTTCGCCAAAGGCCGTAACCTTGCCTACATCCAAGACCAGCTGTGCCTGTCGAAGAGCACCGTGAGCACCCACCGCCAGCACATCTACCAAAAGCTCGGCGTCCATTCAAGCCAAGAGATGATCGACCTGATTCAAGAAGAGAAGGCCTAGCGGGACGGACAGAAGGTCCGTCCCGCTAGGCCAACGATGTCGGACGCTTGGGAGACGTAGCGCTATCTGCTCGGGATTCGGTGCGAAGCGGCACTGCCAGCAAATCGACGCCGGGGCTCGCTCGAGCCGCACTTCCTCGCAACCACAAACCTGACAGATAGCGCCACGTCCCCGAGGTGTCCGGCGGCGGGGCCTTGAGGCTTGCGGGGCCTTAGGATCCCTTGATGCGCTATGCTGGAAGGCAAAACGCGAAAGGAGGGCCTTATGCGGGCATTGGTGCAGCGCGTGACGCATGCGCAGGTGGATATCGATGGCGAAACGGTGGGCTCATGCGAGCACGGGTACCTGATCTTGCTGGGCGTGGGCGCGGATGACGGCCCCGAGCAGATCGAGCGACTGTGGGGCAAGATCTTCAAGCTGCGCATCTTCGAGGACGAGAACGGCAAGACGAACCGTTCGCTGGCCGACGTGGATGGGCAGGTGCTTATCGTGTCGCAGTTCACCTTGTACGCCAACTGCAAGAAGGGCAACCGACCCTCGTTCACCGGCGCCGGCGCGCCTGATCAGGCAGAACAGCTCTACGAGCAGTTCGTTGAACGCGCCCGCCAAGACGTGCCGCACGTGGAAACCGGCCGCTTCGGCGCCATGATGCAGGTCAGCCTGGTCAACGACGGCCCCTTCACCATCTGGCTGGATACTGATCAGCTGTAAAATCGCAAAAAGGAAGCCGCCCGAGGGCGGCTTCCTTCGCATTCCGGTTGAATCCCGTTTGCTAGCAGTAGAACAGGATGTCGTTGTACGTGGGGACGGGCCACAGGTCGTGAGCGACCACAATCTCCATGGCATCCACGCCCGCACGCAGGCGCTCCATCATCGGGACGATCTCGTGCGCGTACTTGTTGGCCTTCTCCTGCTCGTCGGCCAGGTCGCGAATGGCCAGGTGCGCGGCATGCAGCTCGTTCAGGGCGTCGTTGATCTCCTTGATGCCGTCGACCACCGTGTTCAGCAGCTGATCCTGCACCGAGGTGTCGATGCCTGCGCAAGCGGCCTTCATCTCGTTGATCTCGTTGGCAACGAGCGTGGCGTACTTGTTGATGGCCGGCAGGAACGTACGACGCGTCATGCGCTTCATCGTACGGACCTCGATGTTCATGAGCTTCGTGTACTTCTCCAGCTTCACCTCGTAGCGGCTACGAGCCTCCACCTCGGTGAGCACGTTGAACTCCTCGAACAGCTTGATGCTCTTCTCCGCAACGTAGGCCGGCAGCGCGTCGGCGGTGGTGCGGTTGTTGGCCAGGCCGCGGCGCTCGGCCTCGGCGGGCCACTCGTCGGAGTAACCGTTGCCGTTGAAGATGATGCGCTGGTGCTTCTTCAGCGTCTCCTTGATGTAAGCGATGGCGGCGGACTCGAACTCGTCGCCGGACTTGCCCTCCATGGCGTCGGCGAAGTCCTTCAGCGACTTGGCCATGGCGGTGTTGAGCACCATGTTGCAGTCGGCCAGGTTCACCGCGGAACCCGGCATGCGGAACTCGAACTTGTTGCCGGTGAAGGCGAAGGGGCTGGTACGGTTACGATCGGTGTTGTCCTTGAGGAAGTTCGGCAGCACCGAAACGCCCAGGTCGACGGCAACCTTCTCCGCAGAAGTGTACTCATGATCGTCAACCAGCGCGTCCACGATGGCGCCCAGCTCGTCGCCTAGGAAGATGGACACGATAGCCGGCGGGGCCTCGTTGGCGCCCAGACGATGGTCGTTACCGCAGGAGGCCACGGTCATGCGCAGCAGCTCCTGGTAGTCGTCGACAGCCTGGATGACGCCGGTGAGGAACACCAGGAAGCGCAGGTTGTCCATTGGGGTCTCGCCGGGATCCAGGAAGTTGGTCTTACCGGCGGAAATGGACCAGTTGTTATGCTTGCCGGAGCCGTTGATGCCCTCGAACGGCTTCTCATGCTGCAGGCACACCAGGCCGTAATGGCTTGCCAGCAGACGCATCTTCTCCATGGTCAGGAGGTTCTCGTCGATGGCGCGGTTGCCGTTGGTGTAAAGCGGCGCCAGCTCATGCTGCGCGGGAGCAACCTCGTTGTGCTTGGTCTTAGCAGACACGCCCAGCTTCCACAGCTCGCTGTCGAGCTCCTTCATGAACTCGTTGACCGTGGGGCGGATGGCGCCGAAGTAATGCTCCTCAAGCTCCTGGCCCTTCAGCGGGGAGTAGCCGAACAGCGTGCGGCCCGTCATGATGAGGTCGGAGCGCTTTGCGTAATCCTTCTCGCTGATCAGGAAGTACTCCTGCTCAGCACCGACGGTGGTGATCACGCGGTCGGCGGTCTCGCCGAACAGCGCCAGCACACGCTTGGCCTGCTCGTCGATGGCGCTCATGGAACGCAGCAGCGGGGTCTTCTTGTCAAGCGCCTCGCCGGTGTAGCTGCAGAAGGCGGTGGGGATGCACAGCACCTCGTCCTTGATGAATGCGTAGCTGGTGGGGTCCCACGCCGTGTAGCCGCGGGCCTCGAAGGTTGCACGCAGGCCGCCGGACGGGAAGCTGGAGGCGTCGGGCTCGCCCTGGATGAGCTCCTTGCCGGAGAAGCTCATGATAGCGCGGCCGTCGCCGGTGGGATCGAGGAAGCTGTCGTGCTTCTCGGAGGTGATGCCGGAAAGGGGCTGGAACCAGTGCGTGTAGTGCGTGGCGCCCTTTTCGATGGCCCATTCCTTCATGGCGTGGGCGACGACGTTGGCGACCTCAAGGTTCAAAGGCTCGCCCTTCTTGATGGTCCTCATCAAGTCCTTATACGTTGCAGATGGCAGTCGCTCCTGCATCGTGTGCTCGTTGAACACCATCGAGCCGTAGATCTCAGGAATTTTCGACATAGGCGTGAGCTCCTTCATAGTTACCTTTCAGACGCGCGCTTCCCTTGCCACTGCATGCTACAGGTTAGCGAGTTTGTCAACTCTCGTAGCTTAGCATCTTGTACCGGCAAGCAGCACGTCAACTTGCTGTAACTTACGGTACCGGCGCTATGTTTCCGGCAGTTTTCAGCCCATGGAACGTTTCGTTACGGAAGGGTTGGGATTGCTGAAGGCTTTTGCGCCCCAACAACGCGGAAAGCCCGCCCCGCTTTCGCGGAACGGGCTTTCCAGGCTTGCACGGCCACGCGTGGCGCAGCCAAAGGAAACAAACCTTAGCGCTTGCTGAACTGCGGGCGCTTGCGGGCCTTCTTCAGACCGTACTTCTTGCGCTCGACCATACGAGCGTCGCGCGTCAGGAAGCCAGCCTTCTTCAGCTCGGCGCGGTAGTCGCCAGCTGCCAGCAGGGCGCGGGAGATGCCGTGACGCAGAGCGCCGGCCTGACCCGAGATGCCGCCGCCGTCGATGCGGGCGAGCACGTCGAAGTGATCCTGGGTATCCGTGACCTTGAACGGGGTCTTGGCATAGTCGAGCAGAGCCTCGCGGCCGAAGTACTCCTTGCCATCGCGACCGTTGACGGTCACCTTGCCGGTGCCGGGAACGAGGCGCACGCGAGCGACAGCGTTCTTACGACGACCGGTGCCGTAGTACAATGCTTCATTCGCCATGGTTTAGCCCTCCATCTTGATCTCGGTCGGCTTCTGAGCCATATGCGGGTGCTCGGCACCAGCGTAAACCTTCAGCTTCAGGCCCTGCTTGCGGCCCAGCGTGTTCTTCGGCAGCATGCCCTTGACGGCATGCTCGATGACGCGCTCGGGGTGCTTGGCCATGGCCTCGGCGAAGGTCTCGGACTTCAGTCCGCCCGGATGACCGGTGTGATGGTAGTAGACCTTGTTCAGCTCCTTCGTGCCAGTCACGCGAACCTTGTCCGCGTTGATGATGATCACGAAGTCGCCGGTGTCCACGTGCGGCGTGTACTGCGGCTTGTGCTTGCCCTTCAGAAGGGTAGCGGCCTTGGTGGCAACACGGCCGAGGACCTGATCCTCAGCGTCGATGATGTACCATTTGCGCTCAACTTCATGAGGCTTAGCGTGATACGTCTTCACTGTTTTTCCTCCATGTCCTTCCTGTTACGCTGTGCGACCACAGCGCACAGGGTGTCGTTTTTCAAAAGTGCAAGTCTGTATGCTGCCGGTTTCCTACGCCGGCGCGCTTCGTCGGGTCTGGACTTCCCTTCTTGGCGCTGCCTCCACCTTGCGTTTACGGGGCTTTTGAAAGCGAACTTTTATAGTCTACGGTTTCAGCTGCTTTGAAGTCAATGGGGCATGTGTGCCCATCTGGGGTTACTCCGCGATTTTCACACGGACTGCACGATTGCGGCGCCGCCCCGCACGCAACCGCGCGACAAACCATCGCCGACCGACGTTCGCACCAGGCCGACCCGCCCCACCGAGCTGGCAACACCATGCGGAAAACCCCGCCGCGCCATGCCGGCAAACCCTGTGCCGCTAGCCCTACCTCCACCGCCTACCGCCTGCTCACCTGCTGCGTTTGCTTGCGGCGATAACTTGCTTTCTGGTTTACCAATAACCCGGTATTCTGGGCCTTTGATATTATGGTGCAGGCGGTAAGTTTCAGCAGGTGAACGGCGCCAACTCCGCCGCACAACCGCACATACCCGTCCCGCCCGCGCGCGGGACGCTCAATCCGGAAAGGACCGATCCATGCCAATCAGGATCCCCGACCAGCTGCCCGCGACCGAGCAGCTGGAAAGCGAGAACATCTTCGTCATGACCGAGCATCGAGCCATGCATCAGGACATCCGCCCGCTGCGCGTGCTGCTGCTCAACCTCATGCCGAAGAAGATCGAGACCGAGACTCAGATCATGCGCAAGCTGTCCAACACCCCGCTGCAGATCGAGGTGGAGCTGCTGCACACCATCTCGCATGAGTCGCGCAACGTCTCCCAAGAGCACCTGAAGACGTTCTATCGCTCGTTCGACCAGGTCAAAGATAACCGCTACGACGGCATGATCATCACCGGCGCGCCCGTCGAGCTGCACGAGTTCGAGGACGTCGACTACTGGGACGAGCTGTGCCGCATCATGAAGTGGTCCACCACCAACGTGCACTCCACGCTGCACATCTGCTGGGGCGCGCAGGCCGGCATCTTCTACCACTACGGCATCCAGAAGCACGAGCTGCCGAAGAAGCTCTCCGGCGTGTTCAACCATGACGTGCTCAAACCCTCCAGCCCGCTGGTGCGCGGATTCGACGACCGCTTCTGGGCGCCGCATTCCCGCCACACCACCGTGTACGCTGAGGACATCGAGGCGGACCCGCGCCTGGAGATCGTCGCGCAGTCCGATGAGGCCGGCGTCTACATCGCCAAGAGCACCGACAGCCGCCACTTCTTCGTGTTCGGCCACCCCGAGTACGACACCGGCACGCTGCGCGCCGAGTACGAGCGAGACGTGAACAAGGGCATGGACGTCCCCGTCCCGGCCCACTACTTCCCCAACGACGACCCTACGCAGGAGCCGGTCAGCACGTGGCGCGCGCACGCGCAGCTGCTGTACACGAACTGGCTGAACTACTACGTGTATCAGACCACACCTTACGACCTGAGCGATCTGGGCGCTGGAGAATAAGGAAACGCCATGCCGAAGCACTACACCATTAAACCGCAGGTCACCCCCTTGCCCGGCAAAGCCGGCAAGGGGTCGTCGACCGAAACGAGGCGGCATTCGGCGAAGGAGGGCGTGACGTCCGGCTCCGCATCCGAGCAGCCCGCGAACGACCCCTTCATCCGCGCCGAGAACGAGGACGACGACGGCTACGACCCCTATTCGGACCGCCCGCCCACACCCGAGCCCCTGTTCCAGGAAAACCCCTGGGATTAGGGGGCGCCTCGAGGGAAAATCAAACCGACCAACAAACTGCGATGGGCCCGGAACGAGTAATCGTTCCGGGCCCATCGGTTTTGATCAGAGAATCGGGAGGGGCGATGCACCTCGAAAGGAGCACAGACCAGCGCCCCCTCACGCATTGGGAGCCGTCCTGCCGGCCTCCCCGCTTAATCAGAGAGCGCACCCTCTTGTCGACGCTCGTTTCGCGCCAGCAACTGCACAAGTCAACGCCGAAAACAGAAGCGACGAGCAATGAGGAGAGCCAGCCCCTCGTTGCCCCTACTTGTTCGCCGTGCCGACGAAGAGCGGCTGCTCATTCCAGGCGAGGAATTCCTCGACCGTAAGGCCCTCGAAGCTGCGGATCGCGTGCTCGGCGGAGGCTTGCAGGGCGTCCCAGGTACCGGCGTCGTCGCTGTCGTATATGGCGAGCGTGCGGTAGCCGGCGCCGGCAAGCGTGCCGATGGCGTATGCGGAATCCTCAACGCCCCAGGTCAGCTCCTTGGACGTGCCCATGATTTCACGGGCGCGGTCCCATACGTCGGGCTCGCGCTTGGTGGAATGCACGTCCTCCACCGACAGCACGCGCTCGAGATACGGGGCGAACCCGCAGCGCTCGATGCCGGCCATCAGGTACGGCTTGGGGCTTGAGGACGCCACCGTTAGATGCGCGCCCGCCTGGGCAAGCCCCTGCACGAACTCGAGCGCGCCGGGACGCGCCTCGGCGCGATGGCGATAGAAGTCCAGCATATACTCGTCGATCATGCCGACCACCTCGCGGTCGCTTTCGCCCAAGCCGAACTTCTCGTGGAAGAACGCGCCGCACTCGGGAATGCTCATGGGCGCCAACGCCGCCACATCGTCGGCGGTCAGCGTGCCTCCCGCGCGTTCAGCCAGCTCGTTTTGCAGCCCATGCCACACGCCCATCGAATCGAGCAACGTACCATCGCAGTCGAACACCACGCCGATCTCGCTTGCGTCCATGACTCATCCTTCCCTTGCGTTTGCCTTTTCCCAAGCCTAGCAGGAAGCGCGTCCGCCCGCCAGAACTGCAGACCAACACCCGAAAACAGCAGCGGCGCCGGACGACCTGAGGCCGTTCGGCGCCGCTAGGCTTCTTTATTCGGTTCGCTCGAAAAGGTCAGGCGCGTTGCCTATTCCTTTGCGCCGTACTGCTCGTAGTACTCGTCGATGGCGGCCTTGATGTCGTCGTTGATGACGACCTCGCCTTCGACCTCCTTGTTGTACAGGCACTCGACGACCTCGGCCATGCTGACGATGGACGCCACGGGGAAGCCGTACCTCTCCTGCACCTCTTTCTGAGCGGTGACCACGCCGCCCTTGCCGACCTCCATGCGGTTCAGGCTGACGATCAGGCCTTTTACCTCCACGTCGGCAGCGCCCTTGAGGATAGGGTACGTCTCGTCGATGGACTTGCCGGAGGTGGTGACGTCCTCGACCATGATGACGCGATCGCCGTCGTGCAGGTCGGCGCCCAGCAGGTTGCCCTTGTCGGCACCGTGGTCCTTGACCTCCTTGCGGTTGCAGCAGTAGCGCACTTCCTTGCCGTAGAGCTCCTGCAGCGCGATGGCGGTGACCACGGCCAGCGGGATGCCCTTGTAGGCCGGGCCGAACACCACGTCGAAGTCCAGGCCGAAGTTGTCATGGATGGCCTGGGCGTAGTACTTGCCCAGACGGTGCAGCTGCTCGCCCGTGACGTACGCGCCGGCGTTCATGAAGAACGGGGACTGGCGGCCGCTCTTCAGCGTGAAGCTGCCGAACTTCAACACGTGGCTCTCCACCATGAAGTGGATGAACTCTTCCTTATACTGCTCCATGAATTCCCCTTTCGCAAAGAAACGGGGCGGGGAAACAACCCCTTCGCCCCGTTCAACCGGCTTCTCTATAAAGTAGCAAAATCTCTTCGATTACGCCAATCGTCGAGTTAGTCCTCCACGCGGATGACGCTGGGCTCGGCGCGCAGGACGTCCTCGAGCCCGCCGATCTCCTCGAGCACGCGGCGCACGCTCGCCTCGCTGGCGGTGTGCGTGACGTAGCTGAGGTTCACCGTCTCATGCTGGGCGCTGCCACGCTGCACCACGCTGCGCACGCTGACGCCGTGCTTGGCGAACACGCCGGCCATGGCGGCCAACACGCCGGAGCGGTCGGCAACGGAGAAGCGGATGTAGTACTTCGTGCTGAGCTGCTCCATGGGAACGATGGGCAAGTTGTCGGTGCAGGTGCAGCCGACCACCGGCGGGATGCCGAGCGTCATATGGCGCGCAACCTCCAGCACGTCGCCCATAACCGCCGCGGCGGCCGGGCCCGCGCCGGCGCCCTCGCCGAAGAACATGGTCTCGCCCACGGCGTCGCCCGTGACGTAGATTGCGTTGAACACACCATTGACCTGGGCCATCTGATGGGCCTTCGGCAGCATGGTGGGGTGCACGCGCACATCGATGCCCTCGGGCGTGCGATGCGCCAGCGCCAGCAGCTTGATGACGTAGCCCATGTCGTCGGCGGTGTCCATGTCGAGCTGCGTGATGTTGCGAATGCCCTCGGTGTAGACATCGTTGAGCTTCACGCGGCTGTTGAAGGCGATAGACGCCAGGATGGCGATCTTCGCGGCGGCGTCGAAACCGTCGACGTCGGCGGTGGGGTCGGCCTCGGCGAAGCCCTTCGCCTGAGCCTCAGCCAGCGCGTCCTCGTAGGACAGGCCGTCGTCGACCATGCGCGTGAGCATGTAGTTGGTGGTGCCGTTCACGATGCCCATGACGGAGGTGATCTCGTTGCTGATGAGCGAGTGCTTCAGCGGCTGGATGATGGGGATGCCGCCGCCGACGCTGGCCTCGAAGCCCACTTCCAGGTTCTTCTCGCGGGCAAGGTCCATGACCTCGTCGCCGAACGTTGCCATGAGCGCTTTGTTGGCGGTGACCACGTTCTTGCCGGCGCGCAGGGCGCCCAGCACCACATCGCGCGCAGCGGTGGTGCCGCCGATCAGCTCGATGACGATATCGATCTCGGGGTCGTTGATGATGTCGTTGAAGTCCTCGGTGAACAGGTGCAGCACGCCGCGCGCCTCGGCCTGCTCGGGATTGCGCGAGCACACGCGCACCACTTCCATGTCGACGCCCAGATGGCGCTTGAAGTCCTCGCGATGGTTGCGCAGGATGTCCAAGCAGCCGCCGCCGACGGTGCCCGTTCCCACGAGTCCAAGTTTGATGGTCATATCTCCCCCTTCGAAAGGTTGAAAAAATGTGCCCGAAGCGCTGGGCGGGTTTGGGATGACTTCGTTACGGAACAGAGGATACCGCAGGAACGCCGGCGCCGCGCGCCGATGCCGCCCACAGGCCCCCTGGAGCCGGCGAGACGACCGCCAAGCTCGCAAAACCCGCGAAAGCGCGGAATATGCGGCGGGCGGTCGGGCTTGCGGCAGCCGGGTCAACCCCGACGCTGCGCCAGCCCAACCGCCCGAATGCGGCTAGATGTCGCGGTGGTACAGGTCGGCGTAGGTTTCGCGGCGGGTGACCACGCGGGCCTGGCCGTCCTTCACGAACACGATGCCGGGGCGCGGCTGGCCGTTGTAGTTGCTGGCCATGGTGTAGCAGTACGCGCCGGTGCCGAACACCGCGATGACGTCGCCCAGCTCGGGCGTCTGCAGCGGCATGTCGATGACCACCGCGTCGCCGCTTTCGCAGTGCTTGCCGCACAGCGTGACGATCTCGGTGCGAGGCTGACCGGCCTTGTTGGCGATGGTGGGCTCGTAATCGGCATGGTAGAGCGCCGTGCGGATGTTGTCGGACATGCCGCCATCGATGGCCACGTACTTGCGGATGCCGGGCAGCGTCTTCAGGATGCCGACGGTGTACAGCGTGATGCCCGGGGTTGCCACCAAGCTGCGGCCGGGCTCGACGGCCAGGCGCGGCAGCTTCACGCCCAGGCGCTCGCAGTTCTCGCGAACCGCGTTGACGGTGCACTCGGCGAACTCGTCGATGGTGGAGGGCTTGTCATCGGCCTTGTAGGCGATGCCCAGGCCGCCGCCCATGTCCAGTTCCTCGACCTCGTAGCCGTAGGTTTCCTTCACGCGGGCGATGAACTCGACCATGACCTGCACGGCCTCGGCGAACGAATGGAGCGCGAAGATCTGCGAGCCGATGTGGCAATGGAAGCCGGCCAAGCGCACGTTCGGAGCCTCAAGCGCGTCCTTGACGCACTTGAAGGCGAAGTCGTCGAGCATGGTGAAGCCGAACTTGCTGTCCTCGCAACCCGTGCGGATGTACTCGTGCGTGTCGGCCTCGACGCCGGGGGTGACGCGCATGTAGACGTCCTGCGTGACGCCCAGCTCGCCGGCGATCTGGCTGATGCGGCCCAGTTCGATGCGGCTGTCCACCACGATGCGGCCGACGCCAGCCGAGATGGCCTCGCGCAGCTCCTGCGGCGTCTTGTTGTTGCCGTGCACGAAGACGCGCTCCATGGGGAAGCCCGCCTGCTGCGCGCACCACAGCTCGCCGCCGCCGGACACGTCGAGGCACAGGCCCTCCTGCGCAACGATGCGCGCGGTTTCCTTATTAAGGAACGCCTTGGAGGCGAAGATGACGTCGGAGTTCTCATAGCGGCTGCGGAACGCCTTGAGGTAGGTTTCCATGCGGTTGCGCATGTCGGCCTCGTCCATGACGTAGAGCGCGGTGCCTTCTTTATGGGCAAGCTCCACCATATCGACGCCGCCGACGAACAGGTGGTCGTCGCGCACCTCGGCGGTCATGGGCAGCACGGCGCCCAGTTCCATGGTGGTGCGGTTATCAGGTTGCTTGGTGTGATCCGATGGTGCCAAAGACATAGGCGCGCTCGCTTTCTCGCAGTTCCCGGTGTCAAGTTGCAATTGGCAAACTGACGCTTTTCTCAATCCGTTCCATAGTATCAGGCTCGAACGCGCGCCACTGTGTCAACCTGGTAAATTCGAGCACAAACGTTGATTCGCTCTTGGTTGCTTGGTTTCCGTTGCAGGTTAAGTGTGCGAACGGCGATTTCGCGCCGTCGATGGGTCGTCTAGAGCAGGCCCGAACCGACCCGATAACGTTTCATTTCGATAACGAGGGTTGAGCGAACGATATTCGGCCTTGAGAACGGGGGTTGGGCGGATACCGTTCGACCTCGAGAACGCGAGCTGGGGCGAACAGCGTTCCTTTGAGAACGCGGGAGCTGCCTTCGGGCGTCCGCCTACGGATGCAAGACACGAAAAAGCCCCCGCGTTCCGCGAGGGCTTTGCATATGAGATTGTGTTTGCCGCGCAGGTGCGTTTACTTGCGGGAAGCCGTGTAGGCCAGGCCGACGGCGATGGCGAACAACACCACGAATTCGCCTAGGAGCGGCGCCACGGTGCTGCCGAACCATGCGAGGCTGATGGCCGGGGTCTGAGCCGCCACCAGGGAGAAGCCCGTCAGCGATGCCACGGCCGAGGAAGCGATGGCGCATACCGCGATCGCGATCGCCAGCAGGGCGACGAACCCGACGAGCATGGTAATCGGGGTATGGTTTCCTTGGATCTGCTTTACGTTCGTTGCTGCGTTCATTTTAACCCGTCATCCTTTCTCGCTCGCCTGAATCCGTTTCAGGCTTCGGTCTACTTCACCGTTTGGCAACGTTGGAAATCTGTTCCTTGACAACTTCGTTGCGTTCGGTGTGATTGCCAATCTATCAGGGCTGCAGCAGAAGTGAAGATGTCTTTCGTTTTCTTCACGATTCGGACACTTTTCCCATGTTTTTGTGCGCTTGCACAAAAGTTGAGTCAATGGAAATCCTCTTAACCGATAGGCTATGTGAATATATGTTTCACCAGGTTATCAGTAGAAAATCGATTGTTGCCCTGGCGAATCGGCCACTAAAAAACTGGCCGATTAATCTACGCCTCATAAGAAAATTGTTCAAGACTATCTTTTTACTTTTACGTTTTAAAGAGCTTTTTGCAGCGTTCACAGAAGCCCCACCAGGCCTTTACGCGTGCGGTACAATTTGAGCCGCGAAAACATGCCGCTGCGGCGATTCCCCGCCCAGTCGGCACTGCAATAACCGTCAACATCACGCAAGGAGGCCGAAAATGGCGAAACCCGAACCGTCCATGGATGAATGGCTTAAGGAAGCGAAGCAGGACCCGAAGGCCGCGCAATGCGGCATGTTCCTCACGCACAACGGCGTGGTGCGTATCACGCCCAAGGCGCAGGTGCGCGAGGGCGTCGAGGGCCTCGGCGACGTCGCCCAGGTCGACTTCAGCTACGACGCCGAAGGTCTTGAGCGGGCCGTCAAGGAAGCGCTCACGTGGCCGGGCGTCTATTATGTGCGCGTATGGCTCAACGAGGGCGTGCTGAACGTGGGCGATTCGCTCATGTACGTGCTCATCGGCGCCGACATCCGCCCGCGCTGCATCGACGCGCTGCAGAAGCTGGTCGGCAAGATCAAAAACGAGCTGGTGGTGGAGAAGGAGATCTACGCGTAGGCGGGAGCATCCAAGCATAAACGAGAATAGGGCGGCGGGTTCGAACGAACCCGCCGCCCTATTCATTGATGAGCAAAACCGTTGATTGATACCGCACTACTCACCAGAGCACCTACGATAGGCGATCACCGCAGCAGCGACCGCTGCCAGGGCAACCAGCCCGATAAGCACCGACGCCAAAAAGAAGCCCATCGGCGCGAGCCGATGGGCTTCTCTCGTTATTATGAAGTTGAAGAAACGCCGCGCTTAGCGCTTGCTGCGCCTCTTTGCAACGACGGCGACGCCCAGTGCGGAAGCGCCCAGCGCGAGGGCCACGATGGCGCCCAGGCTCTGGTCGCCGGTCTCAGGCATCTCGACATTGGAAGCTACTTGCTGCTCCTCTCCGGGCTGAGGCTGAGGTTCGGGCTGCGGCTCAGGCTGAGGAGCAGCCACCTCATGCGTATTCGTGATAACGCCCTCGTTACCGACGGTAGCGTTGTCGGTGGTGTAGCCGTCGACGTCTGCCTGGGTAATCTTGTAGTCGATGTCATGACGCTCGTCGTTGTCGTCATAGGCGTACTGGCGGACACCGGCGTACGTGACGGTATACGTGTCGTCGCCATTGTCCACAACAGCGGGCAGGATATCGGAGGCGACGCCATCGGCGGTCAGCGAGAGAAGCTTGGCGTAATCCTCGGCGCTCGGGCGCAGGCCTTCCTTGTCAGAGGAATCCCTCCAAGCGATCGTAGCGCTGATGTCGGTATAGGCGGGGACGATGGTGAGCGTGCCGGGGACGATACGGATGTAGTTATAGCCGCAGATGTCGTCGCCGACTACCATCTTGTAGATATAGCCATCGCCCAAATCGACGTCGCCAAGGCCCGTACGGGTTTTCGCGCTGTTGCTCGTGTAAGCTTCCGGAAGCTGCTCCGGATCGGTCGTATAGGTGATCGCATACTCGCCAGGCTGCTCGCCCGCCTCACGGCTGAGGCTAAAAGCCGAAAGGTCAAGCAGGGTCGTGGGATCGCCGACGAACAGGCTCAAAGTGGCTCCCAAGGTCGGGTCGGCTTCGCCCTCGACCTTCGTGGCATTCAGCTCCTTGAATTCATACAGCGTCATGATATTGTGACGTACAAAGTAGGAGCCGTTTCCCGCGTAATTGCCTTTGAAGTCAATTCTCTCATATACGAAACCCGAGCTTACCATGCTGTCATCGGTCGCAAGCCAGGTATCGATGCCGTCCGCGTTACCACGGTCGCTGATAAAGCCGAAGGATCGAGTGTAATCCTCTCCTTCCACAAGGTCTTTACCGCTTACGGAGTCCTTGACCGTAGACCTGAAGTGATGGGACTGGCCGTTGTACCATGCGCTCTGAGGACCGGAAACGTTGGGTTTCCCATAGCTCTCCGCCTCGTCTGCCCAAGCGCTGACCGGCATCGCAAGGGTAAGCGAGGTTATCAGCGCCAACGCTACGATGCCCAGTGTTTTTCTGAATCCTTTCATTGATTAACCTCCTTGACAGATTCAGCTATCCGGATTGCTTTTTTCGCAATCCCCCAACCTATGCTTTGCATCGGCATCGATGCGTACCGATGCAAATCGCCTGCTCCAAAAGCCACCGTTATCGGTTCGTCTACCGCGTTATCAGTGGCTGTAACAGTGGGTTGACCTGGTCCGTTGTCGGTTCGGCGGATTCAGTCTCCTCATCTAGGGACCGCAGTCCGGGCTTCTTTCTCCCTTTTCCGTTATCGCCTTGCGTTGCTTGTTTCTCGTCTGGTTCGCAATCACGAAAGGACCGGGTCGTAAGAGCCCCGATCAGCTATTTACAACGCTGTATGCATTCGAAAGCTGCCCTCCGTTTTCGGAATGGCATGGCTCGACTTTGATAAGCCCTTCTCGGCTCATACGCGTGATGGCGCGATCGATTGTCTTGACGCTGCAGCCCATCAGCTGCGACAACTCCTTTTTCGTTGCCTGCGCCGCACCCGATATGGTTGTTTGCGCGGCGATATAGCCGAGCAGACGCTCCTGCGTGGGAGTTAGCGAAATATCACCCTCATGTAACTTGCGCATATCTGCCTTTCCGCGCATTCGTTGTATATGGGCGGAAGCAAATGCAGACATTACTTGAGTGGTCGGCTATATTGATTTCATTGATTGACTGAAAAGAAACGGCCTGATAAAGCGTTTTGCACTCTGAAACGAGTCGCGCTTTACCAGGCCGAGGGGGCTGTAAGCAAACGTCTAGATTATTTGCCACCGTCCGAAATCGGTATTGGCAAACGATGCGATTCTTGCTATGAACGCATCTATTTGTATGGGATTGTGACGTCCGCGGGCCGTTGCTTCGCCCACTTCAAGAACGTCGTATGCGAAACTCCCAGCGATTCCGCCGCCTGCCGGCTGTTCAAACAGCCATCTTCCCACTTGCGGTGTACCGCATCGAACTCATCTGGCACGGCCAGCGCCGGCCGTCCCAGCTTCACGCCGCGCGCACGCGCCGCCGCAATCCCCTCCGCCTGGCGCTGGCGGATGTTGTCGCGCTCCACGTGCGCCACATAGCTGAGCAGTTCCAGCACGATATCGGCGATCAGCTTGCCCGTCACCCCGTGGCCGGAGGTCGAGCGCGTGTCGAGCAACGGCATGTCCAGCACCACGATGTCGATGCCTCTCTGCTTGGTGAGCAGCCGCCACTGGCCGAGTATCTCGTCGTAGTTACGGCCAAGGCGGTCGATGCTCTTCACCACGAGCACGTCGCCAGGTTTCAGGCGTTCGAGCAGCGATTGATACCCGGGACGATCGAAGTTACGTCCGCTCAGGTAATCGACGAACACGGATTCCTCTGAAACGCCAATGGCGGACAGGGCATCGAGCTGCCTGTTCAGGTTTTGATCCTTGCTTGACACCCTTGCGTATCCATACATGGTCATGACTCGCTCCTTTCTGCGCTCGAAAGCGCACCAAGAACGGTCGGCATCGGCCAGTCTACCCATATAGCGTTCGGACACAAGCGAATCTCGCGTGCGTTTCGGAACGGTTTACGATTCGAACCCCAATCGTGACGCCAGGACCAACCTAGCCACCGCAGCTGCATATATCGTTTCGAGTGTACCGGGTCCCTAGCTTTATGAAGAAACGTCCCGCCTCCGCCTACACCGTCTACGCACCTACGCGACGGCAAAAGGAGCCGAGCATCACGAAATCCATGAGACGAAGTATTCGAGGAATGCCTGGCCAATCAGAGGCTTACCTGCTATCGGCCCATTCTGAATACGCCGGGTAAAACGAAGCCTCCCACCCCTAAGCTTCGTTTGAAGCTAGGGATGGGAGGCTTTTCGCTGATCGTGGCACTTACAACTAACCAGCATGTTGATCCCGCGATTCGCAAAGCGCCCTGCCGGCGAAAGCCGACAGGGCGCTTCGATCTTCCAACGCTGCTCCGGCCGAGCGGCCGGCGCATTCGCATTCTAGTCCGTGAAGTACTTCACGCCGCTTTCGAACAGGGGCATGAACTTGTTGCCGGGGACGTTCTTGTACAGACCGTCGCCGCGACGCTCCACGTGGCCCATCTTGCCGAGCACGCGGCCGTCGGGGCTGGTGATGCCCTCGATGGCCATGACCGAGCCGTTGGGGTTCACGTCCCAATCCATGCTGGGCTGGCCCGCCTCGTCAACGTACTGCGTGGCGATGCGGCCCGTGACCTCGAGCTGGTGCTGCAGCTCGGGGCTGCACACGAAGCGGCCCTCGCCATGGCTGATGGCCACGGTGTGGATGTCGCCGGGCTCGCACTGGGACAACCAGGGGCTCAGGTTGCTGGCAACGCGCGTGCGCACCAAGCGGCTCTGATGGCGGCCGATGGTGTTGAACGTGAGCGTGGGGCACTCGTCGTCCATGGGGCGGATGTCGCCGTACGGCACCAGGCCCAGCTTCACGAGCGCCTGGAAGCCGTTGCAGATGCCCAGCATCAGGCCGTCGCGGTTGAACAGCAGGTCGCGCACGGCCTCGGTGACCTCGGGGGCGCGGAAGAAGGCCGTGATGAACTTCGCCGAACCGTCGGGCTCGTCGCCGCCGGAGAAGCCGCCGGGCAGCATGATGATCTGGCTGTTCTTGATTGCCTCCACCAGCGCCTTCGTGCTCTCGGCAACTGCCGAGGGCGTGAGGTTGTTGATGACCAGCGTGTCGGCCACGGCGCCCGCCTGCTCGAAGGCGCGAGCGGAATCGTACTCGCAGTTCGTGCCCGGGAACACGGGGATGATCACGCGCGGGCGCGCGATGGTGCCGTTGTAGGTGAGCGGCAGGCGGTTATCCACCGTCACCTGCTTCACGGCCTCGCCCTCCTGGCGGTACGGGTACACGCTCTCGATGGCGCCCTCCCATGCCTCCTGCAGCGCAGCCATGTCAAGCTCCTCGCCCGCGGCGACGAAGCGGTAGTCCTCGGTGGTGGCGCCCAGCACGACCACGTCCAGGTTGTCGGTTGCGGCAGGCAGCTGCGCGTCGTCGGCCAGCTCCACCAGGAAGCTGCCGTACGCAGGCGCGAACAGCGCATCGGCGTCGACGTCGTCGAGCTTCACGCCCAGGCCGTTGCCCACGCACATCTTGAACAGCGACTCGGCCATGCAGCCGTAGCCCGGCGTGCAGACCGCCAGCGCGGCGCCGTTGCCGATGAGTTCCTGCACGGCATCCATAGCCGCCAGCGCATCCTCGGACGCGGGCGCGATGCCCTCGGCGTCGTAGCAGCGCGGGGCCACCAACGCCACGCGATGGCCAGCGCCCTTGAACTCAGGAGACGTCACGCGACCGACCTTGCCCACCGCCGTGGCGAAGGACACGAGCGTGGGCGGCACGTCGAGCTGCTCGAAGCTGCCGGACATGGAGTCCTTGCCGCCGATGGAGCCGATGCCCAGGTCGACCTGCGCCATGAGCGCGCCCAGGACGGCAGCCGTGGGCTTGCCCCAGCGATTCGCGTCGCCACGCAGGCTTTCGAAGTACTCCTGGAACGTCAGGTACATATCCTGGCGCTTGAAGCCGGCCGCCACCAGGCGCGCGACCGATTCCACGACGGCCACGTACGAGCCGGTGAACTGGTCGGCCTCGGTGAGGTAGGGGTTGAAACCCCACGCCATGCCGCTGCACGTGGTGGTCTCGCCGCCCACGGGCAGCTTGGCGACCATGGCCTGCGCCGGCGTCAGCTGGTTCTTGCCGCCGAAGGGCATGAGCACCGTGGCCGCGCCGATGGTGGAGTCGAAGCGCTCGGACAGGCCCTTGTTCGAACACACGTTCAGGTCGGTGACCAGGGCGTTCATGCGCTGTGCAAGGGTATCGCCTTCCCACGTGCGCTCGTAGGCGCCCGCCTGGCCCACATGCACGGCCTGCTGCTTCGGCGCGCCGTTGCTTGCCAGGAACTCGCGGCTGAGGTCGATGATGGCGCTGTCGTTCCACATGACGCGCACGCGCGCATCGTCGGTGACCTCGGCGACCACGGTGGCCTCGAGGTTCTCCTCGCGCGCATAGCGCAGGAACTCGTCCACGTCGGAGGCGGCGATGGCGCAGGCCATGCGCTCCTGCGACTCGGAGATGGCCAGCTCGGTACCGTCGAGGCCCTCGTACTTCTTCGGCACCTTGTTCAGGTTGATGCGCAGGCCGTCGGCCAGCTCGCCGATGGCGACGGACACGCCGCCCGCGCCGAAGTCGTTGCAGCGCTTGATGAGACGCGTGGCCTCGCCGCGGCGAAACAGGCGCTGAATCTTGCGCTCCTCGGGCGGGTTGCCCTTCTGCACCTCGGCGCCGCAATGCTCCAGCGACTCCAGGTTGTGCTCCTTGGAGCTGCCCGTTGCGCCGCCGATGCCGTCACGGCCGGTGCGGCCGCCCAGCAGCACCACCACGTCGCCCGCCTCGGGCGTCTCGCGACGCACGTGGTCGGCCGGTGTTGCGGCGACAACGGCGCCGATCTCCATGCGCTTGGCCACGTAGCCGGGGTGGTATAGCTCGTTGACCTGGCCGGTTGCCAGACCGATCTGGTTGCCGTAGCTGGAATAGCCGGCAGCGGCCGTGGTGACCAGCTTGCGCTGCGGCAGCTTGCCGGGCAGCGTCTCGGACACGGGCGCCAGCGGGTTGGCGGCGCCGGTGACGCGCATGGCCTGGTACACGTAGCTGCGGCCCGACAAGGGGTCGCGGATGGCGCCGCCCAGGCACGTTGCCGCGCCGCCGAACGGCTCGATCTCGGTGGGGTGGTTGTGCGTCTCGTTCTTGAACAGGTACAGCCAGTCCTGCTCCTCGCCATCGACGTCGACCTTGCACTTCACCGTGCAGGCGTTGATCTCCTCGGACTCGTCCAGGCCCATGAGCACGCCCTTGGACTTGAGCCACTTCGCGCCGATGGTGCCCATGTCCATAAGGCAGACGGGCTTGGCCTGGCGACCCAGCTCGTTGCGCATGTCCATATACTGGTCGAAGGCGGCCTGCACGCGCGGGTCGTCGATGGCAACGTCGGTCATCTCGGTGCCGAACGTGGTGTGACGGCAGTGGTCGGACCAGTAGGTGTCGATCATCTTGATCTCGGTGATGGTGGGGCAGCGGCCTTCGCTTTGGAAGTACTGCTGGCAAAACGCCAGGTCAGCCTCGTCCATAGCCAGCTCACGGTCGGCGATGAACTGCGCCAGGCCCGCAGCGTCAAGGTCGAGGAAGCCCTCGAGCACCTCGACCGGCTCGGGCTGGGGCTGCGCCATGGCCAGCGTGTCGCGCTGCTCAAGCGTTGCCTCGCGCGCCTCGATGGGGTTGATGACGTAATGTTTGATGGCCTGGACGTCCTGATCGGACAGCGGGCCGGACAGCAGGTACACCTTCGCGCTGCGAACCTCGGGGCGCTCGCCCTGGCTGATCAGCTGGATGCACTCGCTTGCCGAAGCCGCACGCTGGTCGAACTGGCCGGGCAGGAACTCCACGGCGAACACCTGCGCGCCGTCGGCCTGGGGCAGCTCGGCCGAGGCGACATCGACCTGGGGCTCGCTGAACACGGTGGGAACGCACTGATCGAACAGCTCCTGCGAGATGCCCTCCACGTCGTAGCGGTTCACCAGGCGCAAACCCTCGAGCGAGGTGATGCCCAGGATGCTGCGCAGCTCGTGCGCCAGCTGCTGGGCCTCAACGTCGAAGCCGGGCTTCTTCTCCACATAGATGCGGGAAACCATGGACGTCCTTCCTAGTCGTATGCGCGGATGGCGAGCCACCCGCAATCGTGCGGGACAAGGGCGACGGCCCTGCCCCGCTTCCTTCCTAAAATGCAAGCGGGCACCGCGCGGGCACCCGTTTGTTTTCCGTCTTGCTGGGCCGAGACGGGCTGGCGGCCTGCTTGGCCGCGCCTACTCGTCCTTCTTCTTTTTGCCGAAGCCGAACAGACCCTTCTTCTGGGGCTCGGGCTCGGCGGGCTGCTCGGCCGCCTGCTTCTCGGCGGCGCGCTGCTGCGCCTTGGCCTTCTTCTCGGCGGCGCGCATCTCCTTGGTGGGGTGGTTGAGCACCTCATCGGCGTACTTCTGGCGCGCCTTGCGGCACTTGCCCATGTCGATGTAGAGGGCGGCGATGATGAACACGTAGGCCAGCGCCAAGGTGACGTACATGATGGGCGCGGGCATACCGAGGTTGTTGCCGGCGAAGCTGACCACGGTCAGGATGATGGCCAGGATCAGGCACACCCACCAGATCTTGCGCAGGCGCTTGTATTCCGCGGTGGGCGGGTTGTAGAACTGGCGATCGCGCTCGGCGTCCTTGGCGCGCTGCTGCTTGCGCTCGGCCTTCTTCTGCTGAGGCGTCTTCTTGGTGGACTCGATGCGCACCGAGGATGCGGCCTTCGAGACCGGCTTCGCGGAAGCGGCCGATTTACGCGTGGCGCCCTTGCGGTCCTCGGATTGGTAGCGCTCGTTCATGGGGTTGCGTTGTGTCATTCTCACTCCTTCGCCCGCCTGCCGGCAGGCGAACCTTCTTCTGCTGCGGTCGCGTGCGGCGCCCCGCATCTCCTTCGGCGCGCGAGCCGGCTTGACGCCGGCGTCGCTTGCCTGGGGCCGATCCGAGACGCCGCATGCGTCCTTGCGAACCTGTACTGCTTATGCGGCCCTGCCGGGCCTGGGGCTAGAACTCAAACTTCTTGCCGGAGATCTTCTCGTACGCCGCGATGTACTTCTGGCTGGTGCGCTCGATGACCTCCTGAGGCAGATGCGGCGGGTTGCCCTGACGGTCCCAGTTGGCGTTGAGCCAGTCGCGCACGTACTGCTTGTCGAAGCTGGCCTGGTCGCGGCCCGGCTCGTAGGCGTCGCCCGGCCAGAAGCGGCTGGAGTCGGGCGTGAGCACCTCGTCGGCCAGGATGATCTGGCCGTCGATGACGCCGAACTCGAACTTCGTGTCGGCGATGATGATGCCGTTCTCGGCAGCGTGGTCGCGGGCGACGGAGTACACCTTGATGGCCAGGTCGCGCAGCTGCGTGGCGGCATCCTCGCCGAGGATCTCCGCGCAGCGCTCGAAGCTGATGTTCTCATCGTGGTCGCCGATCTCGGCCTTCGTGGATGGCGTGAAGATGGGCTCGGGGAGCTTGGAGGAGTTCACCAGGCCCTCGGGCAGCTGGATGCCGCACACGGTGCCCTGCTTCTGGTACTCCTTCAGGCCGCTGCCGGCAAGGTAGCCGCGCACGATGCACTCGACGGGGAACATCTCGGCCTTCTTCACCAGCATGAAGCGGCCGCGCAGGTAGTCGGCGTAGGGCTTGAACTGCTCGGGCAGGTCGGCCACGTCGGCGCTGATCAGATGGTTGCCGATGACGTCCTTGAGCTGCTCAAGCCAGAACAGCGAGATCTGCGTGAGCACCGCGCCCTTATGCGGGATCTCGTCCTCCAGGATGTAATCGAATGCCGAGATGCGGTCGGTGGCCACCATCAGCAGCTTGTCGCCCAGGTCGTAGATGTCGCGCACCTTGCCCTGTGCGTCCGGCTTGATATCGATTCCGCTCATGCCTGCTTATCCTTTCCCCATGAGAGTTGCGCCGGGCGCGGGCGGCGCCCAGCCGGCATTTGCGCGCCGTTTGCGGCGTGACTGTAACGTTGCCATTATCGTCTATTTTCCGTCGTCGTGCGACCGTCCGAACGGTATCCCCGTTTTCTGCGCATGTTGCTGCGCGCGTTGCTGCTCCTTCTGCTGTCGCTGCGCCTCGCGCTGCTGCTGGCGCTGTTGCAGCTGCTGCTCGCGCTGCTGCTGTTGCTGCTGGCGCTGCTGTTGACGCTGCTCGCGCTGCTCGTCGCCCTCGTAGTACAACGGCAGGTTGATGGTGAAGCAGGCGCCCACGCCCTTCTCGCCCTCGACGTCCACGTAGCCGTTGTGGCGGTCGACGATCTCCTTCACCACGGAAAGGCCGATGCCCAGGCCGCCGCTTTCGCGCGTACGGCCGGCGTCCGCACGCCAGAAGCGGGAGAACACCATCTTCGCCTCGTCGGGCGAAAGGCCGATGCCCGTGTCGCGCACGGCGATGGCGCACATGCCCTCGTGGCTGGACACGCTGACGGTGATGGTGCCGCCCTCGGGCGTGTAGCGCACCGCGTTGGAGATGAGGTTGGCAGTGGCCTGGCGGATCATATCCGCGTCGCCGCGCACGCGCACGCCGCGCTCCACCTCGTAGATGAGCTTAAGGCCCGAGTCGGACACGTAGGCCTCGTGCGTGGAGATGATGCTGCTGATGAGGTCGCCCACCTCGAGCACTTCCTTCTTCATGGGCGTGCTGCGGTTCTCAAGGCGCGAGAGCTTCAGGATGGCGTCGACCAGGCGGCTTAGGCGCTTGACCTCGCCGTTCACCGTTTCAAGACGCTCCTCGTCGGCATCGAACACGCCGTCGACCATGGCCTCGACCGTTGCCTGGATAGCCATGAGCGGCGTGCGCAGCTCGTGCGCGACGTCGGTGGTGAGGCGGCGTTCGAGCTTGCGGTCGCGCTCGATGGAGTCGGCCATCTCGTCGAAGGTCATGCCCAGGCGCGCGATCTCATCCTCGCCGCGGATGCCCGTGCGCGCCGACAGGTCGCCTTCCTTGATGGCGCGGGCGGTCTGCGCCATGGTGTTGACGGGGCGCACCAGGGTGCGCGCGAACAGGAAGCCGATGCACGACGCCAGCACGATGGCCAGCACCGTTGCGAACACCATTGCCTGGTAGGAGTTGTTGGAGAACTGCTCGTCGGCCTGCGTGAGCAGGGTTTCGCTTCCGTACACCCAGATGCGCACGGACCCCACGGCCGCGCCGCCGTACTCGATGGGCGCGCTGGCGAACTGCTGGCTGGCGCTTGCCGGCGGCGCCAGGGTGCGCCCGCTGTCCGAGCTCGGCGACATGCCCGCGCCCGATTCGCTTCGGGACGACCCCGTGCCGTCGTCGATGGCGACGGCCGAGGAATCGTACACGGCCTTGCCCGTGGTGTTGTCGATAACGGCCACGCCCACGCCGCTGTTCAGACTTTCGGCATACTTCGCCACGGCCTCGACCTGTGGGTCGTGCAGGGTATGGGAGGTGTTGTACACCTCCTCGATGCGCGTCGCCGTGCTTTCGGCGAGCGACTCCATGTTCTCCTGCGTGTAGGTATGGAAGTGCTGCTGCCACACAAACGACAGCACGCCGATGGCCACCATGGCGGTCATGGCGGCGATCAGGGCGAATGCCATGGTCATACGCGTGGTGTACGTCAGGCTGTTCCACCAGTTCACCACGCCCTGGTACGGCTTGCGCCTTTTCTTTTCCTCGGAGGGACGCTCAACCACGACCGGCCCCGTGGTGGCGGAGCCGGTCGAAGGAGCGTCTTGCGTTGTGTTGGTATCGGTATCCACGTGGGCTCGCGGCCTTTCTTCTGGGAAGGGAGGCGCGGCCGAGCGCTGGCGGCCGCGCGGCGGCTAGCTTACTGACCCTGCTTGGTGGGGTCTTCGAAGCGGTAGCCCACGCCGTGCACAGTGTGCAGCCACTTAGGGTTGCGCGGGTTGTCGCCGATCTTGGCGCGCAGGTTCTTCACGTGGGAGTCGATGGTGCGCTCGTAGCCCTCGAAGTCGTAGCCGAGCACCTTCTCGACCAGCTCCATACGGGAGTACACGCGGCCCGGATAGCGGGACAGCGTGGTGAGCAGCTTGAACTCGCTGGCCGTGAGGTCGATCTCCTTGCCGGAGACCATGACCTTGTGGCCGGACACGTCGATGGTGAGCTCGCCGAACTCGAGCACCTCGCGCTGAGGCTCGGAATCGGCGTGCACGCGGCGCAGCAGCGCGCGGGCGCGGGCGACCAGCTCGCGCGGGCTGAACGGCTTGACCAGGTAGTCGTCGGCGCCCAGCTCCAGGCCGATGATGCGGTCCTCGACCTCGCCCTTGGCGGTGAGCATGATGATGGGCACGTCGGAGTTGTCGCGGATGGCGCGGCAGACGCGCTCGCCGGGAACGCGCGGGAGCATGAGGTCGAGGATGACCAGGTCGAAGTGGTGCTTGGAGAATTCCTCCAGCGCCTCCTGGCCGTCGCCGACGGCGGTTACCCAATAGTTCTCGCGCTCAAGATATGCGGTTACGGCATCGCGGATGGCCTTCTCGTCCTCCACCAGCAGGATGCGCCTGGTTTCATTGCTCATGGTTCACTCCTTAGGAAGCTGCTTTCCATGCTTTCGTCACCTCGCACGCACGTCCCCTTTGCGCGGCCGTGCGGGTGAAGGGTGTTTGGGTTTATTGTAACAAGTCAAGTCAAACCCCCTCGCGCCTGTAGGCGAAATGACATAATTACCGCCATGGCAACCCAAAGGACACCACAGGGCGGCGCAGGCCGCCAACCCTCCCGAGCAACCCGCACAGGCAGACGAGCCGCGCAGCCGGCCCGCCCCTTGCGCGGCGCCTCCGCACGCCCGCGTACCGCCGGTCGCGGCGTTTCCGCACATGGGAAGGCGAAAAGCACGGCCCCGCGCACCGCTTCCGCACCCCGGGCCGCCGGCAAGGCGGACAAGGCGGGCGCCCCCGCGGCACGCACCGCGCAGCGCACGCAGGTGCGCGCCCAGCGCGCCGCGGCCGGTCGCGCGCGCCGCGATACCGGCACCTACGTAGGCGCCGCCACGCCCACCCCGCTCTCCGGCACGCCGGGCCTGGGCGGCATCGGGATCTCCGGCGGCTCCCCCACCGGCCGCGGCACCCCGCGGCCCGCCGTCGGCGACGGCGGCCAGACGCTCATCACGCGCCGCGGCCTTTTGCTGGGCGCGCTCGGCGTAGGCGTACTGGCCGCCGCAGGCGCCGGCGTCGCCGCGGTCGCGGGCGGCAAGGATTCCTCCACACCCGACATCCAGACGCTGAAGGTGCCCACCGACGCCGTCTTCTCCATCTCCGACCTGTCGCAGGTGGAGAACGCCGACGACTGCGCGGAGCAAGTCGGTTCTTACGACCTGCCTTACGGCTCCCTGGTTTGGTGCAACGACTCGAAGCTCGCCTGCTGCCTGATCCCCACGGAAAAGGCCAAGCCGCTGGCACAGGTGGCCACGCTGGCCCTGTCGTCGGGCACGTCGGCCGTGGTGCTGGACAAGGCGCGCGGTCAGGACGAGGGCTTCGAGATCTACGACGCGCGCTGCACCTCGCAGGGCGTGGTGTGGACCGAGGCGAACATCATGGACGGCACCTGGCGGATCTTCGCCGGGAAGCTGAACTCCAACGGCGACGCGCTCTCCAACATCCAGCAGCTCGACGAGGGGTCCACCGATCGGTTCGAGACCCCCACCATCGCCGCCGTGGGCGGGCATGCGTTCTGGCAGGTCATGCCGCAGGCCGACAGCACCGTCACCGCGGCGTCGCTGATCGCGCAGCTCAAGAGCGCCTCCATGGGCAGCTCGGACGCCAGCGTGGTGTACGAGTCGGCCGGCCGCATGGCAACGGCGCCGTACGCGGCGGGCGACGGCGTGGTCATCACGCCCCGCGTCACCGGCGCATCGTCGTATTACCAGCTCACGCGCGTAAGCGAGAACGGCGACGTCACCGACACGCTGACGCTTCCCGCGTCCATGAAGCCGCTCGAGGCGGGCTACGGCAAGACCGGCTTCACGTTCGCGTTCGACGCCACGTACAGCTACGGCGACGGCATCGCCAGCCTGGGCACGTACGCCCCCGCCGAGTCGCCGGGCAGCGGCGGCTACAGCGCGCAGAAGTGGCTGCGCTTCGACCGCACGCCCACCACCGCGCCGGCATGGTGCGGCAACTGGCTGATGGTGAAGTCCACGAGCGCCGTATGCGGCGTCGACCTGCAGGGCAAGCGCTACTTCGCGCTGTCCGCGGAAAACGGCGCCGACGACTACGGCGAGTGGCTGGCCTCCAGCGGCCAGAACGACACGGTGGTCACGTACTCCAACATCGACTACACGCCCATCGGCGGCGAAGCCGTGAACTGCTGCCGCGTGAAAGTATGGAAAACGAAATAACCGCAGGTCGAAGGCCCCGCGAACGCGGGGCCTTTTGCGTGGGCGGGACTGTGCGCGAGCCGCGGGCTGACGGGGTTCGCGCGGGCGGGGGTTGCGAGCCAGCCGAACGCGAGCGGAAGCCGAGAAGGCGGAGGCTTCCGCGAGGGCTTGCCGGCTGCAGGGGAGCAGGCACGCCGCCTCGGCGAACGGAAGGCCCGACCGAAAGCCAAGCTCGAGCAGCTTTCCCGAGAGCGAAGCTGAAAGCTATGTAGGGGAACTATGTTTTATTTGGCAAACATAGTTAACCATAGGTTATCCTTCTGCTTTAGTTAGCCCGCGCATACATCATCGCCGGTCATCGCAGCTAGAACGGAGGCCCGATCCGCAGCTTCGCTCCAGCGAACCCCAAATGGTATAGGCGCGGGGGAACGCATCCACACGGACAATCGAAGAAAGGAAACGGGATGATCGAACGCAACGCGATTCGACGTGTCCTGGCCACGGCGGGAGGCAATGCCTCCAAAGGCGTGATGGCCATGGCGCTCACGTTGTCGCTAACCCCGGTGACGGCACTTGCCCAAACCGACGGCGGCGAAATAGAAGGGGCAGCCGGCTCCGATGCTACCAACACTGAAACGGCTGCCCCGCTAGCGAGCGAAGACGCGGAAACGTCTTCTAGCTCAATCGAGGATTATACCTTGTCGGGGGGCGAAAAGTCCGCTTCCGCGCAAGAAGCATCCTACGATTTGACCAAAATCGCAGACGGCACCTACCGGGGAACCGCTCAGGTCGCCGATAACGGCAACGCCGACAACGACGACGAGTTCGCTGGCTATACCGTGACCGTCAACGTGACCGTCGCCGACCACAAGATCGCAAAGGTCGAGATGGTCCGCGATGAACCGGGCGAGAGCGCCTCCTACGTCAAGAAAGCAGTCGAGGGTACCAAAAAGGCCACCGGCGTGCCCGCGGCGATCGTCGACGCACAGTCCACAGACGTCGACAGCGTGAGCGGCGCCACGTTTACGAGCACGGCCATCAAGGCTGCGACAGACAGCGCCCTGCAGGCCGCTTACGACGAGCAGAATCCGTCGACCCCCGCGACCGACGAGTACACCTACGGCTACGCCGGCCTTACCTGGGCTGAGTATTGGGCCGCCGAGGACGTACAGGCCGCAGGCTCCACGGCAACTGGTGCCGAGCTGGATTCGCACAACGAGTCCGACACGGGCGCCTTTGACGTTGTGACCCGCGCAACCGCCAACCACGGTCTGCACCGCGGCAGCTACCAGTGCATGGCCACCATCTACACCAACGAGGGTGCAACGTTTGATTTGGCCACCTGGGCCGCCGACGGCAAATCGTTCACTACGACCGACGGCAAGACCGTAACGTGGAACCGCGGTGCCATGACCTGTGACGGTGCGAGCTACACGCTCAAGGACTACGAGGTCACGGGCCTCAAATACGTTCCCGTCAAGATCAAGACCGCAGATCTCGAGGCCTTCAAGGCGAGCCACAGCTTCGTCGCCAATGGTGAGACGCTGGCCGGCGGCTTTGGCGAGCAAAACCTCCAGGCCTACTCCGGCCTGGTCGCGAATGTCGACGCCGACACCAACGGCCTTAAGACCGTGGCAAACGACAACGGCACCTTCAGCTTCTCGGCTGCCGCCACCGGCACCGAATCGGGCATCGAGGGCCAGGGGCTCAAGACCGCCACGGGTATCGAGCCCACGGTTAAGGAAGCAAGCGGATCCTACGGCGAGTTCCTGCGCGTGGACCTTAACGGCAACTACGGCGACCTGGGCGCAAACATGCAAAGCGTCACCTGGACCTACTACGGTGACGACGCGACCTATACGAACGCCCTTGCCACCTACGGCACCAAGTTCGCCGCCGACAACTGGATGCACAAGTCCATGGGCATTCAGCTTGGCCTCACCAAGTCCGAGCGCTGCCAGCTGCCCGAGGACACCAACGGCACCGGCTACTGGAAGCTCACCGTCCATGCCTTGGGCTACAACGATTACACCTACACCTTCCAGGCAACCGACGACAACATCGTCGGCGCCAAGGAACCTGTGACCGAGGCGACGAAGGCACAGCTGCAAAGCCTGTACGACAAGGCCGCCGCGCTTGATAAGTCCAAGTACACCGAGGACTCCTGGACCGCATCTTCCATCGAGACCGAGACCGCCGAGACCAAGGACCTGCTGGAGAAGAAGAACCTTGGCGAAGCCGAAGCCGCCGAGCAGATCACGCACCTCCAAGGTGCGCTTGACGCGCTGGTCAGCTTGTATCCCGAAGTTGGCTCGTACGTGCTCATGAACATCCCGTACAGCCAGTTCTATGCCGCAGAGCAGAACAACTCCGGCACGGACGTGGTGACGTCCGCTACCAAGCAGAAGACGCTGGCCGGTTCGCTGGTTGCCGGTTCTTACCACGTGAACGCCGACGGCAGCGACATCACGGGCGCCACGTTCGCCGTTAAGGTCGGCTCCGAGAGCATCGATTGGTCCAAGTTCCAACGCGTGACGGATTCCGACTCCGTCGACATCACCACTTCCATCAAGGGTAAGACGTCCACCACGACCTATTCCGGTCGCGACGCCCTGTTCCAGGCGCCGAGCTATTCGTACTACGTGCTGCCCAAGGGCGAGACGCCGGCCAATTACAAGGAAGTCACGGTTGACGAATCCGGCAACCTGAAGTTCGGCGCCGTCGAGAGCAAGAAAGCCACCGAACTCGCGAACGTCACCGCCGAGTTCACCACCGACAGCAAGTACGGCGATTACGAGATCGACTTCGACAACCTGCGCGAGCAGATGGTCGACGCCGACGGCAACCAGGCGGTCGTATACGGCGCCGTGGTGAACGCCGCCGATGAGGCCGGCAAGATCGAGGGCTACGGCATGCGCGCCCTGGAGAACATCTGGAAGAGCAAGGAGCTTGCGTGGAGCTGCGGCTTCGTGACCGAGTCTCACGGCAGCCCGCTGAGCTCGCAGTACTACACGTCGATGATGGGCAAGACCATCAAATCGGTGGTGTTCTATACCTCCACCGGCACCTACACCGTGGCGATGAATCAGTACGTTCCGGTTAAGGTTTCCGCAGATAAGGGCGCTATCTCCATTCAGGATAGCGTTTCACTCGACGATTCCTCCCTCATCGGCATGAACCCGAAGCTGCCCGAAGGGTTCGCCGCACAGTACAGCATCAAGGGCTGGAACGGCGCGGTTGAGGTGTCGAATCCCTCTTCCGGGCCGTACGCTTCCGTTGTGACGATCCCGACCGGCACGCAGCCGGGCGAGTACACGATCACGGCTACCGACAAGAACGACAAGTACGCTCCTTTGAGCGCGTCCTTCACGCTGACCACGGCGAAGAGCGTTGCCGCATTCAATGCTTCCAGCTTGAAGCTGACCGCCGCCGAGAGCGCGACCGAGAGCGACCTTGCGAACTATCTGGGCAACATCTCCCAGGTGACGGTGAACAACGTGGTGTACAACGCACAGGGCAAGGGCGCCGTGAAGATCATCAACGAGGACGGCTCCCTGAACCTTGCCGCCGCGAACAGGGACGGCTCCTTGGTGTTCGCCGCGAACGGCGAATACGAGGTCGAAGTCGCCGCTACGGGCTACAGCAACAACCTGAAGTTCACGTACGCCAAGGTCGCCGACAAAGCTGCGCTCGAGAGCGCCATCCAGTCCGCCCTGAAGCTCGACAACGGCGAACACGCCTATACCGCAACCAGCTGGGACACCTTCCAGACGGCGCTTAAGGCCGCTCAAGGCGTGAACGAATCCGTTTCCGCCACCGACGAGGAAGTCGCCAACGCGCTTTCCGCCCTGCAGGGCGCCCAGGCCGCGCTCGCCGCAACCCCCACCGCAGATCAGCTTGCCGATCTGCGCGCCGAGATCGAGGCCGGCTCCAGCCTGAAGGAAAGCGACTACACGTCCGAAAGCTGGGCCGCGTATCAGCAGGCCGTGAAGGCTGCGGAGGCGCTCTTCGGCGATGAGGACACGTCCGCCGCCGACGTCGAGTCCGCAACGGCCGCCGTGAAGAAGGCCCGCGAGCAGCTGGCCAAGCCGACCGCCGAGAATCCGCCCGCCGGCAGCACCGGGACGGACGGCTCCGGCAACGGCACCGGGACGGACGGCTCCGGCAGCGGCGCCGCAACGGGTGACGGCAACGGCGCGGCAGCGAGCGCGACCGGCACGGGCACCGCTTCCGGCCTTGCCACCACGGGCGACGTCGCCCCGATAGCGGCAACGGGCGCAGCTGCCATCGGCGCGGCCGCGCTGGCCGCGGTGGCGCGCTTCATGCGCCGCCGCACGCGGGAATAGGTTCCGCACAACATGAAAGCGCAGGTGGCGAAGGCATATTCGCCACCTGCGCCAAAGCGATGCATTGCACCTTATGGCGGAGCCCGGGCTCCGCCATAAGGCCGTTTAAAGGAGAAGCGAAGACCGTGACGGATCGAAAGACCGAAGAACGCGCCGAGGCGGAGACGCACGGCGCAACGCCGGGAAATGAGGAGAAGGGGCCGGGCAAGCACGCAGCGCTGCCGCGGAAGGCGGCCACGGCGGGCCTGCTGATGCCGTCGGTGCTGACGAGCGTGGCCGTTGCGCTGGTCGTGGCGCAATACCAACCGCTCGTGTTCAACCCCGATGCATACGCATCGACCGAGCAGGCCACGGCCGAAATCAAGCCCGTCGAGGTGACGGCGGAACGCCAGGATGCGCAACCCGCCACCGATGCGAACTATAGCGCGGCGGACTACGGGATCGACGCCTCCAACCTGAAGGACGGCACGTACACCGGCTCCGGCCAGGGATTCAAAAGCACCATCACGGTGGCGGTGACCATCAGCGGCGGGAAGATCGTCGCAATCGAAATAGTGTCCGCGGGCGACGACGAGCCGTATTTCAGCAACGCGAAGGGGCTGATAAGCTCGGTCATCGCTGCGCAATCGACGTCGGTGGACACCATTTCAGGGGCAACCTACTCTTCAAAGGGCATCCTCGTCGCCATCAAGAACGCTCTTGAAAAGGCCGCGGGCGGAACGGGATCCGCCACGGGCGCCTCATCCGCCCCGGCATCCACCGCCTCGGGCAAAAGCCACGTAACGCTGAACCCGACCCAGGTGCCGGCAGGTGGCTACGCCGATGGCACCTACTACGGCAAGGGAGAAGGCTACAAAAGCACCATTCGCGTGGCCGTGACCATCGCAGGAGGGAAGATCTCCAAGATAGACGTCCTCTCCCAAGACGACGATGCCGCATATTTCAACCGCGCGAAATCGCTGATCGCAACCGTCATCGACAAGCAGACGACGGCGGTCGACACAGTGTCGGGCGCAACGTTCTCCTCGGAAGGCATCTTGGCCGCCGTCGAGGACGCCCTGCGCCAAGCGGCGGTCAAAAGCGGCAACGACGCCGCAACGGATAAACCCTCCGGCGATTCCGGCAACACGGGAAGCGGCGACTCGCCGAGCAAGCCCGACGTCGACGAGCCTTCCCAGGGCGGGCAAACCGAGACCCGCTACCTTGACGGAGACTATACCGCGTACGTGAAGTGCGAGAACACCGAGGACCCCAACGCGTTCGAGCCGTATTACCTGGCCATGACCGTTACGGTCGAAAACGGCAAGGCATCCGCGATCAAGGACGTTCACGGGACGAACAAGGCGACCGACAAAGACGCGGTGCTCGAGGAATACGATGAATCGAACGATGCGTATCTTGAATGGGCGGCGTTCGGACGCGTCGTTCGCGGCAAGGAGTACGTCGGCGTCGTCAAGCAGCTGATCGATCTGCACGCGGCCCCAAGCAACGTGGACGTCGTGTCCCGCTCCACCTATTCCTCGAAGGCCATCGTGAAGGCATACGAGAAGGCGCTCGAGCTGGCCAATGAGGCCTACAAGAAGGCGAATCCGTCAGACGACGCCGCAACGGGCGACGCCGGCAGCTCGGACACTGCATCCGGGAAGGACGATGCGGGAAGCACCTCGAACAGCGAAGGCGGGGCCGACCGTGCTTAACCTTCTCGTACGCAAGCGAAACCTTATAGCGAAAACCGTGAACGTTGCGGTTATCGGAGCGTTGGCGGTCGGCTTCAGCCTGTGGGCCGCCGACGCCAACGCCGCCGATGCCATGGTTCAAAAGCAGATCCAAGAGGCCGAGCGCGCGGCAACCCGCGGGCCATATGCCGTCGACGGCGTGTTCACGGGCACCGCTCAAGGATACGGCGGGCCGGTGACCACGCAGGTCACCGTGAAGGACGGCTACATCGACGCCGTTCAGGTCGTGGACGCCCCCAACGAGGACGGCCCCTACCTGGAGCAGGCCGTCAAGCTCATCGACGACATGTTGGCCAAGCAAACGCCGAACGTGGACACGGTATCGGGCGCCACGTTCTCGTCTGCCGGCATCATCAACGGCGCGGTTCAGGCGCTTGAAGCAAGCAGCTCCGACCAGGCAGGCGCCGCGGCATCGGCAGAGGACGGCGAATAGCATGGCGAAGATCAAGACGAAGGCCCTGGCGCGCCATCGCCGCCTCCTCCTGGATCGCGGGGTGCGCTGGGCGGTGCAAATCGCGTTCTTCATAGCGTTCCCCGCCGTGTTCAGCGCGGCGTTCAACGGCGTGAAATACGCATTTACCCAGATCGGCGCCATGCAGCCGATAGAGCTGAGCGCTTTTATCGTCACATTGGCGGCGGTGCTGGCGTTCACCGTGGTGTTCGGCCGCTTCTTCTGCGGCTATGCCTGCGCGTTCGGGACGCTGGGCGATGCCCTGTTCGCCCTGTTCTCCCCCGTGCGCAAGAAGCTGGGCATCGGCGTCAGGAAACCGCTTCTGCCCCCGAAGCTGCAGCGCGCGCTGCAGCTGCTGAAATACCTGGTGCTGGTCGCCATCTGCGGGCTGTGCATCGCGGGCTCGTGGTCGAGCGTCTCGGGGTACAGCCCCTGGACGGCGTTCGCGGGCATCATCGCCGGCAACGTCGACGGCGTTGCGGCGGGCGCGTTCGCCATCCTCGGCGCCATCGCGCTCGGCATGCTGTTCGTGGAGCGCTTCTTCTGCCAGTTCCTCTGCCCGCTCGGCGCGGTGTTCAGCCTGCTGCCGGTGCTCCCCTTCTCCTCTTTCCGCCGCAACACGACGCGCTGCGCGAAAGGGTGCGGGCTGTGCAAGCGCTCATGCCCGGTGTCGGTGCACCCCGACCCCGATGCGCTTGCCGCGGGCGAGTGCATCTCGTGCGGCCGATGCGCCGACGGATGCCCTCTGGAGAACGTGGCGATGCTGCGCGTGCCCAACCCGAGCGCTTCGGCGGCGTCGAACCTGGCGGAGGCCCCTGGCGCTAAAAAGGCCCAGGTCAAGGAATATCTCGTGCGTCTACGCGGCACCGAGATCCCCTTGGTGCTGATCAAGGCGGCGGCGCTTTTCGCGTTGTGCTGGTTGTTCATATAGGAAACGAAAAGGATTTGGTCGATGGAGAACGGAATGCTCTCGCGCCGAAGGTTTCTCATGCTTGCGGCGGGCTCGATGTGCGCGATGGCCGCGCCCGCATGGCTGACAGGCTGCTCGGCGGGGCAAAACGACGGAAACGACGGCGCGGCCGCGAACGATGCCGCCGATAGCGCAGCTTACGAGGTCCAATCCCTCACGCTGTTCCTATTCGACACCGTCATCCAGATCAGCGCGCTATGCGCGCCCGAGCTGATGGACCGCATCTCCGAGCGTTGCCAGTTCTTCGAAGACCGCTTCTCGCGCACGAAGGAAGGCAGCGACATCTGGAACATCAACCAGGCGCACGGCGCGCCGGTAGAGGTCTCCGAGGAAACGGCGCGGTGCATCGAGGCATCGCTTGCGTATTCCGAGGCTTCGGACGGCCTGTTCGACATCAGCATCGGCGCCGTTTCCAGCCTCTGGGATTTCGTTGAGGGCATCAAACCCGACGACGACGCGATCGAGGAAGCGGTCAAGCACGTCGACTACCGCACGATCTCGGTCGACGGCACCACGGTGACGCTCGCCGACCCCGACGCGATGCTCGACCTTGGCGGCATCGCGAAGGGATTCATCACCGACGACCTGGTCTCCATGCTGCGGGAAGCGGGCTGCGAAAGCGCCATGCTCTCTCTGGGCGGAAATGTCTACGTGCTGGGGGAAAGCTTCCGCGGCGACGACTGGAACGTTGGCGTGCAAGACCCCAACGGCACGGCGAACGACGTGATCGCAAGCATTCCTGCACGCGATAAATCCCTGGTCACAAGCGGGCTGTACGAGCGCAGCTTCACCGTTGGCGACGTGCTGTACTACCACATCCTCGACCCGCGCACGGGTTATCCGGTGAAGACGGACCTGGCAAGCGCCTCGATCGTGTCCGACAGCTCCACCGATGGCGACGCGTATTCCACCACGCTGTTTTTGATGGGTCACGACAAGGCCATGGAGCTGCTGAACTCCGACGAGCGCTTCAACGGACTGCTGGTGGATATGAACGATACGGCCACGGCGTCGGACGGCTCCGGGTTCACGCTCCTGAACGAATAGAAGGAGGCAGATGTAACATGACTACCGCCCAGAAAAAAGCATGCAGGCGAATGAGGCTCAATGTCATTGCGGTGTTGGTCATCGTAGCGGTTGCGTTGGCCGCCGCCGCGGCCGCCAACGCGCTTGGCAGCGCAGACGATGCCCGGACCGCCGTCATCCAAGACGCGGACGGCAACACCTTCACGATGCCGCTTTCCCAAGATGACGTCCTTACGGTTGCTTCGAGCGCCGGCACGAACGTGATCGAGGTGCAAGCGGGCAAAGTGCGCGTGAGCGAGGCCGACTGCCCCAACCAGGACTGCGTCGAGCAGGGTTGGATCTCGAAGGCGGGCCAGCAGATCGTATGCCTTCCGCATAAGCTCGTCGTGAACATAACGGACGAGGACGCCGCATCGACCTACGATGTCGTCGGGCAATAGCGGGTCGGACGCTTCGTTATGGCCGTAAATCCCCGCATCATCGCCACGCAGCGTCTTGCGCGCATCTCGCTTTTGAGCGCGCTCGCGCTTGTCCTGAGCTATATTGAGACGATGATCCCGCTCCCCGTGGCGCTGCCGGGCGTGAAGCTCGGCCTGGCGAACGTGGCAGTGGTGGTGGCGCTCTTAGGGCTCGACGTGCGCGCCGCGGCCGCAGTTGCGGTGGTGAAGGTGATGGCGTCGGGCTTCCTGTTCGGTTCGCCGATGATGCTCATGTACAGCCTGGGCGGCACGGCGCTCGCGTTCGCAGGGAGCGCGGCGGCGTCGCGCATCCCCGGCTTAGGCGCGGTGGCAACGTGCATGGTGGCGGCGATCCTCCACAATGCAGGCCAGATCGCGGTTGCCGCCCTGTTGCTGGGAACGCCATCGGTGCTGCTCAGCTTGCCGCCGCTCGCCTTGGCGGCATGCGCAACGGGCTTCGTCACGGGCGCCGTTGCGGCGGGCGTGCTGGCGTCGCAGCCCAACGGCCCGTACGCAGCCGAAAGCATCGAGATCCCGCGACCCCGCATGAAAAAGCAGGCGCCATCGAGCGGGAACGGCTTCAGGCCGCTTGCCGTCGACGTCGCGATGTTTGGGGCATATCGCCCCGGAACGACGACGGCCCACAAGCTGGACCCGCGCGCGAAGATCGTCTTCGCGGTGCTGTTCATCGCGACGGCATTCGTCGCGCAAGGTGCGCCGGCATTGCTCATCCTGCTTGCGGCCGCCATGGCCGTGCAGGCGGCCTCCGGTTCGAGCGCGCATACGGCGCTGCGCTCCTTGAAGCCGTTCGCATGGCTTATGGGCTTCGTCCTGGTGTTCGATACGCTGTTCGTAAACTCGGGCGATGTCATCTGGTGCGCAGGCCCGGCGACGATCACCGCGGGCGGGGTATCATGCGCGATCGAGAACGTGCTGCGCTTCGTTTGCGTGCTGCTAGGCACGTCGGCGCTCATGACCACCACGTCGCCGACGCAGCTGACCGACGGGTTCTCGCTGATGCTGCGCCCCCTGAACCGCTTCGGAGTACGAACGGCATCCGCCGGCTTGGCCATGAGCATGACGCTGCGCTTCATCCCCACGCTGACGAAGGAGTTCAACAAGGTGTGCGTCGCCCAGATGTCGCGCGGCGCCGATTTCGCAAACGGCGGCGTGCTGCAGCGCGGCCTTGCGCTCGTATCCGCCCTCGTCCCCATGTTCGCCAGCGCTCTGCGTCGATCGGAATCGCTCGCGTATGCGGTCGAGGCGCGTGCGTTCGGCGCTGCCGGCGCTTCGCGGACCTGTCTGCGCAGCTACCGCCTTCGACGCGCGGACTGGGCGGCCCTAGCGCTGGCAGCGGCGCTTCTTGTGATCGAGTTGACGTTGCGATGATCGGCGCAGTCGGCTTTTCCGGAGCCGGCGCGACCGGCCCCTATTGGGATCAGAGCCGCCTCGCTCTGACGTCGAGATGATCAGCGCGGTCAGCTTTTTCGGAGCCGGTCTAATCGACCCCTATCCAGGCTGGGACTGCCTCGCTTAACGCAAGAGAATGCGGAGAGAGCGCGGTTGACACGAGGGAGATGCGAAGCCGTTCTTTTGAAGTCCGGAGTTGCCGGTTCGGAGCCGCTGCGTTTTGTGCGAAAGGGATGCCGGGGAAACGCATCGGGAACGCATGCCCAAGAGCGGACCACCGCGTTTGCCGCAAGCGGGACAGACTTACGCCTGCTTGTCGGTTTTCACTATGAAGCCGAAGTAGATGATGTGGCCGACCCAGACCGCCGCCAGGACGACCCGCCCGACGGGGACGCGGCCCATCAGGGCGAAGCCGATGGCCAGCAGCACCGTCACCGGGATGAGGATGGTCAGCTTCGCGCGCAGCGTCATGGAACGCTTGGTCACGTAGCCCTCCAGCACCTGCTTGTACACCTTCGTGCCCTTGAACCAGCTGTTCAAACGCGTGGAGCTGCGGGCGAAGCAGAAGGCCGCGACCAGAATGAACGGCGTGGTGGGCAGGATCGGCAGCACCACGCCGACCATTCCCAACGCGAAGCACAGGAAGCCGCCGACGGCCCATAGGGCATGGCTGAAACAACGGCTATCGCCCGTTAAACGACACGATGCCGCACGGAATAGGCCGCTACCGACCGGACAGGCCGCCTCCGCTGATCGGACGGCATCGGGATACACCGGGCCGGAAGGCGCCGTCTGCTCGATCAAGACAATCTGCTCGTTCACGTCTCACGCTCGCTCACTGTTTCAACACGCTAACAAATTCCGAGAAGTTTACCATAGCTTCTTTGCTGAGGCAACCATGGCGAACTCTTTGGAGCTAGCAGCCTCCTGCTGGCTCCAGCAGCTGCCTTAAGCCACCCGAACCGCTCGCAGACACCGCGGCACGAAACTCCCATCGAGCGCAAACCAGCGGCTCGCTTTGGGGCGGGCTGCCTCGTTTTTCCCAATCCCGACAAACGCGCCCTATGATCGTCGCGTTAAAGTTACCCGTGGCTATCCGTGTGACGGTTGTGCGGAGCCGGGCGGTTGCGGGCGATTGGCGCTTGCGCTCGAACCGGGGGCCGGGTATTCTATAGCTATTGAGATTAATTCTCATTAACGATTCCAACAGGAAGCACTACTTCAGACGAGAAGGAGTATCACCATGAATAAGCGCACCGAGCTGCCCACCGCAGAGAATTCCTCCAACTTCAACCGCGTCGCCGGCGCAACCTGCCAGGTCGGCACCACGCTGGAGAACCTGAAGGCCGCCGTGTGCGGCGAGACGGGCGCTTCCGCCAAGTACGCCGCCTGCGCCAAGCTGGCCAAGGAGAAGGGCTATGAGCAGCTGGGCCGCCTGTGGGAGGCCACCAGCGCCGCCGAGCAGGTGCACATCCGCCTGGAGGCCGGCCTGGTCGAGGAGCTTGAGCCGGGCTACGAGCGCCCCACGGCCGACGCCCCCGAGCTGGAGGAGATCGACCTGAACCTGATCGCCTCCGCCAACGGCGAGATCTTCGAGACCTCCGACATGTACCCGGGCTTCATCGCGAAGGCCCAGGAGGAGGGCAACGACAAGGCCGTCCAGGTGTTCACCAAGGCCAAGCTGGCCGAGGCCGTGCACGCCGAGCTGTACCTGCAGGCGTACAACAACATCGACGCCGCCGATGACGACTCCTACTTCCTGTGCCCGGGCTGCGGCTACATCGAGAAGGGCTCCGCCGCCCCCGAGAACTGCCCCATCTGCGGCGCGCCCGCCAAGGTGTTCAAGCAGTTCTAAGCTGCAGGCAAACGAATCGCAAAGGCCGCCCACCGGGCGGCCTTTTTCGTTCTACTTCCCCATTTCCAGCAGCACCTCGCCGTCGAGGGATTCCACGCGGGCGGCGCGCACGCGGGAATTCGTCCGCAGTTACCAGCTTCTGATAAGAACAAGGCAAGTAGATGATAAGTACGTGATAAGTAGAATCCGGGACTTCGATTTGCGTTTTCCCAGGTCAGACGATTTCAGCCTCGAAGCAAGCCGCGAAAATGTAATTGAGCGATAAGAAGAAACCAGCATCGCACAAGCGACCGCCCACCGGGCGGCCTTTTTCGTTCTACTTCCCCATTTCCAACAGCACCTCGCCGTCGAGCGACTCCACGCGGGCGGCGCGAACGCGTCCCGCCTCCAGCTCGATGAAGCCTACGGATGCGGGGAATCCACCGCGCGGGCGGCTACAGCTGCCGGGGCAGATGAGCAAGCTGGCCGGATAGGCATCGCGGCCGGTCAGAAGCTCGGGGATGTGAGTGTGCCCATGCACGCACACCTGCGGCAACGGGTCGCCCGGCGCGATGGCGCGCGAGCCGTTGAAGCCGATGCGCGCGTCGTTGGGATAATGCGCAACTAGGAAGCGCACGCCGTCGATAACCGGATGCGCGAACCGCGTGACGTTCTTGCCGTACTCGTCGTAGTCGTTGTTGCCCAGCACCGCCGTGGTGGGCGCCATGATCTGCAGCTCGCGCAAAATGCCGGGGTCGCAGATATCGCCCGCATGGATGATGTGATTGCAATACGCCAAAGCGCCCAGCGCCGCATCGGGCAGGCGCCCATGCGTATCCGAGATCAATCCGACCAGCTTCATGCAAGCATCACCTTCTCTTTTCGAACGCAAGCGCCACGTAGACGCGTCGACCTTCCAGCCCCGCAGCAGCCGCGAAAGCCGACCTCGCGAACAGCGCCCTACCCCTTTTCCACCAGGTCGATCAGGTCCTGGTGCGAGTGGATGTCTAGCTTCGCGTATATGTGCTTGACGTGCGCTTTCACCGTGTTGCGCGATACCACCAGCTGCTCCTGGATGTAGGCGCGGTCGCGGCCGCGCGCGAGCATCTGGAACACCTCGAGCTCGCGCGGGGTCAGGCCGTACTGGCTTGCCAGCGCCTGACAGCGCTCGTCGAACGTGGCCTTGGGCGCCTCGACCACCGCCGTCTCGACCGGTGTCACGCCGTCGATGGCCTCGCGGAAGCTGAAGTTCTTCAGCCCGATAAGCGCGTACCCCACGAACAGCAGTACCAGCACGGCCGCGAACACGTCGAACAGCGGCGTGCCCATACCGGCCAACGTGTTGGCGTGCACGCCCACGGCCGCGCCCAGCGTGGTGCCCAGGCTTGACACGCCCCGGCCCCAGGCAAACGCCGCCACTGCGCCGCGGCTGTTGCGCGACGCCACCGCAATAAGCACCAGCCACGCCACCATGTCGAACAGCGTGTTGCCCGTGCTCAGCAACAGCACTGTTGCCGTTTTCGACCCTTCAATTTGCATGGTCATGGCAAGGAATCCCGCCACGATGAACAGCACCGACACTTGCACCAGCAGGTCGGTGGGGAACCGTTTGCTGGACAGCAGCACCCAAATGGCCACCACCGCCACAGGCAGGATCACGAAGAACGACGACAGCGGCGCGCCGTCAACCTCGCCGAAACGCAGCGAGCAGCCAAACGCCACACGGAACAGGAACAGGCACACGAACAGCTGACTGGCCAGCGGCAGAAACGACGACGGGCGCGTGACGGAAAAGTCGTGCGGCGCTTCGCCGGCCTGCGTTTCCTCGAACACCGGACGCGCGTCGCGCCACGAAAGCGCCCACGCCGCAAACAGCGCCACCAGGAAAAACAGCATGCCGAACCATACGGGCAGCAGCCACGCGAACGCCGAGGCCGCGCACTGCACCACAAACGCCAGCGGCACCAACACGCTGGCTTGCGCAAGAGACAACCGCGAAGCAGCAATGCCCGCAACAAGAATGCACCACGCGCGGCCAACAGCAAGCGCGCACGATGCCAAGACCAGCAGTGGAACACTACCAAGCCCCAGCGCCAACGGCAACGTGCACCCCAGCGCCAATAATGCAAGCGCACCGATGTTCAGCGCATTCACGCGCAAAACCGCAGGTCGGAAGGTTGCAACAAGGCCCAGCGCTATCAACGCCACCGCATGCGACGTCACAGAAATGTCGCGCGCATAGGCGAACACAGCATCGAAGCCGGGGAACACCGAAACGTTCATGAACGATGTGGTGGCAAGCGCCAGCGAAAGCGCGGCGAACGAACGCCAAAACGCCGGCGTGAACAAGTCGCGCACGTTAGCGCGGCCGGCTTCGGTATGCAGCTTCTTATCGGTCATGCCCGCATTCTATCATGGCGATATAGCGAAAGCGCCGTGCACCCAAAGGTGCGCGGCGCTTCATACGCTAACTTCCCGGCAGGCCCTACGCCTGGCCGGTTGCGGCCAGCATGCCGGCGCGGCGGCCGAACGTCATGGTGCGGCCGCAGGCCAGGCCCGTGAACAGGTTCGGGTAGCTTACGCTGAAGAAGCCGCCCGAGCAGTCGCCGGCCATGTACAGGCCCTCGATCTCGGAGCCGTCGGCGCGCACCGGGTGCATATTCGTGTTGATGCGCACGCCGTCCAGCGTTGCCAGGAACCACGCGCCCGTGCGGATGCCGTAATACGGCGGCGTCTTCAGCGCCATCAGGCGATACGGCTCCTTGTTGTAGTCCTCGTCCTTGCCGTTCTCGGCCATCTCATTGTAACGGTTGAACGTCTCCACGAAGTTGTCCACCGGGATGTTCAGCTTCTCGGCCAGCTCCTCGGGCGTGTCGGCCTTCTGCAGGTAGCCCTTCTCCAGCAAGCTGTCGAACAGGGCGGGCATGTCGTCGATCGAGCGGTTCGACGGGCTGCCGTTGTCGAACGGGTACAGGCGGCAGCAGCCAACCTCGTTCATCTGCTTGACCTGCGCGGCGTAATCGCTGTCGAAGATGTCGCAGTACGTGTGACCAGGCTGCATGATGGTGGAGTGCAGCATGTAATCGTACGGGCCGGACTCGTTGCAGAAGCGCTTACCGTTGAGGTTCACCTTCATGAACGGCTGCTCGCCGAACCACCACCACTCGCCGACAACGCCGTCGCCGGCCAGCTCATCGGGCTTGACGCATGCGCGGTTGAACGTGCACGCCGCACCCAGCGGGTCCATCTCACCACCGCACCACAGCGCAGCCTTGATGCCGTCGCCGGTGGGGTTGCCGCCCTTGCCGGGAGCTGCAATGCGAATCTTCTGGTTCCACGGCTGGCGCGCCTGCATCATTTCAAGGTTGTTGCCGTAGCCACCGGTGGTCAGAATAACGCCCTTGCTCGCGTTGATGCGGATGTAGTGGCGGTCCTTCACGTCGCGAGCGATGACGCCGGTCACGCGGCCATTCGCGTCCTGCTCGCACTTGATAAGCTCAGTTTCCCAGCGGAACTCGGCACCCTTTTCCTCGGCGTATTCCTTCAGAGACACGCCGAACGTGAAGTTCTTGTCCTGCTTGCCCAGCTCGGTCTTGTTCGGAGAATGGCCGGTTGCCCACGCCTTGTCACGTGCGCCCTGGCCCTCGGTGCCCACGGAGCCCTCGAAGTCCATGCGCAGGCGGCCATCGCGCTCAACAATCTCGGTCAGCCAGTCGAGCATGGCGCCGGATTCGTTGGCCCACAGCTTCACCAAGTCGTAGTTCACAAAGCCGTTCGCATAGCGGACGATGTCCTCCATGGCTTCCATCTTGTCGATCTTGAACTGCGGATACTCGTCGAACGAGGCCAGCTGCAGCTTCGAGTCGATGGCGCCGATGTCCTCACGCGGGTTGCTCACCTTCGAAACGCGGTCGATGCCCAGTACGCGCGCACCGTTTTCAGCTGCAGAGATAACGGCCGGCAAGCCGCCGGTTTTGCAGCCGCACACGACCACTTCGTAGTCCAGCGTTTCGGTGATGTCGCGCTCGGCAATTTCGGGCGCCTCGCCCAGCCAGCCAGTTGCGCTTGCCTGACCAGCGGTTTCGCGCACCGGCTCTTCGCTTTCGGCAACCGCGAAGCCGTTGCCGCAGCCCGTGAGCGCGCCCATGGCGGCCGCGCCGATGGCCGTGATGCCCGCACCCTTCAGAAACGTGCGGCGATCGAGTCCGTTATGCTGCATGAGGAGCCTCCCATCCCTCGGGCATGTTCAGGTCGTGGCACTGGTTGCACATAAGCACGCTGGTTTCGTGCGCCTTGTGGCAGTCGCCGCACTCAAGCGCCAGGTCCTGGTGGCTGCTGTGCGGGTTGTACTTCTCGTCGTTGCCCTCAAAGCCCCAGGTTGCGGCCACAACGTCGTCCATGTTGTGGCAGCCGCTCTTCGCGCAGAACTCCTCGCTGGCCATGTCGGCGCCGTCAGCCAGCTTCGCGCCGTCGGCCGTCATCGGGTAGTCATCGGCAACCCACTTCATGGCCTCGCCCACCTGCTCGGTGATCACGGGCTCGTGGCAGCTCAGGCAGTTGTTGCCCGCCTCGGCGTGGGCAGTCACCAACATGCCCTTGTCGCCGGAGTAGTACGTGTCAACGTAGCTGTCCATAGGACTGTGGCAAATGGAGTTGCAGAAGCTGGGCGTTTCGTGCCACACCCAAAAACCTGCACCTGCCACCACGATTACGGCAGCCACGACGCCGCCGATGATCCAGCCGCGCTTGGCCTTGCGCTTCGGGGAAGGCGTTTGCGCGCCCTCCTCGGGCTGGGAGAACTTCTCGTCTTCAGCCATTCGTTCCTCTCCTTTTCCTTGAGACCTTCGGCAAGCCCGGCGGGTGCGACGACGCTGGAGGAAGACGTCAGCGACCGGACGGCGGCCGCATGCCGGCGAAAGCGACGCGCTGCGCCGTGCCCCACCCGCCGGACTTGCCGCGGGGACCTCCACGGCCCCACTCAACGCGCACATCATGCGCCCGCACAGGCGCGCACGCCTAGTACCCCCGTGGGGTAAACTTAGTGTTTACCCAGGTGAGAGTGGGGTAAAGAAACGCGGAAAGCCCCGCCGCGGACATGCCGCGACGGGGCTTTCATAAGGAGGTGAGAGTTGAGAAAAGGTTCAAGCGAGGGGCAGAGGAAGAACCGATTCGTGATCGCGAGCCGCGCAAGAGCAAGCATCGCCCGCGACTTGCCGGCAACCGGCAAGCGCTCGCGGCTTCGCGCTATGCGCGCAGCTCACGATTGACCGGAAGCGCTCGACCCGGCTAGTCGATGGAGATGGAACGCGAGGTTTCGGGCTCGGGCTTGGCGATCTTCTTCGGCACGTCGATCTGCAAGGTGCCGTTGTCGAACTTGGCCTTGATGTCGCCTTCCTCGATGTCGTCGC
This sequence comes from uncultured Senegalimassilia sp., assembly GCF_934636665.1. Lineage (GTDB taxonomy): Bacteria > Actinomycetota > Coriobacteriia > Coriobacteriales > Eggerthellaceae > Senegalimassilia. Next base: position 57,317 of record NZ_CAKUAT010000009.1, read on the forward strand.
CGACGTAGAAGGTACGGCTGCACTTGCCGCTGAAGCGCTCCTGGCGCACGTAGGTGCCCTTCTTGTCCTCGGTCTCCTGCTTGGTTTCGGCGGTGACGGTCAGGTAGCCGTCCTTCAGCTCGGCCTGCACGCCTTCCTTATCGAAGCCCGGCAGGTCGATGGTCAGCTCGAAGCCGGTCTCGGTTTCGCGGATGTCGGTGCGCATCAGGTTCGGCGTGGTCTTCACGCTCGGCGCCGCCATGGTACCGAAGAAGTTCTCGAACGGGTCGGTCATAAGGTCGTTGAAAATACGATTAGAGCGGGGTACCAACATGGACATCATCGTCATCTCCGTTTCTTGGGGCGAATCTCGCTGCCCGGCGCCGGCCGATCCCCGGTCGGGCGCCGATGCCCGATGCGCTTGCCCGGCAAGCGGTTGCGCTGCGTCGCGCAACTGCCGTCAAGCTTGCGAACGGGCCGGCAGGTTGTTCCGCCGCCGTTTCGGTTGCTTTCGTTGCGACCCCGTTCAAGGGGCCGTTCCTTTGAACAGCTATTGTTATAGTCCTCGCGTTAGCACTCTGCAAGCGAGAGTGCTAACGCGTTACCTTCACGTCATTTTCGCGTCACGATGCGGGAACTTGAGGGGTCGAGCGAGGCCGCAAACCGAGCGGCGGGCATCGGGCGACGGGGCCGCGAACCGCGCAGCTGCCGTTGAGGTCGCGCAACGAGCTAAGCGCAGGACCGACGAGCCGCCCGCAAGCGACACTCGCGAGCATGCAAACCCAGCGGCCCGCCCCCCCATCTTCACGCGGCGTTCATGCTTCTTTAAGGCTTCTTTCAGGACGCGCACCTACTATATGAACCGTTCCTTATCCCTTCCCTTTACGGATCGCGCCCTCCCATCCGCGATCCGGCCAGGCGGATTCTCCCACTCCCGCCTGGCGCGCGGGGCGCGGGATTCCCACCCGCGCCCCGCCGATTCCCATGGCGCCGTCTTCCCATCGGCGCCGCTTCGCCGCCCCGCCTCCCATCCCGGGGCGGCGAAGCCCATCGCGGGGTCTCCCTCCCCGCATCGCAGAGGACCGCCGCGGCTTCCCGCCGCGGCGGTCCTGCGTTTAGGCGGGGAAGCGCTCCGCCCGCGCTTGCGCTACCATGTCGTTAATCGACAGGAAGGAACCCGCTATGCGCGAAACCCCGCAGCTGAAGCACATCGAGCAAGTATCAGACGGCTGGATCAAGAAGTACATTCTCACGTACGTGCTGCCCGACGGCAGCGACTACATATATGAAGCGGCCTCGCGCAAGGACCCGGAGGCGTATCGCGCCGAGCTGGCGCGGCTTGAGGCGCGCAGCAACACGGCCATCGCGGCCATCGACGAGGGCGCTGACGATTTCGGCGCCGCAGCCATCGCCGCGGCCGAGCAGGCGGCCGGCACCAGCGGCAAGCGCACAGCCGACGCCGTGTCCATCGTGCCCATCACGCGCGACGGCAACCTGGTGCTCATCCGCGAGTTCCGCTATCCGCTGAACAGCTGGGTGGTCGGCCTGCCCGCGGGCCTGGTTGAGCCCGGCGAGGACCTTGCCGTGGCCGTGGACCGCGAGCTGCGCGAGGAAACGGGTTACGGCCTGCGCACCGACATCCCGGAAGGTGCCGTGGAGCTGCTGCCGCAAGCCGGGCATTCGTCGACCGGCATGAGCGACGAAAGCGTGCAGACGGTATTCGCCCAGGTAGAGAAGGACGAAGCGGCCCATCCCGAGCACGGCGAGTTTATCGAGGTGTTCACGCTGCCGCTTCGCGAGGTGCCGCGATTCCTGAAGCAGAACCCCTTGCCGTTGGGCACCCGTTTGCAGCTGGTGCTGGAGATTTTCGCGCGAAATGCGAAGTAGGCGGGCTTACGCAAAACACAGCGCGCTCGGCGGGCGCTTAGCCCTACTGCCAGCCGAAACCAGCCGGGCTTACTCGAGGGATCCGGCCATCGGCGGGCGCTGATCCTTTCGCCAGCCGAATTCAGCCGCGGCTCTTCGCAAAACGCTACGCAATCGGCAACCAACCAGCCGCGTCCCTACGCGAGGGGGTCGTGCGCTCGGTGAGCGCCGGCCTTTTCGCCAGCCGAAAGCAGCCGCGCCCTTACGCAAAGCGCAGCGCGTGGGTGAAGCCTGCCCAAGACAGCGGATCGGTGTCGCGCACGAAGGCGCCGAACGTGGGGGCGTGCACGTAATGTGTGCCGCCCTCGTTGCAGGCGATGGCCACGTGGCCGTTGTATCCGTCGCCGTAACTGATCCACAGCACGTCGCCGGGCTGCGCGCTCTCCACGGGCAGCTGCGCCGCGGCCGCGTAGTACAGCGATTCCGTCTGATGCGGCAGCGAAATACCCACCTGCAGATACGCCCAACGCACCAAACCCGAGCAGTCGAACGTCTCGGGGCCCTCGGCGCCCCACACGTACGGGCAGCCGATGCGCGAGAGCGCGTAATCCACCACCGAGCCGTTGGCCGGAATCGGAACCGACGGGATGTTGTACGCATACGCGCGCCTGACCTGCGCCGACGATGCCTGCGCCGCCTCGGCGCGATCGCGGTCCTGCATGGATTCCAGCGCCGCCTTCGCCTCTTCGTCAAGCTGCTGGAGAATGGCCTGCATGGCGGCAACCTTCTCCTGCGCCTCGTTCTTGACGCGCTCTGCCTGCTCGGCCGCCTCCTTCGCCGCCTGCTCCTCCAGCTCGAGCTGCTCCTTGTCGGCGGCCACCTGGTCGCGCAGGGCCTTGGTCTCCTCGATCATTCGCTCGTCGTTCTCGTTGAGCGCGTCGTACATGTCCAGGCCCGTGGCGAATTCCTTGAACGACGCCGAGCCCATGAGCAGGTCAATGACGGTGAACTTGCCGGCTTTGTACATGCCCACGGCACGTTTGGCCAGGCGATCCTGCAGCGTGTCGATCTGCGCGGAAGCCTCGTCGATGCGGCGCTGAGCGTCGTCGACCGCGTTCACCGCCGCCTCGTGCTCGTCAAGCGCCTGATAGTAGGCCTGCGCCGCCTCTGCCAGCTCGTTTTGCAGCGACGCCACGCGCTGATACACGGCATCGGCCTGCGCCAGCTTCTCCTCGGCGTCGGGCTCGTCGTTCTTCTTCTCCTTGTCGTCGGAGTCCTTTTCCTTATCGTCCTCGTCATCGGCCCAAGCGGGAACGGTCCCAAGCACCGTGGATGCGCCGAACAGCGCAGCTGCCGAAACGAACAGGCGACGATCGATCTGCGGACGGGGACGAACCATGTGACACCTCTGAAACGCCCTTGCGGGCACGTTGATTGCATTTTGCCATCGGGCATTGTAATACACGGTGAACTTTTCACTTGCAACGCCACAGCTTTTCCATGCTAGCTTTTCCTCACGCCAGGACGATGATACGCAGGGCTCCCCCATGTAAGCTTCGCGCGATTCGCGTTTCGCGCACCCAAACGGCGCGTTCATTCAATGTCCGGGGTCTGGCAGACGGCGAAGCTGGGGCGCGTGGTGAAGAGATGTACGAACCGTCGAAGAAAGGAAGGGGACGAAGCGAAAGGCGACAAAGCGGAGATTACGTACGGAGAAGCGGGGGTGCGAAACGAAGAATGTGGGCGGCGGAGAGGGCGAAATCGCGCGAGAACACAAAAACCCGCCGCCCTCGAAGGAGGACGGCGGGTTCGATTCAGCCGTATCAACGTGTTGGCGACAGATGCGCTGCAAGAGGCACCGCGCGGGGCATGCCGGGAAGCTCCGGTTCCGCCCTGCCGCTCGGGTTCTACTTCCCTTTGCGAACGTCGTCCAGGATGTTGAGCGCCATGGTGTAGCCGCCGGCGCCGTAGCTCAGGCACTTCGACACGCGGGCGATGGTGGTTGCCGAAGCCCCCGTGGCCTTCTCGATGGAAGCATACGAGTTGCCGGCGTCGAGCTGGCGAGCAACGGCCAGGCGCTGCGAGGTCTCGCGGATCTCGCGGATGGTGAACAGATCTTCAAGCAGCAGGAAGATGTCGTCCTTGTCCTGGATTTTTGAGAAAACGGTCAGCAGATCCTCCACCTCGGGGGTTCTCAGCTCGCTCATTCGGCATCGCCTTTCCGATTCACCGGGTCCTTTGCCTTTATTGTACTCCATCACGATGGAGTGCTCGAGAACTCCGCAAACCCCCACCGCAAACGGCAAGCAAGCAAGACGCTCAGGGGGTCGGACGCTTGGGGGACGTAGGATTAGGATGCTTGGGGTCCGCAAACCCCCGCCGCAAACGGCGGTTCGCCGAAGCGTCTTACCAGCCGCCGACCGCCTCGGGAGCAATCGAACGGGCAGAGCGACCAAGAGCAAACCTGGCAGATAAGCCTCCGTCCCCGAGTGCCATTTGGGGACGGAGGCTCCTGCCGAATCCGGACCTCTTACTTGCTGCCGCCTGCAGCAGGGCCGTCCACACCGACCGCACCGCCGGCTCCGTTCGCGCCTGCGGCGCCCATGCCACCCATGCCGCCGGCTCCATCCATGCCGCCAACGCCCGCAGACGCCGTGCAGCTGGCCGTGATCGCGGTTTCGCTGCCGCCGCTCACCGTGCCGGAATCCGTGTAGCCGTCGGCGTTGGCGTTCGCCACCTCACCGCCGATGACCAGGGTGTATTCGCCGCCTTCCGCAAAAGCCGGGCTGGACGCCAGCACCATGCAGAAGCGCTTGGTGGCCGTGAACGACGCCACCACGTTGCCGCTGCCGTCGACCACGCATACGCTCTGGCCGGCCTCGCCGCTTGCCGAGGCCATGGCGAAGGCCTGCGTGCCGCTGGTGAAGTTTTGCGCCATGCCCGTGGAACCCACCATGAGCACGGTGCCGCCAGTGACGGTCGCGCTGCCGTCGTAGTCGAACGCGCCGTCGCCGTCGCTGGTGGGCCCGGAGACCAGCAGCACACCGCCCGTCACCTCGACGTTGCCGTTGCTGTCGATGGCATCGCCGACGGAATCCACCACCAAGTAGCCGCCGTTGATCTGGATGAGGCAGTCGTCATCGGCCTGGCCCATGCCGCCGCCTGCCGCGGGGCCTCCGCCCTGCTGGCCGGGATCGGCGGCACCGCCCGCATTATCGCCGGCCGGCAGCTCGGGCGCGCTTCCGCCCTGCTGAGCACCGGCAGCATCGGGGGCTTGACCACCTTGCTGCGCGCCCGCAGCTTCCGGGGCCTGCCCACCCTGCGGGGCGCCTGCGGGTGCCTGGCCGCCGGCGTTCTGAGCCGCCGCGCCGCCGCCCTGGCCGGGCACACCGGGCGTGCCACCGTTGGGCAGCGTGGTGCTCACCGTATCGGCGTCGGCATCGTCGGACAGGTCGGCAGCGCTGGCGTTCACGCCGTCATCGCTTGCCACGATGTGCGTGTTGCCGCCGTTGACGTAGACCTTCTCCGCTTCGTAGCCCTCATAACAGCTGGTCACGTTCACGGTTCCGTCGTCCACGGTCAGCTTCGTCTCCGCATGGAACGCGTCGTCGCCGGCGCTCACCTCTATCGCGGAGCCCAGCAGATGCATCTCCAAATCGGAATGGAACGCGTCATCGTTGGCCGCCACCGTCATCGAGCCGCCCGCAAGACGGACGAGCGTCTTGCCTTGCACCGCATCGTCACCGGCTTGGATGTCGAACGTGCCGCCGTCGATGCTCACGAAACCCTTCGTCGGCTTGTCGTCCTTGTTCGACTTGATGCCGTCGCCGCCCGCTTCGATGGCGAAGACGCCGTCGCGGATCTTCACGCAATCGCGACCGCGCAGGCCGTCTTCCACGGCGCTGATGTTGTACGTTCCCGATACCACCACCAGATCGTCCTTCGAGCACACCGCGTGGCGATACGCGCTCGTCACGTTCAGCGTCCCGGACCCGTTCAGCGTCAGGTCGCAGCGGCTGAACAGCGTGGCATAGGGCTCATCGGAATCATCTTCCAGCGCACATGACGACCCATCGGACAGGCTGTTCTCCGTCCCTGCGTCCAAGGTGACGAAGCACTTGTCGGCGTTGCGCACGTAGATCGCCGAGCCGTCCTCGTTATGAATGGTCGTGCCCGCCAACACCAGCTGCACCTTGTCATCGTCGCCGGCGTCGACCAGCAGCTGCCCGTCGGTCAGCTCGCCCGACACCACGTACGTGCCCGCCGACGAGATGACCACGCCGTCGGCGGACGCCTGGGCGCCCGTCCCCTGCACGCTGGCCGAATCGCCGGACAGCGTGATGACGGTCGCCGACGACGCGTCATAGGAAGCATCAAGGTCGCGCTTGGAATAGTCCAGGTCAAGAGCGCTTTCGTCAAACGCAGCCGCAACCTCTTCGAACGATGCGTACTCCGCGTCGGAGGCGCTTGCCGCAGCGGCCTGCTCGGATGCGGCCGAGTTTTCCGCACCCGTCGAAACCGCCGCGCAGCCTTCCATCGCAAGCACGCCGCTCAAAGCCAGCAGGGCGATCGCGCCGCACGCCAGGCGCGTCAGCCCGCGCACATCGGTGCGCTCCCTCGCCGATGATCCGCCCGCCGCAGGCGCGGCGACATCGAGACTCTGCTCCTCTTCTTCGCCAACAGCCCGGCGAAACGCCCCGGGTCCATCGGCAGCGCCTTCGCGCGCCGCCCGGGCGCGTCGGTTCGCAAACCGGCCCATTTAGAGCACCTCCTTGGAAATCTGCGCGTTGCTCAAGCTGACCTTCAGGTTCCCGTTCAGGCAGCGCACCTCGTCCATCAGGCGTTTCTCGATCCCGGGCTGTGCCAGACGCACCCGATACTCAAGCTGGTACAAACTGCCCATGTTCGTGGTGCAAACCTCGGTCAGCTCGTGCTCAGCGGTATAGCGCGCCGGTACGGCGTCGAACATACCGTCGAACTCCAGGTCCTCGGGCACCGTCACGCGGAGCACCTTCTCCGGCTGCTGCGGGCGACCGAACGGCGACAGCACGTACACCACGTTCACCACGCCCACAATGAACGTGAACAAGACGGCCAGCGCAATGAATCCCATGCCGGTTGCCAGGCCGATCGCCATGGCAAGGAACACGCTGCCGATGTCCTTCGCGCTGCCCGGGATGCTGCGGAAGCGTACCAGGTTGAACACGCCCATGACGGCGATGCCCGCGCCAAGGTTGCCGTTGACCAGGGTGATCACCATCTGCACGATCAGCGGCAGCAGCGCCAGGGTCACCACAAAATTCTTCGAATACTTATGACGGAACATGTAGATGCAGGCCACGGCCGCGCCGAGCACGATGGACGCGGCGCAGCACATCAGGAACTGCACGGTGGACACGCTCGCCACCAGGGAATCGGTCGTTCCGAAGACCGAGGAGAGCGCGGAATCAAGCACGACGATTATCCTTTCGGGAGGTCAGAGACGGGAAAGCGCCGCGAACAAAACGGGTACCGGCGGCACGCTCGCATTCTTGGTAGGCAGCGCCGTACTTGCTGAACGACGACGGGTACGCCTGGCACCCGCCAAGCACCTCGACCAGCCAGGGCGGGTAAGTGCCTGCGGTCTTCACCTCCATGATCGTCTCGCCCAAACCCAAAAGCGGATGGAAGGCGCTGCCCGCCTCGCGCTCGCCGGCCAGCACATCGCGATACGCGACGCCCGAATCGAACGTGATGCGCAGCCCATCGGCGTCGGCGCCCGGCACCGGGGCGTACGCCGTGCGCTCGCACACGATGTACATGGAAGGCCGCAGGTTACGGTAGCGCGCCGTGAACGCATCGATCTCACGGGCGATCTGGATGCTGTGCAGCGTGAGCGCCTCGTCCTGTTGCACCTGGTCGGACAGCGGGTTTTGCACGCAGGCGTTCTCGTAGGGCACGCGCCCCATCAGGTACGCGCACGCCGCCGTCAGCGAACATCCCACGCGGCGCTTGTACACGATGCCGTCGTACTTCTTCTTGATCTCCACGTACACGCGCTCGCCCGAAGTCGGCGTCCCGTACCAGCGCACGCGCAGCTTCTCCTTGTACAGGGGCTTTTCCAGGCTGCGCGCGATCAGGTCGCGCGTCGGCGTGTCGAAGTACAAGCTGGTGATGCGCGTGCGGCCGTACTCATCGGCGGCCATGCGCCCTGCCAGCGCGTCGAGCACTTCGCGATGCTGCTTCGCGTTTAAGCGGTATTTGACCTCTTTGCGTTCAAAGGTGTCGGTGAATGAAGTCATCGTTTCCTCCCAAGGGCCCAGCGGCCCACACTCGGGGAACATTTCGAGGCTAGATACTACGAACACACCCTTAAAGTTGACTGAAACCGAGGTCGGAAACACGAAAGCCCGCCGGCGGCGGGCTTTCGATCGTTACGGTCGGAATCTTCCGTGATTGGCGCTACTCGGGCTTTTTCGCTACGTGAACTGCGGCGATGCCGCCGGTGTAGTTCTTCCAGGTGACGTCTGTGAAGCCGGCGTCCTCCATCATGCGGGCCAGGCCCTGCTGGTTGGGGAACGCCTTGATGGACTTCGACAGGTACACGAAACCGTCGCGGTCGCCCGTGATCAGGCCGCCCCAGAACGGGATGAGGTGCTTCAGGTAGAAGTTGTACAGCGCGCGCCAAACGGCGTTGGGCGGGGTGCTGAACTCAAGGCACACCAGGCTGCCGCCGGGCTTGAGCACGCGATACATCTCCGACAGCGCAAGCGGGCGGTCGGGCATGTTGCGGATGCCGTAAGCCATGGTGATGGCGTCGTAGCTAGCGTCGGCGTAAGGGATATCCTGCGCGTCAACCACCTCGAAGTCCACCGGCACGCCGTCGGCCGCGCCGTCGGCGTAATGCGCGCGGGCCACGTCGAGCATCTCGTTGACCAGATCGGTGCACTGGATATGGCGCGGGTGCTTGGCGCGCGCCACGGTGAAGCTGACGTCGCCCGTTCCGCCCGCAATATCCAGCACGTCATCGTTTGCGCTGATGGGAGCCTGTTTCATCATGCCCGCCAGCCACATTTTGTAAGCGCCGAAACTGGAGATGGCGTTGAAACGCTCGTACTTCTTCGCGATGGCGGAGAAGATGTCCTTCACGCGTTCGGACGAGATCTCGGCCGGCGCTTCCTTGCCGGTGGCGGTATCGATGGCCATGCGGTGCTGCTCCTTGCGTATCAGTTCGCACTCGCCGCGGGCCAAAGCGCCCGACGGCGAAAGCATCGCGCCGGCAGCTGCCAAGCGCGTTTCATCAAGCCGGCCCTGAGCGGGCCGTTCGTTCAGCATTCCAGTATAGCCGTTCGCGCAGCCGCGCCGCGCGTTCGGCATGAAGCGAACACGCAAGCTGCGGTTGCAACGGCTCAGCGGCCGAGGGCCGACAAGGGGGCGCAGTCTCGCAACCCGCGTACGGTGCAAGCGGCAAAGTCCCCTCCATCAGGCAAAACGCCGACAGGAGCCGTTTTCGCGAATCCTCAAGGCCAGCGGTTGCTAGTACTCCTGTTCCAGGTCCGCGTGGGCTTGCGCGTCGGTCTCAAGACCGTAGAACTTCCCCTGGCGGAAGCGGTCGAGCGCCACCAGGGCGATCATGCCGGCATTGTCGCCGCAAGCCGAAAGCGGAGGCATGACCAGGCGCACGTGCATCTTCTTGCACAGCTTCTCGTACGCCGCGCGCAGCACGGGGTTCGCCGCCACGCCGCCGCCCAGGCAGAACGTGGGAGCGCCCGTTTCGCGCAGCGCCATCTCGGCCTTCTTCACCTGCACGTCCACCACGGCGGCCTCGAAGCTGGCGCAGATATCCGGCACGTTGAGCTCGCGGCCCGCGGCGCGCTCGTTGTTGATGTAGGTGACCACGGCGGTCTTCAGGCCCGAAAGGCTGAAGCGCATGTCGCCCGAATGCATCATGGCACGCGGGAACTCAATGGCCTTCGGGTTGCCCTTGGCGCCCTGCGCCGACACCACGGGGCCGCCCGGGTAACCCAAGCCGAGCGCCTTGGCCACCTTGTCGAACGCCTCGCCCACCGCGTCGTCGATGGTGGCGCCCAGCACGCGGTAATCGCCCCAGCCGCGCATGTGCACGAGCATGGTGTTTCCGCCGCTGACCAGGGAAACCACCGCCGGCGGGGCGAAATCGGGCGCGCCGATCTTGTTGGCGTACATATGGCCCTCAAGGTGGTTCACGCCCACCAGCGGCTTGTCGGCGGCCCAGGCCGCGCCCTTGGCGAACGCCACGCCCACCACCAGCGCACCCACCAGGCCCGGCGCGTACGTGACGCCCACACCGTCAAGGTCGGCCCAGGTCAGACGCTCCATGCCAAGGCGCTGCGCCGCAACGTCCAGGCATTCGTCGCACACGCCGCAGATGGCCTCGATGTGCTTGCGGCTGGCGATCTCGGGGACCACGCCGCCGAAGCGGGAATGGAAGTCGATCTGGCTTGCCACCACGTCGGAAAGCAGGTTGCCCTTGCCGTCGACGATTGCTGCCGCCGTCTCATCGCAGGAACTTTCGATAGCCAGGATGAGCGGGCGCTCGAGCTGCGCGGCGGGCTGGGCGGCCTTCTGCGCATCGTGCGCCTCGTCCACGCGCAGCGTCATGCCGGCGACGTCGACCGGGGATTCTTGAACGCCGGCATCCTCGGTGACGGCGCGCAGCGCCTTCGCATCGGCGGCGCCGCCGACGGCCGAGGAGCCGATAACGCCCTGCAGCGGGCCCTCCATGATGACGGCGTCCTCGCGGTCGGAATAGTAATGCGGGCGCTTGCCGATGGAATGCATGCCAAGCGATTCGTAGAACGCCTGTGCGCCGACATTGGAGGCGCGAACCTCCAGCGAGCACGTGGTAGCGCCCAGGTCGCGGGCATCGGAAGCCACGCGGGAAATGAGCTGGCGCGCGATGCCGCGGCGGCGCCACGCCGGATCGGTGCCGATCTTGAGGATTTGCACCTGCCCGTCGATCACCATGCCGCCGGCATAGCCGACCAGCACGTTCCCGCGCGCAGCGGGCGAAGCGCCATCGGAGCCGGCGGAACCCGCATCGGGGCCTTCCCCGCTTGCATACGCCGCCCACCAGGTGCGATCGGCGCGCGGAAGCTCATCGGCCACAAGCGCGGCGTTCCACGCGTCCGAGCCCATGACCTGGGATTCCATGGCCGCAACATGTTCGGCGTGCGCAGCGTCGAGCGGCTTGTACGTGATGCCGTGCTCGTCGGGACGGGCGTTGAGCACCGCCGTATCGTGCATGGTGGCGCGCTGATCGCGTCGCGGCGCGGCGTCCTGCACGCCGGTGGCAAGGTTTTTCGGGTCGTTCTTCGCCAGGCGAATGCGCTCGTTCTCCTCGGCGTCGGACAGGCGCGTGTACACCGGCAGCAAGAACGCCGGGTTGTGGCGCTGCGCGTCCAGCGGGTCGGCCGCGCCCGTGCGCCACGCGTCCTGCAGCGCCAGCAAAAGCCCGCTGCCCGTGGGCGCCCACAACTCCTCGGGCAGCAACGTGCCCGCGGGGGCGAACAGCTCCGCGTACTTCGCAAGCCCGTCGCCCGTCAGCTGCAACGCGTCCGCCGCAGCGCCGGAAGACGCTTCGTCGACCAATTCCTGGGCTGCCGCCTGGGCTTTCACCACACGGTCCGCCTCAAGGCGATGCACGCCCGCATCATCAAGCGCATAGCGGACGGGGTAGACCTCCTTGCGCATGGCGTCGGCGACCACGGCCAGCCGGCCGCGCACGCCCGAGGCCCACGCATGCCAGGCCACCACGTCGAGCGACGACACGCCCACCAATGCGGCGCCAAGCGCCTGCGCCGCGCCCTTGGCCGTGGCCATGGCGATGCGCACGCCCGTGAACGACCCCGGGCCGCGGCCGACGCACACGCACGCCAGCTGGCCGCGCCCCACGCCGACCTCGCGCAGCAGGGCGTCCACCCGCACGAGCAGCTGCGTGTTCGACGCGCGATGCGCCGCCACCTCCACCGCAGCCACCGGCTCCACCGCGCATGCCGCGGCGTTCAAACGGCCCAGCCCGATGGAGATCACCTCGTTCGCCGTATCGAACGCCAACGCATATGCGGTTTCAGGCACAGTGCTCCCCTTGCTTTCGAATATGGTTCCTTATATGGCCGGTTTCGCTGAGAGACGCCGCTTAGCGCGCGGCGTCCGTTTGGGCCGCGTCAGGCGCGAGCGAGCCGAACGAATCAGCAGGCGAAACGGCGGGTTTGGCCTCCGCGACCTTGACCGGGGGGATGGATCCCGTGTTCATAGGGGCACCACCCGGCACGATGAAGCCGCCGGCGCTGGCCGTGCTCTTCGACAGACGCGCCTTCGAATCGTTGGCCCACACGGTGAGCAGCTGGCGAGCGCGGTTTCCCAGCGCGTGCGCGAGCACGCGGCGGCCGCCGTCCTCGGTCACCAGGATGCGGATCTCCAGGTAGCCGTACGGCAGCGCACCGGGGAACTTCTCGCCCCACTCGATGAACGACACGCCATCGGCGTCGATGGTATCGTAATAGCCCGTGTCCTCCAGCTCGTCCTGCTCGTCCAGGCGATACAGGTCGAAGTGGTACAGCGGGATGCGCCCCTGGTGGTACTCCAGCAGGATATTGAACGTGGGGCTGGTAACCTGGGCGGAAATACCCAGGCCGGCGGCCACGCCTTGCACAAATTGGGTTTTGCCGGCGCCCAAATCGCCCGAAAGCACCACCACGTCGCCCGGATGCAGGTACGGAGCCAGCGTTTCAGCCAGCTGCTTCGTTGCCTCCGTGGACGCGGTTTTACGTGCGTATGTCAGTCCGTTAGCCATAATGCAGCACATCATACGCCAATGCGCGACAACATGCATCCCGCCCACGAAAACGGCGGATAAGCAGGGGAAAACGGCTTTCGGGGGCAGGTCGGTGCGCGACGTCGCGCACCGACCTCGCTTCAAGGGGCGAGCAGCGAACGGGGCCGACCAGCCGGCCGCACGCGAAGCCGGCGCGCCAACGGCTCTCGCGGCCCCGCTGCAGAGCACAAAAACGCCCGCCGCAAGGGCGGGCGTTCGGCTAGCCTTTCAGGCTTTCCTTCAGCTGGGCCTCGGCGGCGGCCACGGTGTGCTGCATGGTCATGCTGGTGGTCACGGTACCCACGCCGCCGGGCACCGGCGTGATGGCGTCCACGATGGGCTCCACCTCGTCGAAATCCACGTCGCCGCACAGCTTGCCGTGCACGTCGAAGTTGATGCCCACGTCGAGCACCGTCTGGCCCGGGCGGAAGTATTCGCGGCCGTACGCGCGGGCACGGCCCGTGGCGCAGATGACGATATCGGCCGAGCGGCTGATCTCCTGCAGGTTCTCGGTGCGGCTATGGCAGATGGTGACGCTGGCGTTGCGGCGCAGCAGCATCATGGACACGGGCTTGCCCACCACCAGGCTGCGGCCGATGACCACCACGTGCTTGCCGACGATGGGCACCTTGTAGTGCTCCAAGATGGCGACGCACGCCGCAGCGGTGCAAGGGGGGAAGCCGTCCGGCGCGTCGGCGAACACCGCCGCAAGCGACGCCAGCGAGATGCCGTCGACGTCCTTGGCCGCGGTCAGCGTGTTGCACATGGCCTTCTCGTCCATGAACGCGGGCAGCGGGCGGAACATCAGGCAGCCGTGCACCGTCTTGTCGTAGTTGATGGATTGCAGCGTGGCCTTGAGCGCAGCTTCGGGCGCGAACTCGTCGAGCACGTAGGGCTTGGTGTGAATGCCCAGGCCAGCGGCGCGCTTGACCGCCGTGCGCTCGTACGAGAGGTCGTCGGGGCGCTGCCCCAGGCGCACCAGCGCCAGCGTGGGTTCCACGCCCTGCTCCTCGAGCGCGGCGATGCGCCCCCGCATATCCTCTGCCATGCGGTCGACGACCGGCTTGCCCTTCAACAACTCTGCCACGTTTTCTCCACCTTCATCTATCGGCCTGCCGGCCGTTTACGAGACCGCATCCTTCACGAACGCGAACACCGCGTCGCAGCGCTCGCGCGTCTGCGCGACAAGCCGGTCGGCCTCGTCGCGATAGCGTGCGGCGCGTTCGGCGTCGTCGATGGACGCCGCGTTAATGTACACGTTCAGGCTGGCGCCGTCCACGGCGGCTCGGGCGAACGCCACGGAAACGCCCGCATCGCTGCGGGCCATGCGGCTGCCGTTGCGCGCCAGGAAGTCGGCGTGCTCCACGCACGCGGCCGCCGTGCACATGATGTCCAGCGGCACCTCGGTGGCGCCGATGAGGGCATCCTGAATGGCGGCCTGCTTGGCCGCAAGCTGCTCGGGGGTGTCCTTGGGCATGCGGTAGGCCGCCGCCAGCGGGCCGAACGCCTCGGCGTCGGCGCCCACCAGGGAAAGCAGGCGCCCACGCAGGTCCGCCAGCTTCTCCAAGCGCATGTACACTTCGGGTTCCACCTGGGCATACGTCTTCTTGCCCACGGTCAGATTGCCCACCATGGACGCCAGCGCGCAGGCCAGCGCACCGCAATATGCCGAGGCCCCGCCGCCGCCCGGCGTGGGGGCCGCCGAGGCAAGCTCCTCGACGAACGAAGTATCCATACGCTTCCTTTCCGTTTCCAACCGCACAAGCGGTCTGCAAGCTCGACGCCGGGAGCCGACGAGCTTGCGAGCAAACCGACTAAGGCGAAGGATGGGCGATGCCCACAAAGCGAGTTCCGCAGCGACTGAAACAGTCCAGTGGACTGTTTCACCAAGCGAGGACTGTCTGAGCGACTGGGCGTCGCCCATCCTTCGCCGCCGGGGACTTAGAACAGCCCCGTGATCTTACCGGTCTCGTCGACGTCGATCTTGAAGGCCGCGGGGCTCTTCCCCAGGCCCGGCATGGTCATGATGTTGCCGGTGAGCGCCACCACGAAGCCGGCGCCGGCGCTGACCTTGGCGTCGCGCACGGTGATGCGGAAACCGCGCGGCGCGCCCAGCTTCGTCTGATCGTCGCTGAAGCTGTACTGAGTCTTGGCCATGCACACGGGCATGTCGCCGAAGCCGAGCTTCTCCAGCTTCGCCAGCTCCTTGGCCGCCTTGGCCTCGAAGTCGACGCCGTCGGCACGGTAGACGTTCTTCGCAACGGCCTCGATCTTCTCGCGCAGGCTCAGGTCATCGCCGTAGGAGAACTGGAACGTGTCGGCGCTGCGGCCGGCCTCGTCGCCGTTCTCGCACAGGCGCACGACCTCGTCGGCCAGCGCCAGGCCGCCTTCGCCGCCCTTGGCCCACACCTCGGACAGGGCCACGTTCACGCCCAGCTCGCGGCACTTATCCTCAACGAGCTTCAGCTCGGCCTCGGTGTCGGTGGGGAAGCGGTTGATGGCCACCACGCACGGCAGGTTATACACGTTCGTGATGTTCTCCACGTGCTGCAGCAGGTTGGGCAGACCGGCCTCGAGCGCCTGCAGGTTCTCCTCGTTGAGCGCGTCCTTGGCCACGCCGCCGTGGTTCTTGAGCGCGCGGACCGTTGCCACCACGACGACGGCGTCGGGCTTCAGGCCGGTCAGGCGGCACTTGATGTCCAGGAACTTCTCAGCGCCCAGGTCGGCGCCGAAGCCGGCCTCGGTGATGGCGTAGTCGCCCAGCGCGCGGGCCATCTGCGTGGCCATGATGGAGTTGCAGCCGTGCGCGATGTTGGCGAACGGGCCGCCGTGCACGAACGCCGGCGTGCCCTCGAGCGTCTGCACGAGGTTGGGCTTGAGCGCGTCCTTGAGCAGCGCGGCCATGGCGCCCTCGGCGTGCAGGTCGTGCGCGGTGACGGGCTGGTCGTCGAAGGTGTAGCCGACCACGATGCGGCCGAGGCGCTCCTTCAGGTCGGTGATGCTGGTGGCCAGGCAGAAGATGGCCATGATCTCGCTGGCCACGGTGATGTCGAAGCCGTCCTCGCGCGGCACGCCGTTGGCCCTGCCGCCCAGGCCGCACACGATGTTGCGCAGCTGACGGTCGTTCATGTCCACCACGCGCTTCCACGTGATCTTGCGGACGTCGATGCCCAGCTCGTTGCCGTTATGGATGTGGGCGTCCAGCAGCGCGGCGAGCAGGTTGTTGGCCGCACCGATGGCGTGGAAGTCGCCGGTGAAGTGCAGGTTGATGTCCTCCATGGGGATGACCTGGGCGTATCCGCCGCCCGCGGCACCGCCCTTGATGCCGAACACGGGGCCCAGGCTGGGCTCGCGCAGCGCAACGACGGGGTTCTTGCCGCGCTTCTGCAGCGCGTCGGCCAGGCCCACCGTGGTGGTGGTCTTGCCCTCGCCGGCCGGCGTGGGGTTGATGGCCGTCACGAGCACCAGTTTGCCCGGCGTGTGCTGCTCATCGCGCAGCAGGTTGTAGTCCACCTTAGCCTTCGTGGTTCCGTACTGCTCCAGGTACTGCTCGGGCACACCCGCCTTCTGCGCGATGGCGCTGATGGGTTGCGGAGTCGCTGCCTGGGCGATTTCGATGTCGGTCAACACGTCGGGGCCTCTCTCTCGTCTGGATGCGGACGCGCCCCGTCCCTTGGCGAGGCGCATGAACGTAGGTGTCATTGTAGCGGCGAGCCCTGCCCGCCATCGAACCGCAACCGTTAAGAAACCTAGATTTCAAGGCAACGGCGAAAATGCGGCCAAATTTGTTGCAATTGTGGAGAAGCGGGCGACGGAACCGCCTTGCCGGCGGCTTCCCAAGGCGCTAAAGGCGAAGCCAGGGGCGCCGGACGCGAGGGCGCGCCGCGACGACGGACGGAGCCGTGCCGCCGAGCGCGAGCTCCCCTACTCCAATACCTCGTCGGGGCGGCCGTACAGGCCGGTGACGTCGTTGTCCATGAAGTTATCGTACACCAGGCGAAGACCCTCGAGCGTGAGGTCCTGATTCACGTGCGTGATGGTGCGCGAAAGCGGCGCCACGCGGCGCGCCAGGCCGCCGGTGGCCACGACGGCCGCCTTGTAGCCGAGCTGCTCGAAGATACGGTTGACCAGGCCGTCCACGCGATCCGCCTCGCCGTAGACGATGCCCACTTGCATGGCCTGGGCGGTGTTGCGCCCGATGGAGGTATGCGGGTTGACCAGCTCGATGGCGCCCAGCTTGGTGGCGTGGCTGAACAGCGCGCGGGCGCTGGTGTCCACGCCAGGCGCGATGATGCCGCCGGCGAACGTGCCCTTCTCGTCGATCACTTCCATATTAGTGGCGGTGCCGAAATCGACCACCACCACGGGCGAGCCGTACAGCATGCGCGCGGCCACGCAGTCGGCGATGCGGTCGGCGCCGATCTCGCGCGGGTTGGGGTAGTCGCCGGCGTCGAACAGCCCGGCGGCGTTCTCCGCGGTGCACACCACCGCGCGCACGCCGATCATCTGCTTGGTGGCCTGGCACCACGCCTCGGTGAGCGCCGGGACCACCGACGCCAGGGCCACGCCGCTGATGTCATCGAACGAGACGCCCTCGGAGCTGAGCAGCGGGATGAGCTTCACGCGCAGCTCGTCGCACGTGTGCAGCTTGTTCGTGGCCACGCGCCAGCGGAAGCGCAGCTTCTTGTTCTCGTACACGCCCAAAACGGTCTGGGTGTTTCCCACGTCTATTGCCAGCAGCATGGCGCCGCTCCCCTCGTTCTCATGTTCCCCGTCGCCGCGTTCCGCGATGGGGCCGATTTTTCCGCGCATCAGTATAGCAGCAGGCCGCCAGACGACCGGCAAGCACACGGGAAGCGCCCGAATCCGCCCGCCAAGCGTCCGCGCCTAGCGGTTCGGGCGGGGTTCGGGTGGAGACGCACCGGCGCGGGGCGGAGTGAATCCTAACGCAGGGCGGCGCGGAACCTGACAGATAAGCCTCCGTCCCCAGGTGTCCGGGCGGCCGGATCGGGGAAATGCCGGGCGGTTTTGCGCCGGGGAGGTAACGTGTTTTTGACGGGAAGCCCACCTGCCGGGCCGATGCGGGTATAGTTGTCGCAAGAACGTGGAACAGCTGCTTCCTTGCGGCGCCCGGCGCCCGGCAACGGCGCGACCCGGCGCGCCGCGCAAGCAGCTTTCGCAATGGAAAGAAGAGGCCCATCATGAACGAAACGCCTTCACGCATCCTGGTCGTGGACGACGAGCCCTCCATCACGGAGTTCGTCGGATACGCCCTGAAGAAGGAGGGCTTCCAGCCCGACGTCGTGGACAACGGCGAGGACGCGCTGGCAATGGCCCAGGAAAACGACTACGACCTGTTCGTCCTGGACATCATGCTGCCCGGCATGGACGGCTACGAGCTGTGCCGCCGCCTGCGCACCAAGACGTCGGCGCCCGTGCTGTTCCTCTCGGCGCGCGACACCGAGCTTGACAAGGTGGTCGGGCTCGAGATCGGCGGCGACGATTACCTGGCCAAGCCCTTCGGCGTGCGCGAGCTCATCGCCCGCGTCCGCGCGCTGCTACGCCGCAGCCAGGGCAACGAGCTCACGCCGAACAGCCACGCCATCACCGCCAGCGGCATCACGCTCGACGAGGACGCGCACACCGCCACCGGCCCGGCCGGCGACATCGACCTGACGCCCCGCGAGTTCGAGCTGATGGCATGCCTTATGAAGAACGCCGGCAAGGTGGTCTCGCGCGAGGAGCTGCTGCGCGACGCCTGGGGCTGGGAATACCTCACGGAAACCAAGACCGTGGACACCCACATCAAGCGCCTGCGTGATAAGATCGAGCAAGCCGGTTACGATCCCGGCCTTGTGGAAACGGTTCGCGGTTACGGATATAGGTTCAAGCTATAAAACGGCTGCAGACATATTTCGCGCTCTTGGCCACGCTGCTCAGCCTGCTCGCTGCAGTGGTCACGGCCGTCGTGTGCATGCTCGTGTACGACGCCTCCATCGCGGTCCTGCTGGTCCTCATCCCCATCAGCGTGGTCATCTTCTGCATCAGCCTGCTCATCGGCCATTTTCTATCCGAGCCGCTCAGCGACCTGGCGAAGAAGATGGCGGCATTCCGCAGCGGCGCGCCCGTCACGTTCGAGCCCGACGGCCGCATGTACGAGGCCGACCTGCTGACCAGCGATTTCAAGCGCCTCGTGCAAACCACCACCCAGCAACAGCACGACCTTGCCATCAAGGAGCGCCGCCAGAACGAGTTCATCAGCGACGTCGCGCACGAGCTGCGCACGCCGCTGACGGCCATCCGCGGCAACGCCGAGATGCTCGCCGACCCCGACCTGCCGCCCTCGCTGCATGAGAAGTTCTGCGGCATCATCGTGAACGAAAGCGAGCGCCTCAGCCGCCTGACGCACGACCTGCTGACCCTGCAGCGCATAGAAAGCTCCCCCATCCCCGAAACAATGCAGCGCGTGAACCTGCACGACCTGGCGAACAGCGTGGTCGACGCGCTGTCGCCCATCCTGCACGACCGACAAGCGAATACGAGCGTCTCGGGCGAGGCCCCCGACGTGCTGGGCAACCCCGACAGCCTGCGCCAGGCCGTCACCAACCTGGTCGAGAACGCCAGCCGCTTCATCAAGCCCGGCGGGCACATCAACGTGGAGCTGTTCGGCATGAACGGCAACTCCATCATCGCCGTGAAAGACGACGGCTGTGGCTTCGGCGACGTGGACCCCAAGCTGCTGTTCGACCGCTTCTACCGCACCGACGCAAGCCGCACGCGCGGCACGGGCGGCACGGGCCTGGGCCTTGCCATCGTGAAATCCATCGCCGAGGCGCACGACGGCACCGTCGAGGCCGTCAACCTCCCCGAGGGCGGGGCGTGCTTCATGATCGCCATCCCCTCCATCCCCGCCGACATCTCGGTGAAGAAGCCCCACGGGAAGGCGAAGAGCGCCTAAGGGAAGGCTGGCGCAACCGGGCTGATGGTTGCTGCTCGGGCCGCTTCCGCAGGCGGCATCGACCCCCCCTCACCACGTGCGCCCTGCAACCGATCATCGCCGACGAGTAGGAATCCTCGCCGCCCACCCGGGCAGGCGCCCGATCCTTCCACCGACCGGAACGTCCCCAGGGCGTCAAGCGTTTATTTCACCTGTGCACCGATTCCAGTGCGAGCGGGGGCCATGACGTGGGGATTCGCAGGGGCCGCAATTTGCGATGCTATACTCGAATGCAATCGACACGCATCATCTCCGGGGCGCATCGCCCCGTATATCGAAGGAGCATCATGGGTTGCACCATCATCGGCTGCGGCAAGCAGCTGCCGGCACTTGACGTGCCCAATGAAGAGCTGACCAAGCTGGTGGACACCAGCGACGAATGGATTTCCACGCGCACGGGCATCCTCTCGCGCCGCGTGTGCGTCAGCGAGGGCAACGTTGACCTGGCCGAAGGCGCCGCGCGCCAGGCGCTGGGCTGGGCGGACGGCGGCTATTCCGAGCGCAAGATCGCTCCCGAGGACATCGACCTTGTCATCTACTCCACCATCACGCCTGACGAAGTGGTCCCCACCTGCGCCGCCGTGCTGCGCCGCCGCCTGGGCCTTGTCAACGCCGCCGCATTCGACATGAACGCCGCGTGCTCGGGCTTCATCTACGGCCTGACCATCGCCGAGACCATGATGGCCGCCAGCGCCCCGGACGCTGCGGGCGCTGCGGGCCGCAACCCCATCCGACGCGCGCTCGTGGTGGGCGGCGAGCGCCTGACCCGCATCGTCGACTGGAACGACCGCAACACGTGCGTGCTGTTCGGCGACGGCGCCGGCGCCGCCGTGGTGGAATGGGACGAGCGCAAGCCCGGCATCCTGTCGTGGTACATCAAAAACGATGACGACGATTCCAATGCCCTCACCTGCCCTTCCGCCTACGACGCGCCCCAGCCGTTCACGGCCGAGGGCATCGATGCGGACGCGCTGCAGCAGGCCGACCCCGGCACCGCCCCCATCGACGTCGAGCTCGACGTCACGGAACGCGTAGCCGCAGGGGCGCCGCGCCAGGCCCTGTACATGAACGGCCAGAAGGTGTTCAAGTTCGCCACCAGCGTCATGCCCGCCGCCATCGAGGAGGTGCTGCGCCGCGCGAACCTGACCATCGACGACGTGCAGTTCATCGTCCCGCATCAGGCGAACCTGCGCATCATCAAGTACGCCGCCAAGCGCATGGGCCTGCCGCTCGAGCGCTTCCAGGTGTCCATCGCGCATCGCGGCAACTCATCGTCGGCATGCATCCCCATGACGCTGTGCGACGCATACGAAAGCGGCAACATCCACCCCGGCGACAAGGTGGTGCTCGTAGGCTTCGGCGGCGGCTTCACCAGCGGCGCCGTCCTGTACGAGGCGTAAGCGCATCAGAACACGAAAAAGGCCCGCATGAGCGGGCCTTTTCGTTACGCTTGGGTTGTGCGATATCGCTTATGCGCGATGTCCCACGGCGGCGTTGACGGCGCGGGCGCAGATGACGGCCGCGACCAGCTTCGCCAGGTCGACCAGGATGAACGGCGCAACACCGGCCGCGAAGGCGGCGGCGGGCGTCATGGACGCCACGGCCATCAGCTGAGCCCAGCCGCACACGTAGGCGACGGCAAGGAACACCAGACCGGTCAGGAAGTCGATCGCGAACGCACGGGCGCCCTTCGCCTGGCCATCACGAGCCAGCACGGCCTTCAGACCGAAGCGCACGGCCACGGCCAGGCCCACGCCCAGCAGGTAGCCCCACAGAAAGCCGCCGGTCGCACCGGCCAGAACGCCGATGCCGCCGCGCATGCCGCTGAACACGGGCACGCCCACGGCGCCCAGAACCAGGTACGCGGTGATGGCCGCAACGGCCTCTTTCGGCTGCAGCACCAGCACCATGAACGCCACGGCGAAGATCTGCAGCGTGAACGGCACGGGGCCCAGGGGTACCGTCACCCACGCCGACACCGCCGTGATGGCGACCGTCAATGCAACGAACGCGATCGAACGCGTGCGCGACCCGGCGGCCGTCTTCTTCTGAACCTGCTCCACGGTTTCCCCTTCCTTGTCCCCCTGGTTCATCCAGAAGGCCCATCCGCGATCCCATCGCGGCGATCGCTGCGCCGTACGCATCGATCCTATTTCCTACAAATCACAGCGGAATTGTAGCACGCGCACAAATTCCCCCACCGGTTTTGGTCATAAAAAAGCCTTGCAGCGCAAAAAACGTTGCAAGGCTGAAACAAATCCGGGTATCGAATCAGGCGCCACCAGCGACAAGTGAAGGGCGCCGCGCTCAAAACGCATCGCCCTTTGCGCCGTTAGAACTTGGCCTGCAGCTGGCCGTTCTCCAGCTTGCGCAGGCGCTTGAGCTCCAGCAGGACGAACACGCCGGTGGTGAAGATGGCCAGGAAGTCCGCCACGGGGCACGCGAAGTACAGCGCGTCCAGGCCCGTGTAGCCCGGGAACCATACGGGCATGACCATGGGCAGGCCGATATAAAGCGGGATCAGGAACAGGATCTGACGCGTAAGGGACAGAAACACCGACTTCGCCGGCTGGCCCGTTGCCTGGAAGTAGTTCGAGCCCACGATCTGGAAGCCCACGAACGGGATGAGGAACAGCTGCACCTGCAGCGCGAACACCGTGAACGACAGCAGGTTCGGGTCGGTGATGCCGAAGAAGCCGACGATCTGGGCGGGGAACAGGTGCACGAGCGCCCACAGCACCACGGCAATGACCGTGTTGCCCGCAATGCCCCAGGCCAACGTCTTCTTAACGCGCTTGAACAGGTGCGCACCGTAGTTGAAGCCAAGCAGCGGCTGGATGGCGATCGACATGCCGATGAGCGGCAGCACGACGAACGAGGCCACGCGCTGCACCACGCCGATGGACGCCAGCGCGCCCTCCGCGCCGATGGGGCTTTGCGCGCCGTACATGTTCAGCAGGTTGTTCAGCACGAAGTTCACCGCGGCCATGCCCGCCTGGACGGCGAAGCTTGCCAGGCCCAGCGACAGGATCAGGCGCACCGTCTCGCCGTGCAGCGGCATCATATGCAGGTGCAGGCGCATGGGGACGCCCTTCGTCAGGCAGAAGTACCACAGGACCGTGGCGCACGAGATGGCCTGGCCGCACACGGTGGCAAGCGCGCTGCCCACGACGCCCATGCCCATGACCAGCACGAACAGGGCATTGAACACGGTACACGCAACGGCGCCGATGATCATGGTGCCCAGCGCCCGGTTCGGTGCGCCGGCGGTACGGATGAAGTTGTTCACGCCCATGCCGATGCACTGGAAGATGAAGCCCAGGCTGATGATGCGGATGAACTGCATGGCGTAGTCCCAGTCCTCGGGAGTGGCGCCCGACACGCCGAGCAGCGCGTTGATGCAGGCAGGGATGAACATGGCGATGGCCACCACAACGGAAGCGATAAGGGAAAGCGTGACCGTGTTGCCCAGGCTACGCTCGGCCTCCTCGGGCTTGCCCTCGCCCATGCGCAGTGCGGCCAGGGCGTTGCCGCCGTTGCCCACCAACATGGCGATGGCCATGAACACCGTCATGATGGGCATGGCCACCGTGGCGGTGGACAGGCCGATCTCGCCCATGGCCTGGCCCAGGAAGATGGAGTCGATGACGTTGTACGCGCCGTTGACCAGCATGCCCAAGATGGAGGGAACGGCGAACTCGGTGATAAGGCGCGGGATGGACTCCGTGCCCATACGCGTTACCTTGTCGTGCTGGCCGGGCTTGCCCTGGCGGCCAGGCGCTGCGGACTTGCCCTGGGCATCCGCCGGATGGGACGGAGCCGCGGACGTATCCTTCGTTTCTTGCTCTTGCGTCATGCTTGCGTGCTGCCTTTCGAAACCTTTTACTACCTAAAATTTTCGTCAGCATTCTATTGTATGACCGGCAGACCACAGACAGCGCACGCAGGAGAACCCCATGCCGGGATTCCATCGTTCGTGCATATCGAGTTGAGGAGCGAAAGGGACGGCGCCGGATGCTTTCGGGACATGACCGGCTTTACGACCGCGCACATGCCGAGGACATGCGCAGGCCGCATGCGCGCAAACGCAGGAACGACGCATATGGCCAGCGCGCAAGCGCCGCGGTCGGCGCGCACACGACGCGCCGACCGCACAGACACCTAACGGATATGGGCCTCGCCTGAGCTGGCGAACACCTCCACGCCCTCCGGGGTGCACAGCACCAGCCGTCCGTCCGGGGCAACGCGCGTCACCGTGCCCGCCGCCAGCACGTTGCCCGAAAGGTCCTCCATGCGCACGAAGCGCCCGGACAGCGCAGAGCACGCGTCGAACTCGGCTTGGAAGGGCTCGAAGCCCTGCTCGCACCACAGCGGGTACACGACGGCAAGCTGATCGCACAGCGCATCGGCCACGGCGTTGATGCGGTCCTCGACGGGGCCTTCGCAAAATCCCAGCTCATCCAGGTATACCGGAATGTTCTTCCCCGCTGGCGCGGATGCGGCATCGGCCGGGCGGGCCACGTTGACGCCCACGCCCACGCACAGCGCCCGCGCATGCATCTCCGTTGAGATGCCGCACAGCTTATGGAAGGGGCGCTTAGGCTGGGGGTCGCCGGCGGAAGCCGGCTCGCCCGATGCGCTGCCGTCGCCGGTTGCGCCACCGAGGGCGGCATCGCACAGGGACGTCGGTTCCTTCGCGCAGGGCAGACCCTCGCTCGCCGCGGGCGCGGCTTCGCAGGGGGAATCGTCCGCCTCGGCCACCACGATGTCGTTCGGCCACTTCACCTGCACGCGGCCCCCAAGCTCGGGAACAAGGCTCGTAATCGCGCGGCGGACGGCCAACCCCACCAGCAAGCTGAGCGTGGGAAGCTGCGCCGGCGGAACGTCGGGTCGCAGCAGGAACGACTGGTACATGCCGCCGATCGGGCTTTCCCATGCGCGGCCTTGCCTGCCGTAGCCGGCGGTCTGCCGCAGGCCGCGCACCGCCAGGCCCTCGGGCTGGCCCTCCTCGATAGCTTGCTTGATCAGGTCGTTCGTGGACGTAACGGTCTCAAACGATTGCACGCGAAACTGCATCCCCAGCACCTTTCCCTTCTCATATGGCGGCGCGGCGCAAGGCCGCGGAAAACCGTAATGAGCCGGCGGTCCAGCTCCACGAGCCCCGAGCCGCGAACCCAACGCCCATACCGGCGGTCGTTCCCGCAAGCCCAACGCCCCGCATCGCAAGGCACCGACCATCGCCCAAGCCGATGGCCCGGCCCCGGACCCCGCAAACCCAACGCCCGAATCATCGCCTGCGCCCCAGGCCCATCGGCCATCCGCGCCCCGACGTTTTCCCCGGCTTAGCGGCTGACGCGCTCGGCCTTCCCGTAGCGCTCGGATTCCGGCTTGGCCGCCTGCGCGACGCGCACGTCGTCGGCCAGCACGTGGTTCGGGCGCAGCTCCAGCAGCGGCTTCAGCACGAAATCACGCTCGAGGATGCGCGGATGCGGCAGCGTGAGCACGTCGTTGTCCGTGACGTAGAGCTGGTAGTCCAGGATATCCAGGTCGCACGTGCGCGGGCCGTTCTCGATCTCGCGGACGCGGCCCAGGCTGTTCTCGATGGCGTGCAGATATCCCAGCAGCTCCTTCGGCGCGATGCCCGTGCGCAGCAGCACCACGGCGTTGACGAACGTGTCCTGATCCTCGTAGTAGGCCGGCTCGCTTTCGTAGAAGCTGGAGATATCGATGATCTGCGAATCGGGAAGGCTGCACAGCTCGGTGATGGCCTGGTTGAGCATGGCGATCTTGCCCTCAAGCTCCTCGCCGGGCTCTGCCACCAACGGCACGTTGCAACCCAGGCCCAAGAACGCGTACGGGCGCATGTCGGACAGCGCCTTCACGGTTTCGGCCACGTTGTGCGCACGCACAACGCCCGCGCCCAGCTCGCACGCCATAAGCGCCTCGGCGGCGCTCACATGGTCGCGCTCGACCGGGTCGTCGATGCCGTAGGCGAAGCCCAGATAGCTTTTGCGGGAAACGGCAACCATGACCGGGTAGCCCAGGCGCGCAAACTCCTGGAAGTTGCGCACGAGCTCGAGGGTCTGCGAAGCCGTCTTGCCAAAGCCCGGGCCCGGGTCGACGCAGATGCGCTCGGGCGCCACGCCGGCTGCCTCGAGCATGGCCGCCTGGTCGCGCAAGTAGTCACGCACCTCGGCGACCACGTCGTCGTACTGCGGGTTCTGCTGCATGGTGCCCGGCTCGCCCTTCATGTGCATGACCACCACGCCGCAATCGCTTTCGGCGGCAACCTGCACCATAGCCGGATCGCGGAAGCCCGACACGTCGTTGATGACGGCGACGCCGGCTTCCACGCACACCTTCGCCACAGCGGCATGACGGGTGTCCACGCTCACGCAGACGCCCTGCTCGGCAAGGGCGCGCACCACGGGAAGCACGCGAGCCGTCTCCTCCTCGACGCTCACCTCGGCAGACCCGGGGCGCGTGGACTCACCGCCCACGTCGATCATGTGCGCACCCTCATCGATCATCTGTTGCGCCCATGCCAGCGCCGCCTCGGGCGTGTTATGCGTGCCGCCGTCGCTGAAGCTGTCGGGCGTGACGTTGAGGATGCCCATGATCACCGGTTTGCGCGTATCGAATTCGAACGAGCCGCATTTCCACATCATGCTGAATGCCTTTCTTTCAAAAGAAGGCGAGCCTGACGGCCCGCCTTCTTGCTATACCTTGACGTTTTCACACCGCGCCCGCGCACCAGGCCGAAAAGCCCAGCGCGTCGTACGCGAACGATCCCGCCGCCCACCGCGAAGGTGCGGCGGTACCACGCCGGCTTACTCTGCCGGCGGGTACGGGGGCTGCTGACCGCCCGCGGGGGGAACCGGCGGCTGACCGCCGTTCACAGGAGCCTGCGGCTGCTGCACGCCGGACGGCTGCACGGGAGAACCCGGCTGCGCCGGCGGCATCTGGCCGCCCTGCTGGCCGTTCCAGTTCGGGTCGGCAAGCTGTTCATCGCGAGCACGCGCCGCCGCCTCCTCGGCCTCCTTCGCGGCGATGATATCGCCCTCGCGCTGCAGATAATCGTTCCAGTTGTTGTCCAGCAGCGCCTTGCAGGCCTCGCCCTCGACGGTTTCGCGCTCAAGCAGCACGCTTGCCATAAGGTCCATCTGCTCGCGATGCGTGCTGAGGATCTCGTAGGCGCGGTCGTGCGCTTCCTTCATGATGCGCGCGACCTCGTCGTCGATGCGGCGAGCTGTTTCCTCGGAGTAGTCCTGCGTGTTGCCCATGTCGCGGCCCAGGAACACCTCATGGTTGGGCTGGCCGAACACCTGCGCGCCCAGCTCGGCGGACATGCCGTACTGCGTGACCATGGCGCGGGCCATCTTGGTGGCGCGCTCCAGGTCGTTGCTGGCGCCGGTGGTCACATCGTCGCAGAAGATCTCCTCGGCGACGCGGCCGCCCATGAACACCGCCAGTTCATCGCGCATCTCGCCCACCGTGTTGAGGACCTTGTCCTCCTTGGGGATGGACAGGGTGTAGCCCAGCGCGCGGCCGCGGCTGATGATGCTGATCTTGTGCACCGGATCGGCCTTCGGCAGCAGGTGGCCCACCAGGGCGTGGCCGCTTTCGTGGTACGCGATGGTGTGCTTGGTCTGGTCGTCCATCACGCGGCCCTTGCGCTCGGGACCGGCGATGACGCGCTCCATGGACTCGCTGACCTCTTGCTGCGTGATGATCTTCTTGTTGCGGCGAGCGGTCAGAAGCGCAGCCTCGTTGAGCAGGTTGGCCAGGTCGGCACCGGAGAAGCCCGGCGTAAGCTTTGCCACGGAGGACAGGTCCACGTCGCTGCCGAGCGGCTTGTTCTTCGCATGCACGTTCAGGATGCGCTCGCGGCCCTTCACGTCGGGCACGTCCACCACGATCTGGCGGTCGAAGCGGCCGGGGCGCAGCAACGCGGGGTCGAGCACGTCGGCGCGGTTCGTGGCGGCGATGAGCACCACGGAGTCGTTGGCCTCGAAGCCATCCATCTCGACGAGCAACTGGTTGAGCGTCTGCTCGCGCTCGTCGTGGCCGCCGCCCAAGCCGGTGCCGCGCTGACGGCCGACGGCGTCAATCTCGTCGATGAAGACGATGGAGGGGCTTGCCTCTTTAGCCTGCTTGAACAGGTCGCGCACGCGGGAGGCACCCACGCCCACGAACATCTCGACGAAGTCGGAGCCGGAGATGCTGAAGAACGGCACGCCGGCCTCACCGGCCACGGCGCGGGCAAGCAGCGTCTTGCCGGTGCCCGGAGGGCCCACCAGCAAGCAGCCGCGCGGGATCTTCGCGCCCATGGACTGGTACTTGGCCGGGTTGGCCAGGAAGTCCTTGATCTCCTGCATCTCCTCGACGGCCTCGTCCACGCCGGCGACGTCGGCGAAGCGCACGTCGGGGCGCTCCTCGATGCTCTGCTTGGCCTTGGCCTTGCCGAAGTTCATCTGCGAGTTATTCGCCTTCGCCATTTGATTGAACAGGAAGAACAGCATGGCGCCGATGAGGATGATGGGCAGCAGCGTGGTGAGGATGTCGCCCCACGGGCTGGGGGTCTTCACCTCGTACTTGATCTCGGGGTGCTGGGCCATCAGGTCGGACAGCGAGCTGCCGGCCCAGGTGCACGTGAACTTGTGCTCCTGGCCGAGCGTTTGCGACTCGATGTCTTGCGTGCCCACGCCCGAGAGCGACTTGCCCGTGTTCGGGTCCTTCAACGTTGCCATGCCGGCGTTCATGGCGTCGATGGCGCTATTGAACGCGTCGGCGGCGGAATCGCCGGCCGTGACGGCGGGATAATACGTGCCGGATACGGTATAGTCGCCGGCGCTGTACGTGACCTCCGTGACGCGGTTCTGGTCGACCGCCTGCAGGAACTCGGATGCCACCAGCTTATCGGTGGTGCCCTGCGAAGACTCCGACATGCTCATGAACTGCTGGCCCACGAAGAAGGCCACCAGCAGGAAAAGGACAACCGAGATGATGGTTGTCCGGGGGTTGGGCTGTTGGATCTGGGGTTTATTGTTTTGCGGCATAGGCCTTGCTTTCCTAGTTGTAGAGCTCGGGCTTCAGGACGCCGATGTACGGCAGGTTGCGGTAGCGCTCCGCGTAGTCCAGGCCGTAGCCCACGATGAACTCGTCGGGGCACTCGAAGCCCACGTATGCGCAGTCGATCTTGGCCTGCGCGCGGGTTTTCTTGCGCAGCAGCGTGGCGACCTCGATGGACTTCGGGTTGCGCGCCTTCAGCGTTTTCAGCAGGTAGGTGAGCGTGAGGCCGGAGTCCAGGACATCCTCGGCGATGACCACGTTGCGGCCCTCGATCTGGGAGGACAGGTCCTTCAGGATGCGGACCACGCCGGAGCTTTTCACGCCGTTGCCATAGGACGAGACGGCCATGTAGTCCATCTCGCACGGCAGCTGGATCTGACGCGCCAGGTCGGCCATGAAGATGGCCGCGCCGCGCAGGACGGAGATGAGGATGACGCCCTCGGGGTCGTCCTTGTAATCCTGCGTGATGCCCGCGCCGATCTCGGCGACGCGCTGCTTGATTTCATCCTCGGTGAACAGGATGCGATCGATGTTTTCGTGCACGATGATTACCTCTTCGATGCATTTCGCCTGAAGAGCGCCCTAGGCGCCCTTATATGAACGAGCACAAGTGTACCATTCGGCCCGACCGGGCACATGACAATACCGTAACGCCACATAAATACAGACCGCCTGCGGACCGGGCGAAACCGCCGGAAGCGGGCATGCGGCGCGCACCTGCCGCACGGGGCGGCGGACGATGCCGCGCAGGGCCCTAACAGCCGAAACGCGAACCGGGGCGCCGCAGCGCCCCGGGATGCCGATGGCCCGCCGCCCGCAAGAGCGGCAGGGCCGGTTACTTCAGATCGGGAAACTCCTTGAGCAGGCGCGTCACCGGAAGGCCGATGACGGTGTCCAGGTCGCCCTCGATGTGCTTGATGAGCTTGGCGCCGTTGCCCTGGGCGGCGTATGCGCCCGCCTTGTCGAACGATTCGCCGCACTTCAGGTACTCCGCCAGCTGCTCGTCGGTCTGCGGATGGAACGTGACGGCCGCGCGGTCCACGAACGTGCGGAAACCCAGAGACACGTCCTCGGCGTTGGGTGCGGACACCAGCCACACCGACACGCCGGTGAGCACCTCGTGCGTGTTGCCCTGCAGGCGGCGCAGCATGCGCTTGGCGTCGGATATGCTGGCGGGCTTGCCGAAGATCTCGCCGTCGCACACCACCATGGTGTCGGCGCCGATGATGGCCGCCATGCCCGTGTAGCCCTCGCCGAGCACCTCCTGCACCACGGCGCCGGCCTTGCGCTCGGCCAGCTTCTTCACCGCCTCGGGCGGGTTGGCCTCAAGGTCGGGCTCCAGCGACTCGTCCACCTCGGACACGCGGATGGTGAAGCTCACGCCCTCGCGCTCCAAAAGCTCCTTGCGCCGCGGGCTGCCGCTGGCAAGGATCACGTCGACGGTCATCGGCTGCTCGGCGGCCTGCGCCTGCTCGGCTGCGGCCTGTTCGTTTTCCTGCGCCGCGTCTTGCGGCATGGGCTGTTCGCTCATTTCCTTCTCCTTGCTCTGAACGCGGCCATGGGTTCAAGCCTCACGCCGCGCTTGTTCGCGCTGATCGCCAGGTTTCCCTGGATGTTGGCAACGTATCCGCCGTGCGGGGCGGCTTGCGGGGTGCCGGACGCGTCCCACGCAGCCAGCACCGCGTCGACCGACGCCGTCTCGACGCGTGCGTCGGGGCCCAGCATGGCCTGCAGCACCTGCACCGCCGCGCGCCGCTGCAACGGCACGGGTTGGGTGCCCAGCTCGGGGGCGAGCACGCCGCCCTCCTCGTAGGCCGGCGGATGATCGGGCAGCACCTCGGTCCACGCCATATGGCGTTTCACCAGGTCGGATGCCATTTCCTCAAGCATGTCGTCCTCGTCGGCGATCAGGTTCATGGTGCGTCCGAGCACCTCGAGCAGCTGCGGGCTGCGCTCCTTCACGTGCGGGACGACCTCGTGGCGCACGTAGGCGCGGAACCGATCGGTATGCGCGTTGGTGGCGTCCTCGCGCCACAGGCAGCCCTCGGCATCGCATGCGCACGGCAGGCCCCCGCGCTCGCGCCGCTGCACGTAGTCGCGCAGGTCCTGGCGCCCGAGGTCGAGCAGCGGGCGGACGACGGGGCCGTTGGCGTACTTCATGGCACGGAAGCCGCCCGGCCCGGTGCCCACCATGGAGCGCATGTAGAAGTTTTCCACGCGGTCGTCGGCGGTGTGGGCGGTGAAGATGCGGCCCTCTGACAGCGGCGCGGCCGCATGGCGGCACAGGCTTGCGAGCGCCTCGTTGGCAGCGAGGTAGCGTTCGCGGCGGGCGACCGCCTCCACGTTGCCGCCCTCGCGCTGCGCCTGGCCGGCTACGTCGATCTGGCAGCTGAACAGGGGAATTCCCAAAAGCTCGGCCAGCTGCGCCGTGAACGCCTCGTCCTGATCGGCGGCGCCGGGCCGCAGCCGATGGTTCACATGCAGCATGGCGATGGGCCCGATGGCCCCTTCATCGGCCAGCTGGCGCGCAACGTACGCCAACGCCGTGGAGTCCGAGCCGCCCGACACCATGAGCAGCACCGGCGTGTCGGCGTTCGCCAGCCCGCGTTGTTCGATGGTGCGCCGCGCCGCGGCAAGCACGTCCCCGGGACGCGCGGCCGCATCGGCGCCGAGCCCGGCATCGCCCGCCGCGGCCGCCCCGTTCCCCGTTCGCTGTTCCTCTGCCATTTCCTTCCCTACCTATATATATGGTTGCCGCTACATGCGCTCGATGAGCGCGATGGTCTCGATGTGGTCGGTGTGCGGGAACATGTCCACGGGCTGCACCGTTCGCACACCGTAGCCGAATTGCTTGAGAAAGCCCAGGTCACGGACCTGCGTTTCCGGATTGCACGAGATGTAGACGATGCGCTCGGGCGCCAGCTGCACCGCTGCGCGCAGAAACTCCTCGGTGGAGCCGGCGCGCGGCGGGTCCATGAGCAGCACGAGCGGGCGCCCCTCCTCGTCGGTGCCTGCACGTCCCGCCGCCGCGGCCTGCGCCGCCATGTCGCGCATGAACGCGCCGGCATCGGCCACCGCGAAGCGCGCGTTGTCCACGCCGTTGTGGCGCGCGTTCTGACGCGCGTCGCGGATGGAGGATTCCACGCAGTCCACGCCCGTGACCTGCGCCGCGCCCATGGAGGCCGCCACCAAGCCGATGGTGCCCGTGCCGCAGTACGCGTCGATGGCGTGCTCGGCGCCGGTGAAGCCCGCCAGCTCGATGGCCTGGCGGTACAGCACCTCGGTCTGCACGCTGTTCACCTGGTAAAACGACTGCGACGAGATGCGGAAGCTCAGCCCGCACAGCTTGTCCAGGATGAAACCGGGGCCGTAGAGCACCTGCTCGCGCTGGCCGAGCACCACGTTGGTCTGGCGCTCGTTGATGTTCTGCACCACCGTGGTGATGAACGGGCAGCGGCGCACCAGCTCGCGGCAGAAGCTCTTCGCGCCGGGGAACTGCTGGCCGTTAGTGACCAGCGTGACCAGCACCTCGCCGGTGGTATGCCCCACGCGCACCACGGCATGGCGCATGAAACCGGTGCCGCGGTCCTCGTCGTAGGGCGGGATGTCGAACTTGAGCATAAGGCTGCGAACCGCGCGGATGACCTGCTTGGCCTGGGCGTTCTCGATCAGGCACTCCCCCGTGTCGATGATGCGGTGCGTGCCGGCGGCGTACATGCCGCACAGGATGTCGCGCTGAGGGGGCGCCGGGCGGCTGGGGCGCTTGCCGCCGCGCTTGCCGGGCGCGGCCTTGCGCGGCGCGCCGGGGGCGAACGGGGACATCACCTTGTTGCGATAGGCGTACGGGTCCTGCATACCCAGGGTGGGACGCAGCGCCTCAGGAGCTGCCACCTGGGAAAACAGCTGGGCCACGCGCTCGTCCTTCGCCGCAAGCTGCTGGCTGTAGGGCTGGTTGACGTGCTGGCAGGCGCCGCACTGGCGCGCAACCGGGCACTGCGGCAGACCGCCTGCCTGCGCACCGCCTTCCTGCTTGCGCTCCTGCTGACGCCGAGAACCGGCCTGGGGCCGTGCCGCCTGCCGCGGGCGCTTCCCGCCCTGCCCGCCTGCGCGCTTCTGGCCGTTTTCCTTCATGAGCTCCCCTTGTTCGCTTGCATAAAACCGTAACTACCCAGTATACGCACTTGCGCGGCAGGCGGCGGCGCGCCGGCGGCAACCTCAAGGCAGAATCCACGCCTCCCCGTAACGGGCCGGCAACGGACGCGGCACGGTTCGGCACATGTTCGCCCGTGCGGCGGCACGGCCCGCCCGAAGCGCATATGATGGTGCGGACGACAGCTTGCCCAACGCATGCGCGCCGGACCCGAATGCGCGACCGGGCCCGGCGTGCATGCGCCGGCGCCCGCCGCCGAACCCCATCCGCACGCCCGCGCGGACATCGCCCGCGCTTGCCCGAAACGAGGTCCCATGCAACGACGATCCCTCGCCGCCGCCATCGGCATCGTCATCGTGACGCTTGCCTGCGTGTGCGGCCTGTACGTCCACTTCATACAAGAGAAGGTGCACGACGAGAGCGCCGACCACCTGAAGGAGATATATTCCCAGGTCAACAACACGTTCTCTATGCTGGTGTCCGACAACTGGAACCACCTGAGCACCTGGAACACCATGTTCGAGGACTCCGCCGCCCACTCGCCCGACGGCGCCGTGTCCGGCGACGACGCCGAGCAGGCGCGCGAGTTCATCGATGGCGAACAGGCCAAGTGGGGCTTCACCGACTTCTACTTCATCAACTCGCAGGGCGCCTACGCCACGCCCGACGGCGAACGCGGCACGCTCAACCTGGGCCAGCAGCTCGACCAGCTGAACAACGGGAGCAGCATCGTGGCGGACACCGTCCCTACCAGCGGCACGGGGCTGACGGTGTTCGCCACGCCGGTGACGCCCGCCTCGTTCGACGGGTTCGAATACTCGGCCATCGCCATAAGCTACAACAACCACGACATGGAGGCGGCCCTTGACGTGAACGCCTTCGACGGGCAGTCCAGCTGCTTCGTCATCACGCCCGCCGGCAACCTGCTGTTCTCGGCAACCGACCAGTACTCGCAGTCGTCGAACCTGCTCGACTGGCTCGGCCAGATAGCCTCGTTCGGCGCAGACAGCGGCATCGATTCCATCCGTTCCGACATCGACGCAGGTCAAAGCGGCACCACGCAGTTCTCCACCGCCAACAACCAGTACTACCTCACCTACATGCCCGTCGGGTTCCAAGACTGGGTGATGGTAGGCGTGGTCCCGAGCAACGTGGTCAACGCCAGCATGTCGGAGGTGCAGCTGCTCACCATAGCCACCGTATCGGTGGTGCTGTTCGCGCTTGCCGCGCTGGTGGTGGTCATCCTGGTGCAGCACGGACGCCGCGTGCTGCACCAGCAGGTCAGGGAAGTGAAATACCGCGAGCAGCTGTTCAGCGCGCTATCGGGCAGCACCGACAACATCTTCATCATGTTCAGCCCCGACGACGGCTCGGTCGACTACGTCAGCCCGAACACGAAGCGCATCCTGGGCATCCCCGCCGCCGACATTGCCAAGGACGTGCGCAACATCGACCGCTCGCTGGAACCGGGATCGGAGAGCCTGCTTGAGTCCAACATGCACACGCTCCCCAGCAACGACCACCGCGATGGCGACAGCACGCGCCGCCATCAGGAGACCGGCGAGCTGCGCTGGTACCACGAGACGCTGTTCCGCGCGAAGGTGGGCGACACGGAGAAGCTGGTGTACGTGCTGTTCGACCGCACGAAGGAGACCGAGAGCCGCGAACGCCTGCAGCAGGCGCTCGCCATAGCCAAGCAGTCCAACCAATCGAAGAGCACGTTCCTGGCGAAGATGTCCCACGACATCCGCACCCCCATCAACGCCATCATGGGCATGACGCAGATAGCGCGCGACAACGCCGGCGACTGGGACAAGACCGACGAATGCCTGGCCACCATCCAGGCCTCGTCGCAGCATCTGTTAAGCCTGATCAACGACGTGCTCGACATGTCCAAGATCGAAAGCGGCGCCATCGAGCTGCAGGAGGAATGCTGCGACCTGGACACGCTGCTGCGCGACGTGGATGCCATCATGCGGCCGCAAACCACCGCGAAGGGGCAACTGCTCACGCTCGACGCGGTGAACGTGCAGCACCGCAGCTTCGCCGCCGACCAGCTGCGCGTGCGCCAGATCCTGCTGAACCTGCTGTCGAACGCGGTGAAGTACACGCCCGACGGCGGCATGGTGGCCCTGCACGTGGAGGAGCACGAGCAGACCAGCCCGAATTTCGCGCGCCTGAGCTTCATCGTGCGCGACAACGGCATGGGCATGCCGCCCGAGTTCATCGACCACGTCTTCGCCCCATTCGAGCGCGCCGAAGGTAGGCAGATGCAGGGCATTCAGGGCACCGGCCTGGGCATGACCATCACAAAGGCCCTGGTAGACGCCATGGGCGGCACCATCGACGTGGAGAGCAAGGAAGGCCAGGGCACCACGTTCACCGTGAAGCTGAAGTTCAAGCTTGGCGAGGGCGAAGGCGCGAAGCCGTGCCCGCGCAAGGCCGCAGAGAACGACCCCGGCAAGGGCAAGCGAACGGGCAAGGACGCCGAGCACGGCCGCGCGAAGGGCGACGCGGACGAGAAGCGCCCCTCCTATACCGAGGTGTTCAAGGGCCGGCGCTATCTGGTTGCCGAGGACAACCAGATCAACCGCATCATCCTTGCCGAGATGCTCACCGAGCGCGGGGCAACCCTCGAACAGGCGCAAAACGGCAAGGAGGCCGTGGAGCTGTTCGCCGAAAGCGAGCCGCAGCACTTCGACGCCGTGCTCATGGACGCCATGATGCCCGTGATGGACGGCTACGAGGCCACGCGCGCCATCCGCAAGCTGCCGCGCCCCGACGCGCAGACCACGCCCATCGTGGCGCTGACCGCCAACGCCTACGCGGACGACGTGAAGAAGGCCCTGGACTCGGGCATGAACGCCCACGTGGGCAAGCCGTTCAAGATCGCCGACCTGGCGAAGACCCTGGACGAGCTGCAACGCGACGACGACCGCTAGCGAAGCAGGCGCCGCCGCATGCCCCGCGGCAGGTGCGGCGGCGCCCCACACGCCCTGCGCATACCGCGAGGCTATAATCGGAAGCAACTGCCTTGGCTTCCGCCCCGCCCCACCGAAAGGAGACGCCATGCAATTCATCATCCGTTGGCTGGCCACCGCCGTCGCCGTAGGGGCCGCCGTATGGCTGGTCCCCGGCATCGCCGTGCTGGGCACCACCGAAAGCTGGATCGCCGTGGCCATCACCGGCCTGGCGCTGTCGCTCATCGACATGAGCATCAAGCCGCTGTTGCAGCTGCTCAGCCTGCCCATCACGTGCCTGACGTTCGGCATCTTCTACCTGGTGGTGAACACCGCCATGCTGTACCTGGCCGCATGGCTGAGCAACGGCATGTTCCACGTGGGGTTCTACATCTCCAGCTTCGGCAGCGCGTTTTTCGCGTCCATCGTCATCAGCATCGTGTCCGCCATCATGAACTCCATCGTGGCCGACAACTAGACGAAAGCGCAGCAGGGCGCGTCCGAGCACGCCGCGATGCGTCCGGACGCGCCCCGAGAAACAGCCCTGCCGAGCCGGTCATCGCTCGAACAAGCTCCAAAACCCGCTGCACCGCGCTCTTCCGCGTCAGGCTTCGCGCACCGAAACGCCGCGCGCACGGCTTGCCGCGCCCAAGCGCGCAACGACAGCGCATCCTCGCAAAAATAATCGATACAAAATCTCGTTAATACTTCCATTTTCTTGTTTCGCAGCGTATTATGTTACTAGTTTAGTAGCATATGAACATAGGAGGGGGTTCTCATGGATATGCTATCCGACGTCGCGCTGCTCTCGCGAATCCAGTTCGCGCTGACCGTGGCGTACCACTTCATCTTCGTCCCGTTATCCATCGGCCTAGGCCTGAT
The DNA here is from genome assembly GCF_934636665.1 of uncultured Senegalimassilia sp. Taxonomy (GTDB): domain Bacteria; phylum Actinomycetota; class Coriobacteriia; order Coriobacteriales; family Eggerthellaceae; genus Senegalimassilia. The sequence goes on from NZ_CAKUAT010000009.1 coordinate 94,057, forward strand.
CTTGGCCATCTTCGCCACCAAGTACCACCGAAGCCGCAGCGAGGCCGATGGCAACGCCATGCGCTTCTGGGTGCGCATCTTCACCGCCACCTTCGCCATCGGCGTGGCCACGGGCATCACCATGGAGTTCTCGTTCGGCACGAACTGGGCCGACTACTCGCGCTTCGTGGGCGACATCTTCGGCGCGCCGCTTGCCGCCGAGGCCCTGTTCGCGTTCTTCCTGGAATCGGTGTTCCTGGGCGTGCTGTTGTTCGGGCGCAATAAGGTGTCCAGCCTGTTCTACACCGTGTCGGCGTGGCTCGTGTGGGCCGGTTCGTGCCTGAGCGCGCTGTGGATCCTCATCGCGAACTCGTGGATGCAAACGCCCGCCGGCGCCGAGCTGGCCGCCGACGGTTCGAAGGCCGTCATCACCGACTTCCTGGCCGCGGCGTTCAACCCGTCCACGCTGCCGCGCTACACCCACGTGGTGGTGGCGCTGCTGATTCTGGGCGCGTTCGCCTCCCTGGCCGTGGGCGCATGGTACCTGCTGCGCGGCAAGCACGCCGACTTCGCCATGAAGACCATCCGCGTGGGCGCCGTCGTGGGCATCGTGGCCTCGTGCGCCCTGATCGTCACCGCGCACTCCTCCGCCGTGGAGGTGTCGCAGGAGCAGCCCACCAAGCTTGCCATGATGGAGGGCATGTACGACGACGAGGTGCCTCCGCTGTACGCGTTCGGCTGGGTCGATGAGGAGAACCAGCAGGTCATCACCCCGTTCTCCATCCCCGGCGGCACCAGCTTCCTGGCAACGGGCACGTGGGACGCCCAGTACCAGGGCCTGAACTCGCTGGCGCAGACCGAAAAGTACGGCGACATGGACGTGGCCGACCTGCCCGTGAACCTGGTGTTCCAGTCCTACCACCTTATGGTTGCCATGTACGGGCTGATCATGATCACGGCCATCCTGGCCGTGGTGTTCACCCTGCGCGGCGGCCGCATCCGCTCCATGCGCTGGCTGCAGAAGCTGCTGCTGGTCAGCCCCCTGTTCCCGTTCGTCGCCATCCAGGTTGGCTGGATCACCGCCGAGGTGGGCCGCCAGCCCTGGGTCGTCTACCCTTCCACGTCCGGCCCCGACGGCGTGAGCCTGCTGACGAACAACGCCATCTCTCAGTCGGTTTCCGCTCCTGAGCTGCTGCTGACCCTGGCCCTGTTCGCAGCCGTGTACGTGTTCCTGTTCATCGGATGGGCGCGCGTGATCTCGCGCTTCATCGAGCGCGGCCCCGTCGGCGATGCCGCCCCCGCGGCCAACGCCGCCGATAACGACGCCGTCAAGGAAGGGGAATAGCCATGAGCGCGCTTGCAGTCCTTTGGTTCTTTCTGATCTTCGTGCTGATCGCCGGGTACTTCGTGCTCGACGGGTTCGACCTGGGCGTGGGCGTCCTGTACCGCGCGCTGGCGAAAGACGAGCGCGAGAGGGCGCTCGTGCGCCGCAGCATCGGCCCGGTATGGGACGGCAACGAGGTGTGGCTGCTCACCGCCGGCGGCGCGCTGTTCGCGGCGTTTCCCGCGGCGTACGCCACCACGTTCTCGGGCTTCTACCTGGCCGTCATGCTGGTGCTGTTCGGCCTGATCGTCCGCGCGGTCTCGCTTGAGTTCCGCGCCCACGACCCGCAATGGGCGCGCGCCTGGGACGTCTGCTTCACCGTGGGCTCGTTCCTGCCGGCGCTGCTGCTGGGCGTGGCGCTGGGCAACGTGATCGCCGGCATCCCCATGGCCGCCAACGGCGACTATTCAGGCGTGCCGCTTCTGGGCCTGCTGTCGCCGTTTACCCTGGTCGCCGGCCTGCTCGGCCTTGCCATGTGCCTTTCCGCCGGCGCGGCCTGGGTGGCGCTGAAGGCGCCGGCCGGCTCCGCCGTGCATGAGCGTGCCGCGAAGCTGCGCGTGCCCTGCCAGATCGCGGCCTTGGCGCTGTTCGCCGTTGCGACGGTCCTGGCGTTCGCCGTGGTAAAGCCCGCATTCGCGCCGGGCATGCTCGCCGCCGGCGTGGTCGTCGCCCTGGTGTTCCTTGCGTGCGTGGTCGCGTCGATCGCGCTGGGCCGCAAGGGCAACGACCTGATGGCGTTCCTTCTGCAGTCGGCGGCCGCAGTTTGCCTGGTGGCGCTTGCCGCGGTCACGCTGTTCCCCAACCTGGTGGTTGCCGCCCCCGGCAGCGTGGGAACCTCCATCACGCTAATGAGCGCGGCGTCCTCCGACACGTCGCTGGCGTGGATGACCGGCATCGCTTGCGTGGGCGTGCCGCTGGTGTTGACCTACCACGTGATCGCGTACCGCGTCTTCCGCGGGCGCCTGGACGACAAGGATGTGAACTACTAAATGGACGCGCAGGGTTACATGAAGTGGCTGAGCATCCTGTGCCTGGTCATGGCGCTGTTCGGCACGGCCGTCATGCTGGTCGGATACAAGGCGCCCACCATCGGCCTGGTGGCAACGGTGGCGGCGCTCGTCATAGCCGCGGCCGCGCTGGCATGGAAGGCCCGGGTGCGCTAACGCTGCCGGTCTGACGCCGGAAGCGCAAAACCGAGTCATCCAGCCGAAAACCCGACAACCGATCCGCCAACTTATCGCAGGGGGGCGATGGGAACCGATTTCCATCGCCCCCTTTCGCATGCCTGGGTTTTGTGAGATTCCGCTGCACGGCTTATGCCGGTCGCGTGGATTCCCCGGCAAACTTTTGAAATGCCGGGTAAGCGTCCTAGTATGAAATTCGAGACAAACGGTATCCATTCCCAAAATCAGACAAGGGGTTGTTCCACACATCATGAAATCGAATAACGACGCCGCAAGCGTCAAGGGTTGTGCGCGCAAAATCTGGGCGCACTTCAAGGAATTCGTCGCTTCAGTCAAAGGAGACCTGAAGGAAACGCACGACGAGATGTTCAAGGGCGCCGATACCCCCAAGCAGCGCCTACAGCGCTCCATCAGGCACGGCTTGCTGCTGCTGGCCCAGTTATGCCTGATCATGGGCGTATACGCCGCCGGTTGCGCGCTGGCCTCCGTGCTGCCCATCACGCTTCCCGGCAACATCTTGGGCATGGTGCTGCTGCTCGTGCTGCTGGGCACGCACATCCTGAAGACGAAATACATCAGCGAGGCGTGCGACTACCTTATCGATAACATGTCCGTGTTCTTCATCCCCGCCGGCGTGGCCATCATGGGCTGCTTCTCCATGCTGCAGGCCGCGGCGGCGAAGTTCGCGTTCGTCTGCATCACCACCACCGTCATCGTGTTCTTGGCCACGTCCTACACGGTGCTGTTCGTGTCTTGGGTTATGGCGAAGCTGGGCAAGGACACCGCGCTTGCCCCCGCCGTCGAAGCGGAGAACGCGACGAACGCCCAGGCCGGGAACGCTGATTCGGGCAACGCGCATATCGAAGGCGCCGGCAAGCACCATCCGCATACGCCGGGAACCGGCATCATCTCCCCCATCGCCGGCAAGGAGGCCTAAACCATGCTGAACCTCATCGCAACCCTGGCTTTAGGCACCGTCATCTCCTTCATCGTGTTCAAGCTGGCCGTGGCGCTGTACAAGAAGGTGCGTTCCCCGCTGCTCAACCCGCTGCTGGTGACGGTGGCGTTCATCATCGCGCTCCTATGCGTCTTCCACATCCCGCTGGATTCCTACGAGTCCAGCGTGCAGCTCGTCTCGTTTCTGCTGGGGCCGGCGACGGTCGCCCTGGCGTATTCGGTCTACCGCCAACGCCAGATCCTCAAGCAGCACTTCATCCCCATCTTCTGCGGCTGCCTGGTAGGCTCGGTCGTGTCGATGATCAGCGCATACACGCTCTGCGAGCTGCTCGGCCTGGGCGACGAGATGGCCACGTCGTTCATCCCCAAATCCGTGACCACCCCCATCGCCATCGCCGTGTCGGAGCAGCTGGGAGGCATCACGTCCATCACCGTGGCGGCCGTCATCATCACCGGCATCCTCGGCGCCATCTTCGCGCCGCTCATGTCGAAGATCTTCCGCGTGAACAACCGCATCGCCAAGGGCGTGGCCATCGGCACCTGCAGCCATGCGGTGGGCACCACGAAGGCGCTTGAGATGGGCGAGCTGGAAGGCGCCATGTCCGGCGTCAGCATCGCCGTATCGGGCCTGCTCACCACCGCTATCGTGATCATCGCCGGCTGCTTCATGTAGACGTCGCAAAACGCCCGCCTGCCGGACATCGACAGGCGGGCGATTCTCTTACAACGCCAAGCGGTAGATCTCGGCGGCATCCTCCATGGTCAGCTTCTTGAAGCTGCCGAACGGCTCGCCCTTGTTCTCGCGCAGGGTGGGGATCATCTCGGCGATGGCATCTTCGATGTTGTCCTCGTCCAGGCCAAGCTCGCCCAAGCTGATGGGCATGCCCAGACTGGCGAAGAACATGCGCGTTTCGTCGATGGCCGACAGCGCGTCGGATTCGATATCGCCCGTGGGCGCCAGGCCGAACACCTCGTAGCCGTACTGCGCGAAGCGCGCCGGGTTGGCGTCGTAGACGTATTCCATCCACGCCGGGAACAGGCAGGCCAGGCCGGCGCCGTGCGTGACGGTGGTGTCGTAGGCGGACAGCTCGTGCTCAAGGCCGTGCGTGGCCCAGTCCTCGTGACGGCCCATGCCCAAAAGGCCCTGATGGCACAGCATGCCGGCCCACATGATGTTCGCGCGGGCGTCGTAATTCTCGGGCTCGGCCAGCACGCGCGGGGCCTCGGCGCGGATGGTGCGCATAACGGACAGGTTCATGCCGTCGGTGACGGGCACGGCCCCCACGTCGTCGAAGAAGCGCTCGAGCAGGTGGCAGTACATGTCGGTGATGCCGGCGGCCGTCTGGAACGGCGGCAGCGTAAACGTGAGCTCGGGGTTCATGAACGCCAGCTTCGGGCGCTGATAGTTGCTGGCGTAACCGGTCTTCATGCCCAGCTCGTCGTTGCTGATGACGGTGTTCTTCGACGCCTCGCTGCCGGCTGCCGGAATGGTGAGCACCACGGCGATGGGCAGCACTTCGGTGTTCGGGTATTTCTTGGTGATGAGCTCCCACACGTCGTAATCGATGCGGGCGCCGTTGGCGATGGCCTTCGCGGAGTCGACGACCGAGCCGCCACCCACGGCAAGCACCCAGTCCACATCGTTCTCCTTGCACAGGGCGACGCCCTCGCGCACCAGGCCGATCTCGGGGTTGGGGCGCACGCCGCCCAGCTTCACGTACTCGATGCCGGCTTGCTCGAGCGATGCGCACACGCGGTCGATGAGGCCCGACTTGATGGCGCTCTGCCCGCCATAGTGCAGCAGCACCTTATGCGCGCCACGCTCGGCCAGCATGGGGCCGACCTTGCTTTCGGCGTTGTGGCCGAACACGAAATGCGTAGGGGAAACGAACTCGAAGTCTTCCATGGGAACCGCCTTCCTTGGTTTCGGGACGCCGCGCCGCCCACCTTCGCCCGCAAGCAGCACGATGCGCTCAGTATAGCGCTCGAACCCGGCGCCTGGCGCTATCGGGCAAAGATTGCCTCGCTCATGCGATAAGAGGCGGCTGCGCAACGCCGCAAAACCACCCAGCTCGGCGCTATGATGCCGGAAAGGGATTGCGGGAAAGCCTTCGAAACGAACGCGAGCGCAAGGCGAAAATAGTTTCTTGCAGGTGCACAAGGAAAAAATAAAGCCGGGTAGGAAGGACCCGGCTTTCGAAAGGAATCCCGACAGGCAATGTGCGGGGTCTTGGCAACCCGCGTTCCGCTTGGCGACGGAACCTGCAAACCCGAGACAGTCGATTTGGCGAAGATAGTCGTTTGAGTTTTGCAATTTGTCTTCTGTCGGACAGGCAGTATTGTTGCATGCCAGCTCATTTTCCGCAACCTGGCCAAAAAGCCGTTTACGCAGATGAAATAATCATTTTCGGCCTCTGAACTCGCATTATAGCCACAGATATCACTATTTGTGGCTTTTTATAGAAATGCATAATGTTCCATTATTTATGCATAAGCCACTCAGAAGCGTCCGCAATCGATAGGCGCCGTGAATGATGCAGCGCGCTCAGTCGATAGGCACCGCAAAACCGCGAGACGACATCCGACAGGGCGCGGCGTATGCAGTACCCCACACCCTCAACTGTTTCGGCCCTGAACACAAAAGACGCCCCGATTCGTATCGGAGCGTCTTTTCAGCGTGGTTTTGCATTCGGAATCGCCAGAACGAAACACCTTGCCGGCACGCTGTCGCGTTTACCGAAGCCGGGCGAACCGCCCGCAAACCTGGCAAGACCGCCTTCGCCGTGAGGCTACGCGTTCGCAAGCGGGCTGGGCACGGTGTAAACGCGCGCCGCGTTCTCCTGGTCCAGGTCGTAGAGCGCCTTGGCGTCGCTGCCGAACAGCTTCATGCGCGACACCTGCTTCTCGGCGTTGTCCTCTTCCTCCTGCTGTTCCTCGATGAACCAGTCGAGGAACTTCATGGTGCGGTAATCCTTCGCCTCAAGCGCCGCGGTGTAGATGTCGTTGATGGTGCTGGTGATGTACTTCTCATGCTCCAGCGCTGCCTCCAGCGGCTCCAGATGGTTGCTGAAGGTCTTGTCGGGCTGGTCGATGGCCTGCAGCTTCACCTTGCAGCCGTTCTCATGCAGGTACTTGCGGAAGATCAGCGCATGGTCGCGCTCCTCCTGCGTCTGGATCTCGTACCAATGGGCGAAACCCTCCAGGCCCTCTTCCGCATAATAATCGGCGAACGACAGGTACAGGTACGCCGAATACAGCTCCTTGCGGATCTGATCGTTGATCAGCTCGTACACCTTTGCATCCATAGCATCCTCCTTCAGGACACGCGCCCGACCCCACCGCCGGGCTTCCCTTACCACCTCATACTACCCCAGACACTTCGGCGACGTAGCACTATGTGTCCGGATTCCCCAAAGCGGCCACTTCAAGACGCCCCAAAGCCAACCCAACGCTTCAGCCAGAACCCCAAGTGTCAGGACCCCAGCATCCGTCTCAAAGTATCGGCGAAGGATCATGACCTACGTCTACGAAGCACTCCAAGCGTTCGCCCATAAACGAACCCCTGCTCGCCGGGGGCGCATGCGAAGCCCAAGCTAAAACCCGGACACCTAGTGCTCCGTCCCCGAGTGTCACCCGAAGCGTCAGGACCCGGAGCCGCCGCGCAAATCGTCCCTAAACGCAGAAGGGCTGCCGCCCGGGGATTGGGCGACAGCCTGGGGAAGGGAGGGCGGCGGCTCGGGGAGCCGCCGCTCCAAGGGAAGGGGCCCGCCCCGGGCGCCCGCCCCGAACGGGGGACGGGGCCCGGGCGGGAGGGACGGCCCGCTCCCCGCGGCAGGCGCGGGGCCGGGCGCCCCGCCCCGCGGGCGGCTAGAGCGTCCAGGCGACCGTCATGGTCACCGGCAGCGCGGCCA
>NZ_CAKUAT010000010.1 GCF_934636665.1 uncultured Senegalimassilia sp.
TAGATGCGGCCGCCGGTCATGTTCTTGGCGCCGGCGAAGTTGCCGCGCTCGACGACCAGGACGGACTTGCCGGCGGATGCGGCCACGTAAGCCGCCACACCGCCCGCGCAGCCAGATCCCACGACGATGATGTCGAAATCAGCTTCAGCCACCATTCGTCCTTTCTAACGTGTTCTCGTCTTGGGTGACCCGCTTAAGCAGCGGATCGGTCGATGATCGGCGCGGGCGCCCGGCGCCTCAGGACGCCGGACGATCGAAGCAAGGCGCAAACCTTGAATCGATACCTGCAACCGGATGGGACGCCCGGCGCCCGCGCAGCATCGAGAAGAAGCCCGCCCTTGAAGGACGGGCTTTCAAACCTGTTACAGAGCCGCGGTCAGCGCAGGCAGGATCTCGTTGAGATCGCCGACGATGCCGAAGTCGCACTGCTTGAAGATCGGGGCGTTCTTGTCCTTGTTCACCGCGATGACGGTAGCGGAACGGTTGGCGCCGACCATGTGCTGCATCTGGCCGGAGATGCCGGCAGCGATGTAGAGCTTCGGGGTGACGGTGATACCGGACACGCCGACGTAGAGCTCGGTGGGCAGCCAGTTGACGCCCTCGGTCAGAGGACGGGAGCAAGCGATGGCGCCGCCCAGCTTGTCAGCCAGGTCGCGAGCCTTCTGCAGGTCCTCCTCAGCGGCGAAGCCACGGCCGGCGGACACGACGACGTCGGCCTTGGTCGGGTCGGCAGCGGTCTTCTGACGCTCGACGTTGCCGGTGACCTTGGCAGCACGCTCGGGGGCAACCCAGGCCACGTCCTCGGCAGCGCCGGCACCGGCGGCCTTGGAAGCATCGCACACGCCAGCGGCGACGATGTAGACCTGCTTGTCGCCAGCAGCCTTCTGCACGCGCTCGGCGACGCCGCCGAAGTACGTGCCGCGGCCGCCCTCGACGGTCAGCTCGACGGTGGCGCCAGCAGCGGCGGTGCCCAGCTTGGCGGCCAGACGGCCGGCGATGACCTTGCCGCGGCGGGTAGCCTCGACCAGCACCACGTCGGCAGCGTTAGCGGCGTCGACCAGCGCGTAAGCGGCGTCGTCGACCAGCGCGCCAGCCGGCACGGCAACGTTCAGGACCTTGTCGGAAGCACCCTCGACGGCGCCGCCGAAGCAAACCAGGGACACCTCGTCGGCGCCCAGCTCACGAGCACCGCCAGCCAGCTCACGGGCGACGTCTGCGTGCTCAGCGATAACCAATGCCTTCATATAAGACACCTCACCTTTCCGATTACAGAGCGGCCTTGACAGCGGCGGCCAGCTTCTCGATGGCGCCGTCGTCGGCAGCGTCGACGATCTCCAGCTTACGGGCAACCTGCTCAGGAGCCAGGCACTCAACCGTGGTCAGAGCGGCGGCCGGGGCGTTGTCGGCACCGGCGACGTCCATCGGCTTCTTGCCGGCGGCCAGGATGTCCTTCATGCCCGGGATGCGCGGCTCGGCGACGTCGGGCGTGACGGAGATGACGGCGGGCAGCTCGACCTCGACGACCTCGGTGCAATCCTCGAGGGCGCGGGTCACGACGGCGGTGGAGCCGTTGACCTCGACCTTGGCGGCAGCGGTCACGACAGGCCAGCCGAGCTTCTCGGCCAGCTGCACATCGACCTGCTGCAGGTAGTTGTCAGCGGAACCGTCGCCGCAGATGACGGCGTCGACATCGCCGGCCTTGGCCAGCACGTCGGCCAGGGCGGCAGCCGTGGCGGCTGCGTCCAGGTCGGCCAGAGCCTCGTCAGCGGCCATGTACAGATGACCCATGCCGCGAGCCATGACGTCCTTCTTGAGCTTGGAGTTGTCGATGTCCTTGCCGCCAACGGTGATGGCGACGGCCTCATCGGCCAACTGAGCGCCCAGCTCCAGGGCGTTCTTGTCGTACTCGGAGATGGTCAGCTTCGCCTTGGAGAAGTCCAGCGTGCGGTCGCCCGCAACCTGAACGTCCTGGGCGTCGGGAACGGCCTTGAAAGCCACTGCGATCCTCATGGAATCCGTCCTTTCGTAAGACTTAAACGATACATACAGCCCGTTTGCCACGGGCGTTATGCCACGAATCGAAGATGGGGCGACCGGCATTCCGTTGCACGGACGCCCCTGAACAACAAGCGGTGCTTATTCGGCGTACTTCTTCGCAACCTGACGGCCGGCGATGTAAGCCATGACCTCATGGGTGCCGCCGCCGAACATGTTGCCGCGCATGTCAGCCCACAGACGACCGACGCGGACCTCGGTGGTATAACCCAGACCGGCGTAGATCTGCAGAGCGGAATCGGCGACCTCCCAGCATGCCTTGCAACCGTAGCGCTTCAGCATGGCGGACTCGAGCTGGACGGGCTGATCGTTGTCCATCATCCACAGCGTCTTGTACAGCATGTTGCGGGTGTTCTGGACCTTGATCTCCATGTCGGCGAGCAGCTCCTGGATCATCTGCAGGCGCGTGATCGGCTTGCCGAAGGCGATGCGCTGGTTAGCGTACTTGGCGGCGTCCTCGAGAGCAGCCTGAGCAAGGCCGACCTGCTCGGCGACGATGTAGGAACGCTCGACCTCGAAGTTCTTCATGAGCATCATGAAGCCCTTGCCCGGCTCGCCCATGCGCTGGTCCTCGGTCAGGACGACGTCGTCCAGGTACACCTCGCAGAACGGGATGCACTGCTGGCCGATCTTGTGCAGCGGAGCGGTGGAGACGCCGGGGGTGTCCATCTTGACGAACCACAGGGACATGTTGCCGTTGTCGTGGCTGGGATCCTCGTCCTTGGCGACGACGATGGTGTAGGGCAGCTTCTCGCCCATGGTCACCCAGGTCTTCTGGCCGGACAGCTTGTAGGTGCCGTCAGCCTGCTTCTTGGCGACCGTGGTCATGGAGCGGTTGTCGGAACCGGCGCCGGGCTCGGAGATGGAGAGGGAAGCGATCGGCCAGCCGGTGTCCATGTAGTGGTCCATGGCTTCCTGCTTCTGGGCCTCGGTGCCGAACTCCATGATGTCGAACATGGACAGGGAGTTCTGGTACAGGATGTGCATGCAGCCGCTCTTCTGGTACAGACGCTCGATCATCAGGCCGATGGTCACGCGATCCATGGGGATTCCACCGTACTCCTCGGGAATGCCCATCAAACCGAAACCAGCGTCGCGATAAGCCTCGGCGATCTCCTGCGGCATGCCGTGATCCTCGTACATCTTCTTCACGACGTCCTCGGTGAAGTAGCGCTCGCAGAACTCATCCACGCTCTCGAGCAGCATCTGCTGCTCATCGGTCAAATTGAAGTCCATCTTATCTCCTTGGCTCGAGTTTTGCCGGACCTCCGGGATTTACCCGGTTTCCTTGAGCTGAACTATACGCGCTTGCAAAACAGCCGGAACCGGTCACTATGCCGGTTTTGAGTGATTTTTCGCCAATTTGGGCTGTCATAGCGAATACCTATTGAATCATGGGTTGATTGATAACTTCCGTTCATAATTTCGCTGACCTGCGGTTTTACAGAATATTTAAAACTTTTTACTCGAAACATCGCACAAAGGTACGCTATTTCTTAATCCCCCCATTTGTTGCCTGTTGTCCATCTGATGTATACTGCAAACCAGCTAGAGAGAACGCATAAAAGGCCTATCGGCGCTTTGGCGGTTGCTTCGAAGAAAGGATGCACACCATGGGTTCGTTAGACACTATGGGGCTTTTGGGGAACTCGTTCATTGAGCTGGCAGAGCATCAGCCAATAGAGAAGATCTCGGTTTCCGACATCGTCGCAGCATCCGGGAAGAACCGTAAAACGTTCTACTATCATTTCGAAAGCAAGGAGCACCTGATCCGATGGGTGTTCCGACGCGATCTTGCCGATGTGCTGAAAGCCAATGTCGCCGACGACGACCTGCTCTTCGAGCCCGAAAGCGACGATTCCTTCCCTTCCCTGCCTTATTACGTGCATAAGAAGGTAGGCGTGCGCAGCTTGGACGGGTCGGTGTTCTTCGACATGCTGGCCGAGTGCTTTCAGTATCGCCGCTCATTCTATGCCAAAACGCTGCGCATGAGCGGACCCGACAGCCTGCAAGCCTATCTGTATCGACTCTACGTCCCGGCGATGGCGGCGGATATCCGCTTCATCCTGTCGAACCGTTATCTATCGGAAGGGAACGTCCGATTCCTGTCGGAGTTCTATACCGGGGCGATCCTTTCCTATCTCCAGCATAAGGTGTGCGACCCCACTTGCGCCGACCTTGTCGCAGACGTGAAGCCGTTCCAAAACATCGTGCATTCCTCGCTTGAGAGCGAAATCAAAAAACAGCAGCTGCGACGCGTGCTGTGATCGTCGTGAGGCAATTGCAGCGACTCTCGCAATCTGCATCCCATGCGATTCGTTGCAGAAAGCGCTGAACGGCATACGTATGCATGACCTGCTTGTTTCGCCCTGCATACCTCCTCTCAACCGAAACGGCCTGCGAACCATCCGTTCGCAGGCCGTTTTCGTTGCTATAAGCTCATGTTTCGCTGCACCCTATTTCGCGTGCTCCGCCTTGTCGTTCAGAAGGCGGTTCAAGGCGTTCAGGTACGCCTTGGTGGAGGACACGACGATGTCGCCATCGGCGCCGCGGCCCGTGTACACCTCGCCGTCGGGAGCGGTCACGCGGATGGTGACCTCGCCCAGAGCGTCGATGCCGCGCGTGACGGCCTGCACCGAGAACTCGGTCAGGTCGTTGTCCACCTGCACGATCTTGTTGACCGCCTTGTACACGGCGTCGATCGGACCCGTACCGAAATCGCAAGCCGTGACGACCTGGTCTGCGGGGTTGCGCAGCGTGACGGTGGCCGTGGGCTTGAGCGGGAAGCCGCAGGAGATCTGCACGGACTCCAGCGAGTACAGCGCAGCCTCGTTGCGATGGCTCTCGTTCATAAGCGACTCGAGATCCTCGTCGTAGATCTCCTTCTTCTTGTCCGCCAGATCAAGGAAGGCATCGTACATCTTGTCGAGCTTTTCCTTGTCGAGCTCATAGCCGAGCTCCTCCAGACGATGCTTCAAAGCCGCATGGCCCGAACGCGCGGTGAGCACGATCTGGGACTTGCCGGCTCCGACCTCTTCCGGATCGATGATCTCGTAGGTGTCGCGCTTCTTCAGCACGCCGTCCTGATGGATGCCGGAGGAATGCGCGAACGCATTGGCGCCGACGATGGCCTTGTTCACCTGGACGTTGATGCCGGTGATGGACGAAACCAGGCGGGAGGCCTTGAGGAACTCGCGGGTATTGATGTCTGTGTGGGCGTCAAGCTCCTCACCGTGCATCTTGATGCCCATGACCACTTCCTCCATGGCCGTGTTGCCCGCGCGCTCGCCCAAGCCGTTGATGGTGCACTCGATCTGCGAGGCGCCGTTTTCCACGCCGGCCAGCGACAAGGCCGTGGCCATGCCCAGGTCGTTGTGGCAATGGACCGAGACGGTGACGTTCTCGATGCCGCGGACGTTCTCCATGAGGTACCTGATGCGGCGCCCGAACTCGTCGGGCAGGCTGTAGCCGGTGGTATCGGGGATGTTCACGACGGTTGCGCCGGCATCCACGACAGCCTGGATGACCTTCGCGAGGAACGCATAGTCGGCGCGGCCGGCGTCCTCGGCGTAGAACTGGACGTCCTCAACGTAGCTTTTCGCATGCTTGACGGCGGCCACCGCGCGCTCGATGCACTGGTCCTCGGTGATGCGGAGCTTGTCGTGGATATGGCTGGGGCTCACGCCGATGCCCGTGTGGATACGGGGACGCTTGGCGTACTTGAGCGCTTCCGCGGCGCGGTCGATGTCCTTAGCAACGGCACGGGTCAGGCCGACGACGGTGGCGTCATCGCCTGCCAGCTCCGCGATGCGGCGAACGCTCTCGAAATCGCCGGGGCTCGAGATCGGGAAACCTGCTTCGATGACGTCAACGTTCAAACGTAGCAGCTGACGCGCCACAACAAGCTTTTCCTCGGTGTTCATGGAAGCGCCCGGCGATTGCTCGCCGTCGCGCAGCGTTGTGTCGAAAATTGCGATCTTGCGCGTCATTTCCGTTCCTTTCGGCTCTATTTACAAAACGTGAATCATTCTAATACACCTAGCGCAACGGTCGAGTTAAAACTACGTTCAACAAGTTACCCACATGTTAATTCTTGTCCTAATCAAGCGGTTGCGGAACGCCCTTGCGACGTAGAGCACGTTTGCGAGTCGACACGCAAATGATTTTCGAACGCCGAAACGCGAAAAAGCATCGAGCCGATAGGTCGGAGGGTCGCCCGGCAGCCAGGACGCAAGGGAGGCGTTCAGCGAACACCCCCCTTGCATCAGCGGACGCGATAACAAACCGGAACGCAGAGCCCCCCTTTGCCGCCGGAATGCAAGGGAGATCTGCAGCCAACGGAGCAGACCCCCCCCCTTCGGCCGCCTGAACGCAAAAACGCCCGCCGCGACTTCACGCGACGGGCGCATAACGATATGCGGCTGTTCGGCTACAGCTTCACGTACCAGAGGTTCTTCAGGTCCTCAAGGTTCTCGCGCAGCTGGGCCAGCACGCCGTCGTCAAGCTCGCCTTCGACGTTCATGTACACGATGGCCTGGCCTGCCTCGGGGTCGTTGACGATCTGCATGGTGGTGATGTTGATGCCGGCGTCGCCGAGGATGGAGCCGATGGTGCCGACGCGGCCGGGGCGGTCCTCATACTGGAAGATGAGCGCCTGCGGGCCGGGAGCGATATCGACCTTGTAGCCCAAAAGCGAGATGAGGCGCACGTGCTGGTCCTCGCCGGAAAGCGTGCAGCCGATCTCACGGCCATCGGCGACCACCGTCACCGAAGAGGAGTACGCGCCAGCGGACGCGTGCGCGCCGGTGTCCACGCGGATGCCGTGACGACGGGCCACGGCCTCGGCGTTGACGGGCGTGACGACCGTAGCCAGGTTCTTGTAGGAAAGCAGGCCTTGAAGGGTGCCGGCCATAAGGATGGTGGCATCGGCGGGAGCGGCCTTGCCCGATGCGGTGAGCGACAGGCGCTTGGGCACTTCCCCGCCCAGCTGGGCCAACATGCTGCCCATCATCTGGCAGGCGGGCACGTACGGACCCACGGCGTCCATGACCTCGGGCGGCACGGGCGCCATGTTGAGCGCGGTGGGAACGACGCTGCCCTCAAGGCCGGCGGCGATGTAATCGGCGATCTGCACGCCCGCGCGCCTTTGCGCCTCGTAGGTATAGGCGCCCAGATGGGGCGTAAGGATGGCGTTGGGGAACTCGTGCAGCGGGCTTTGCGTGCAGGGCTCTTCCTCGAACACGTCGATGCCCGCGGCGCCGATCTTGCCGGCGGCAAGGAAGTCGGCCAGCGAGTCGACGTTGTAGATGCCGCCGCGCGCCACGTTGACCAGGATGACGCCGTCTTTCATAGCGGCGTACTGCTCGGGGCCGAACATGCCGATGGTCTCGTCGGTCTTCGGCAGATGCACCGTGATGAAATCGGCCAGGGGAAGAAGCTCGTCCATGTTGTCGTAGAGCGCCACGCCCAGCTGCTCGGCGCGCTCGGGGCTGCAGTACGGGTCGTAGCCCACCAGGTGCATGCCGAAGGCGCGGGCGCGCTCGGCCACCAGGCCGCCGATGCGGCCCAGGCCGAAGATGGCCAGCGTCTTCTCATACAGCTCGCTGCCGCAGAACTTGCCGCGGGACCACTCCCCCGCGTGCATGCTGGCGTTTGCCTGGGCGGTGTTGCGTGCGCAGGCCAGCATCAGGCACATGGTCTGCTCGGCGGCCGAGACGATATTGGAGGTGGGGGCGTTGCACACGATGATGCCGGCCTCGGTGGCGGCCTCGACGTCGACGTTGTCCACGCCCACGCCGGCGCGGCCGATGATGCGCAGCTTCGAAGCCGCGGCGATGACCTCGCGCGTGACGTGCGTGGCGGAGCGCACCACGAGCGCATCGTAGTCGGGGATGGCCTCGATGAGCTCATCCGTGGACATCTTCAGCTTGACATCTACCTGCAAGCCTTTTTCCGCAAGGCGGTCCAAACCGGCCTGCGCCAGCTTCTCGGTAACCAGGACCTTCTTCGTCATGCGCAATAACCACCCTTCGTGTTGTGTTCGCATATGCCTTCATACTACACAACGCGCGTCGGCGCGGCGCATCCGAGATGCAAATATCCGGAGAAAGGCCGATAGTCGTAATCGAATGCGCGAAAACCAGATGCGTCGACGGGATGCGCGAGGAGTCCCCGGGGGCAGCCACCCGCTGCATGCAAGGGCGCCCCGAGCAGCAAACCGAAACATGTGCAAAGCGCTTCAAAGCCGCGCCGACGAACGAGCGCGAACTCCGCCTGCACCCATCTATGCTTCGGGACCCCGGCATGGCCGCAAACAGCGAAGGGGCCGGGCGTTATGCCCGGCCCCTTGAGGGAAGCCGATTCGAGTGACGGCCGGTAGCCTTTTATGGCTACGCGGCCAAAGCCGAAGCGTTCGCCTTATTCGGCCTCGTCGGACTTGACCCAGGAGAACATACCGCGGATCTTGGCACCGGTCTGCTCGATCTCGTGGTTGTTGATGGCCTCGCGCTGCTCGAAGAGCCACTTGTGGCCGTTCTTGCAGTCGGCGACGAACTCGCGAGCGAAGTCGCCGTTCTGGATGCGATGCAGGATCTCCTTCATGGCCTCGCGGGACTGCTCGTTGATGACCTTCGGGCCGGCGTAGTACTCGCCGTACTCGGCGGTATTGGAGATGGAGTAGTTCATGAAGTGGATGCCGGACTCGTACATAAGGTCGACGATCATCTTCATCTCATGGTAGCACTCGAAGTAAGCCAGCTCGGGCGGGTAACCGGCCTCAGTCAGGGTCTCGAAACCGGCCTTGACCAGCTCCACCAGACCGCCGCACAGGACTGCCTGCTCGCCGAAGAGGTCCTCCTCGGTCTCCTGGGCGAACGTGGCCTTGATGATGCCGGAACGGGCACCGCCGACGCCCCAGCAGTAGGACATGATGATGTCCCAAGCGTCACCGGTGGCATCCTGGTACACGCAAGCCAGATCCGGCACGCCGGAACCCTCGGTGTACTGACGGCGCACGATGTGGCCCGGGCCCTTCGGGGCGCACATGACGACGTTGACGTCCTCGGGAGCCTTGATGTAGCCGTAGTGGATGTTGAAGCCGTGGGCGAAGGCCAGGGTGTCGCCGGCCTTCAGGTGAGCGGCGATGTGCTGCTCGTAGACCTCGGGCTGCAGCTCGTCGGGAACGAGGATCATGACGACGTCGGCTTCCTCGGCGGCCTGGTCCATGGTGGTGACCTTCAGGCCGGCCTCTTCGGCCTTAGCCCAGCTCTTGGAACCCTCGCGCAGGCCGACGCGCACGTCGACGCCGGAGTCCATAAGGTTCAAGGCATGGGCATGGCCCTGGGAGCCGTAACCGATGATGGCGACCTTCTTGCCCTGGATGATCTTCGGATCGACGTCGTTTTCGTAGTAGATCGTAACAGCCATGGTGGTATTTCCTTTCTTCTTGGCTGATGTACCCGGAAGTATAGCGTGTGCGAAATCGTTTCAGCATGGGGCCGGCAGCGGCGAAACGCGTACGCCGCATACCGCGCTCATACCGATCACGGCATCGCCCACATGCGCAGCCTGCGCTGCCACAACGTATTGCGAGAAGCCATGACGCCTACGACTCCTTCGAGGCACGCGACATGGCGATCTTGCCGGTGCGCGTAATCTCCTTGATGCCGTATGCGCGGAACAGGTCCTCCATGCCCTTGAGCTTCGACTCGTCGCCCGTGGCCTCGATGGTGAGGCTGGAGCGGCCGACGTCGACGATCTTGGCGCGGAACACGTTGGCGATCTCGATGATCTCGTTGCGGCGGTCGGGCGCGGCATTGACCTTGAACAGCACCAGCTCGCGCTCGATGGCCGACGTGTCGGTGAGGTCGGTGATCTTGAACACGCTCACCAGCTTGTTGAGCTGCTTAGTGAGCTGCTCGTAGGCAAGCTCGTCGGCCTTCACGATGATGGTGATGCGCGACATGGTGGGATCCTCGGTGGGACCGACCGACAGCGAATCGATGTTGAAACCGCGGCGCGAGACCATGCCCGTGACGCGCGAGAGCACGCCGGGCTTGTTCTCAACCAAAACGGACAGGATGTGCTTCATCGGGACTCCCCTTCCACGTCCGCGTCCTCGGGCTGCTCGCCCTCGCGCGGTCCTTTGTCTTCGGGATCGCTTTCCCATCGGCCGCCGAACTGCGCATCAATCTTGGCGCAGGGGCTTTTCTCCGGCTCGGGCGCAGGCGCCGGCTGGCCGGGCACGTCGGTGCGCACGGCGCCGACGGCCACGTCGATGGCGCCGAGCACGTCGGACATGGCAGCGCCGGGGGCCACCATCGGGAAGACGTTCTGGTCATCGGGGATGGCCACGTCGAGCAGGAAGGGGCCGTCGCAGGCCAGCATCTCGTCAAGCGCGGCGTCGACCTCCTCGGGGGCCGTGATGCGGCGGGACTTCCAGCTGTAGGCATCGGCGAGCTTGCAGAAGTCGGGGTTGGCCGACAGCTCCGTGAAGCTGTAGCGCTCGTTGTAGAAGAGCTTCTGCCACTGATGCACCATGCCAAGCGCGCGGTTGTCCAGGATGAGCACCTTAACCGGCACGCCGTTGATGGCGGCCGTGGCCATCTCCTGGGAGTTCATCTGGAACGAACCGTCGCCGGCGACGCAGACCACCTGGTCGTCGGGGCAGCCGAAGGCCGCGCCGATGGCCGCCGGGAAACCGAATCCCATGGTGCCCAGGCCGCCGGAGGAGATGAACGTGCGCGGCTTCTCGCGATCGATGAACTGCGCAGCCCACATCTGGTGCTGGCCGACCTCGGTCACCACGATGGAATGCTCGGCGTCAAGCTTGCGCGAAAGCTTCTGCATGACCGTCTCCGGCACGATGCGGCCGGGATCCTCCACCAGGTCGGAGTGGTAGAACGGGTAACGACGGCGCCACTCGGCGATTTGCTCGAGCCACGGGCCGGTGATGGGCTTGGCGCCGGCCTTGGCCACCGCCTCGTTGATGCCGGCGAGCACGCCGCGAAGGTCGCCGACGATGGGGATCTGCACCTTGCGGATCTTGCCGATCTCGGCCGGGTCGATGTCGATATGGATGACTTCGGCGTGCGGGGCGAACTCGGAGAGCTTGCCCGTCACGCGGTCGGAGAAGCGCGCGCCGCATGCGATGATCAGGTCGGACTCGGTCATGGCAAGGTTTGCGTACTTCGAGCCGTGCATGCCCACCGGGCCGATGTTGAGCGGGTTGGAAGCGGGGAACGCGCCCTTGCCCATAAGCGTGGTGACCACGGGCAGCTGCAGCGCATTAGCCAGTTCGACCAGCTCATCGGCGGCACCGGAGCTGACCACGCCGCCGCCGACGTAGAGCACGGGGCGCTCGGCGCGCTGGATGCGCTGGACCGCCGCGCGGATCTGCTTGGCGTTGCCGCGGTAGGTGGGTCGATACGAGGGCAGGTTGACCTTATCGGGATAGTTGAACACCATCTTCTCCGACAGGATATCGGAGGGGATGTCGATCAACACCGGGCCGGGACGGCCGGATGCGGCGATATGGAACGCCTCGCGGAAGGTGGACGTCAGCTCATCGGTGGACTGCAGCAGGAAGGAGTGCTTGACCACGGGCATGGTGATGCCGACGATGTCGGACTCCTGGAAGCTGTCGGTGCCGATGACGCCGCGCGGCACTTGGCCGGTGATGACCACGAGCGGCACGCTGTCCATATAGGCGGTGGCGATGCCGGTGACCGTGTTGGTGGCGCCGGGGCCGGAGGTCACGATGACCACGCCGACGTTGCCCGTGGCGCGCGCATAGCCATCGGCCTCGTGCACCGCGCCCTGCTCGTGGCGGGAAAGCACATGATGCAGCTGCTTGCTATCGTAGAGCGCGTCGTAGATCTTGATGGCCTGGCCGCCCGGGTAGCCGAACACCAGGTCGACGCCCTCGGCCTCGAGGGAGGCCACCACGGCCTGCGCGCCGATCATCTCCTGGCCCTGTTTGGGGTTTTTGCTGCCCAAGCCGCGGGGCTGGCCTGCGGTGGACGCGTGCTTATCTTGCTTGCGTTCGCTCATGACACATACGCTCCCTTGTCTGCGGAGGAAACCAGCTTGGCGTACTTGGCCAGCACGCCATGGTTGTGCTTGGGGGCCGGCGCGACGAAGGCCGCGCGGCGGGCCGCCAGCTCGTCATCGTCGACGTGCAGCGTGATGGCGCCGCCCTCGATGTCGACGGTGATCTGATCGCCGTCCTGGATCAGCGCGATCGGGCCGCCGGCCGCGGCCTCGGGACTGATGTGGCCGACGCACGGGCCCTTGGAGGCGCCGGAGAAGCGGCCGTCGGTGAGCAGCGCCACCGACTTGGAAAGGCCCATGCCTACAATGGCGCTGGTGGGCGTGAGCATCTCGCGCATGCCCGGTCCGCCGGCGGGGCCTTCGTAGCGGATGACCACCACGTCGCCAGGGTTGATCTTGCCGGCGAAGATGGCCTCGCAGGCCTGCTCCTCGGAGTCGAAGCAGCGGGCAGGGCCGGTGTGCGTGAGCATGGACGGGTCGACCGCCGACTTCTTCACGATGCCGCCGTTGGGGGCCACGTTGCCATGGAGCACGCGCAGGGCGCCCACCTTGGAGAAGGGGTTGTCGTGCGTGCGGCACACCTCGCCGTCGGCGGGCTTGGTGCAGTTGGCCAGGTACTCGTCCATGGTGCCCATGATCGTGAGCGCGCTGCGGTCGAGCAGGCCCGCCTCGCCCAGCTCGTGCATGACCACCGGCACGCCGCCCACGGCGTACAGGTCGATGAGCGGGCGCGGACCGGAGGGCTGCAGCTTCACCAGGTGCGGGGTACGGGCGCTTGCCGCGTCCCAATCGTCCATGGTGATGGGATGGCCGGCCTCCTGCGCGATGGCGGTGAGGTGCAGCACCGTGTTCGTGGAACCGCCGAAGGCCATGTCGCACTCCATGGCGTTATGGATGGCGGCCTCGGTGATGATGTCCTTGATGCAGATGCCCTTCTCAAGAAGCTCCATGACCTTCATGCCGGCATGCTTGGCCAGGCGCAGGCGCTCGGAGTACACGGCGGGGATGGTGCCGTTGCCGGGAAGCGCGATGCCCAATGCCTCGCACAGGCAGTTCATGGAGTTGGCGGTGAACATGCCGGAGCAGGAACCGCACGTGGGGCACGCGGTGTCCTCGAAGTACTTGAGCTCCTCTTCGGTCATGGTGCCCGCCGCAACCTGGCCGGCGCCGTCGAAGAGCGTGTTCAGGTCGGTGGTGGTGCCCTGCGAGCAACCGGGCTGATGGCCGGGAAGCATGGGACCGCCGGAGACGAACACCGTGGGGATGTTCACGCGCAGCGCGCCGAGCAGCATGCCGGGGACGATCTTGTCGCAGTTGGGGATGCACACGGCGGCGTCGAAGGCATGGCCCTGGACGGCGCACTCGAAGCTGTCGGCGATGGCCTCGCGCGACACGAGCGAGTAGTGCATGCCGTCGTGGTTCATGGCGATGCCGTCGCACACGCCGATGGTGGAGATCTCGAACGGCACGCCGCCGGCCATGTAGATGCCGGCCTTCACGGCTTCGCAGATCTTATCGAGGTTGTTGTGACCGGGGATGATATCGTTGCGGGAGTTGAACACCGCGACAAGCGGGCGCTTCAGCTCCTCGTCGGTCAGGCCGTCGGCCTTGAGCAGGCTGCGGTGAGGGGCGCGCGGAATGCCGCATCTGACGGCGTCGCTGCGAAGTTGCATGCCAATCCTTCTTCCTTCTTCTGCCCTTTTGGGGCATAAAAAAATCCTGCTGCAAGCAACCTGCACCAGGACCTCAAAAGAGAAGGCATACACATGAATGCATATGCGACGCATAACGGAGTCACCGGTTCAGATTACTTGCACCGGCCTTGCGCGAATGTTCCTCGCCTGGGGCCGAGCGTTCGTCGGAACTGCTCGGAGGGGTTTTCGAGCCCGCCCAACACCGGCTCGCAGCAACCGCCGGCTTGCTTGAAGATGGGTTCGTCTCTACTATCCTCGTCAAAGCATTTCGTTTATGAACTTGTGGGCGTAAGTATAGCGCCGGACGTGCGGATGGCAACTGTTTCTCACCGATTTTTTTCAAAATGCGGACGAAGTGGCGAAATTGACCGGATTGCGGCATGCCATACGTGCGAAGATGCAGGTAACAGGGACGGAATCGCCACCCAAACCGCAAGCCGTACAAGGAGGCTTCCCATGAACAGCCATGAGAACCTGGTACCCGCCGAAGGGTATCGCCATGTGAAGATGCACCCCGAAGCGCGAGTCGCCCTGAACGCCACCGTCATCGGCGACGTGGAGCTGGCACGCGACGCCACCGTGCTGCCCGAGGCCGCGATCCGGGCCGATTACGGCGAGCGGATCGTCATCGGCGAGGGCAGCGACGTCCAGGAAGGATGCAGCCTGCACGTCGACGCCGGCTTCCCGCTGACGGTGGGCCGCAACGTGATCATCGGCCACAACGCCACCGTGCACGGGTGCACCGTCGAGGACGGCGTGCTGATCGGCATGGGGGCCATCGTGATGAACGGCGTGCGCGTGGGCACCGAAGCGCTCATCGGAGCCGGGGCGCTGGTGCCCGAAGGCCGCGAAGTGCCGCCTCGCGCCGTGATGGTGGGCGTTCCCGCAAAGCAGATCCGCACGCTCACCGACGAGGAGGTGGCCCAGAACGCCGCCGACGCGGCCTTGTACGTGGAGATCGGCAAGCAGATGGAACGCGACGGCATCGTGGTCGCCGGAGCGAACATGCCGCGCAACATCCCCGCCATCGGCATCGAGTAAGCCCGCCTGCTACCCCCAGCTCGCGAACAGGGGACGGAGGCGTGTTCACCGGGAAGAGGCGTTCAGTCGCCTCGGCTGCACCCAAGGTCCGCACCCGCTCCCGCGCAAAACGGGCTCTCCTTTAGGATTCGGCCGGCGAACGGGGGACGGGGACGGAGGTGCGTTCACGTCGCGAGCACACCTCCGTCCCCGTTCACATACGTTCGCCCTCTCCCCTGTTCGCATGCGACAACGGCCTCGCTTCCCGGTTTGGGAAGCGAGGCCGTTTCGTAAGCTGCTTCATACGATTTGCGGCCCTTCAAGCCGGAGCGCACGATTCGGTTACCGGTTTACACCGGCTTGACGCCTGTGAGCACGCGGGGCCTGCCGGCCAAGTCGTCGACGATGCGAACCTGTTGAAAGCCCGCCTGCCGCGCCAGCTCCGCCGCTGCCCCAAGGCAGGTCTCGTGCAACTCGAAGGCGAAACCGCCCCCGGGACGAAGCGCTGCCGCCGTCCACGGCAGCAAGCGTCGAAGGATGTCGTTGCCGTCGGCGCCGCCGTCCAAGGCAAGCGAAGGCTCGAAATCGGCCACTTCCCTGGGTATCTCGGCAAGCACCGCCGTGGGAACGTAGGGCGGGTTGGACACCACCAAATCGAGCCGGCCCATAGCGGCGACGGGCACCGGCGACCCAAGGTCGCCTTGCTCGATGCGGACGCGATCGGAAAGCCCCAGCTCAGCGGCATTGTCCTTGGCAAGCGCCACCGCCTCGGGCGCGATGTCGGTGGCGATGACGCGTGTATCGGGGCGCTCGTATGCTATGGAGCACGCAATGCACCCGCTTCCCGTGCAGATATCGGCCACGAGCAAGGGTCGGGGCTTGGACGGCGCGGAGCCCTCGGGGCGCACCTCGCCTTCGCCAGGGGCGTGATCGTGCTGGGCGCCCAAATAGTCGCTAATGGCCTGCTGGGAGCGCTTCAAAACCTCAGGGTCGTCGTCCGATGCAGCCTGCGCCGCCTCAGCCGCTGCGGCCTCGACGGCGATGAGCGCATCCCCTTCCCACGCGTCGATAGTGCTGTCAAGCGCAACGCGCCGGTGCGCCGCGGGCAGAAGCGAGAGCGCCTCGCTGACGAGCACCTCGGTTTCGGGGCGCGGAATGAGCACGCCCGGACGCACCTTCACCTGGATGTGGCGGAAGGGCGCATACCCGGTGATGTACTGCAGCGGCTCGCCCTTGCCGCGACGCGTGACATAGCCGCGCAGGATATCGCGCTCCTCAAGCGACAAGGGGCGATCGAAGCTGACATAGAGCTGGATGCGGGACATGTCGCAAGCCTCTGACAGCAGCCACTCGGCCGAAAGGCGCGGGTTCTCGTCGCCCTTGCGCTCGAGATAGCCCACCGTCCAATCGAGCGCGGCCTTGATCGTCCACATATCGCCCATGTTCCGCTTCCTTCACCTTCCGTCAAGCCCATGCCCCGCATTGTTTGCCGCTCGCAACGCTCGCGCGCGGAGCAGGGCTCTATCCACAAGACCGGCAATCGAACCGGTCGACGCAAAACAACGCCGAAGGCGCGGCACCGTTGCTGCGGTGGCGCGCCTTCGGCGACTGAAGCATCCCGGCGCGGTTCGTTCGCGCCGCGATGCGATTCCCCCTGATGGGATTTCCTAGCCTACACTGCCTCTTCGAGCTTCTGGGCTCGGTCGGCGGCCTGAAGCGCGGCGATGACGTCGTCAAGGCCGTCGCCCTGCAGCACGCTGGTGTAGGTGGAGTTGAAACCGATGCGGTGATCGGTCACGCGGTCCTGCGGGCCGTTGTAGGTGCGGATCTTCTCCGAGCGGTCGCCCGAGCCGATCTGCGCCAGGCGCTTGGCGCCTTCGGCGGCCTGCTGCTCGGCGAGCATCTTCTCGTACAGACGGGCGCGCAGAACGGCCATTGCGGCGATCTTGTTCTGCAGCTGGGACTTCTGGTCCTGGGACTGCACGACCAAACCCGACGGCAGGTGCGTGATGCGCACGGCGGAGTCGGTGGTGTTGACGCACTGGCCACCCGGGCCGCCGGCGCGGTACACGTCGATGCGCAGGTCGTTCTCGTTGATGTCGACCTCGACCTCGTCGGCCTCGGGCAGCACCGCCACCGTTGCGGTGGAGGTGTGGATACGGCCCTGGGACTCGGTCTTGGGGACGCGCTGCACGCGGTGGACGCCGGACTCGAACTTCATGACCGAGTACACCTTGTCGCCCTTGACCTTGAACTGGACCTCTTTGTAGCCGCCCGCGTCGGAGGGGCTGACGTCCATGAGCTCGATCTTCCACTTGCGCGAGGAGCAGAAGCGCTCGTACATCTTGAACAGGTCGCCCGCGAAGATGGCGGCCTCGTCACCGCCGGCCGCGGCGCGGATTTCCACGATAATGTCCTTCTCATCGGCCGGATCGGAGGGGATGAGCAGGAACTTGATGTCCTCTTCCAGGCTGGGAAGCTGCGCCTCTGCGGCGGAGATGGTCTCCTGGGCGAACTCCTTCATGTCGGGATCGCCGAGCATCTCCTTGGCCTCGTCGATATCGGCGCAGGCCTGCAGGTACTCGCGGGACTTCTCCACCAGCTCGCCTTGGTCGGAGTATTCCTTGGCCAGCTTGTTGTATTCCTTTTGATCGGCAAGCACGGCAGGGTCGCTCATCTTGGCCTGCAGCTCCTCGTAGGCCTTGATGATCTTCTCCAGCTTGTCGCGCATTTCGCTATCTTGCATGGTCGGTGCATCCTTCGTCATATGTTGCCGGTGGCCGCGGACGGACCCGCGGCATGGGCCCTGCGTGCGCGTTAGGCGCGGGCAAGGCCGTTGTCGAACCGTAAAATCTTATCAGATTGCAACATGGTTTGCAGCCTGCTCCGCACAGACTGCACCATCGGATACCGCCGTGACCACCTGGCGAAGGGTTTTCGCGCGCACATCGCCCGCCGCGAACACGCCGGGGATGGAGGTTTCGCCGGTCTCGGACGCCGAGATGTAACCGCCCGTGTCAAGGGGCAAGGCGTCTGCGAGGAACTCGGTGTTGGGCTGCGTGCCCACCGCCACGAAGACGCCGTCGACGGGCACGGTCTCCAGGGCGCCGTTCCCGAGATGCTCCACCTGGGCCGAAACCAGCTTGCCGTCCTCCCCGTGCAGGGCGCGCACCTCGGTGCTCCACATGAAGGAGACGTTTTCGAGCTTTGCCAGCTGATCGTGGTAGATGGGCGTCGCGCGCAGCTTGTCGCGGCGATGCACGAGGATGACGCGCTCGGCAAGGCGCGAGAGGTAGATGGCGTCGGCCGCGGCGGTGTTGCCGCCGCCTACCACCATAACGGTTTTCCCGCGGAAGAAGCTGCCGTCGCAGGTGGCGCAATAGGAAACGCCCCGGCCCGTGAGCTCGGCCTCGCCGGGAACGCCGAGCTTGCGCGGACGGGCTCCCGTGGCCACGATGACGCTACGTGCGCCGTAAGAGCCGTACGGCGTGTCCAACCGCTTCACCGGCGCCGTCAGGTCGAGCGCGGAGACCTCCTCGTTGATGATCTGCACGCCGAAACGCTCGGCCTGTTCCTTCATGGACCACGCAAGCTCGAAGCCGCCGGCGCCATCGGCAAAGCCCGGGTAGTTCTCGATACGCTCGGTTTGCGCGAGCTGCCCGCCAGGCGAGAGGCGCTCGAAGACGGCGGCACGCAGCCCTGCGCGCGCAGCGTACAATCCGGCGGTCAAACCCGCCGGACCCGCGCCGATGACGGCGACGTCAAAGGTGTCGCCGCTGGGGGCCTCAGGCGCTGCCGTCGAGACCGATAGCACCGGCTTGCCAAGCGAGACCCGGCCGTCAGGCGCGACCGGGATGTCGGATGCGGTCGGGACGCCAGGCGCAATCGGCACGTCGGGCACGACCGGGGCGTCGGGCGCTCCCAAGGCGCCAGGCGCGACCGGCCCGCCGGTTTCACCGTGCATGTTATTCGGTAGGCTGTTCATAGGTATCCCCCATATCCGCGGCCAAGAAACCGCGTTCGCTTTTGTGTTGCGCTCATTATAGGGGCTAGAGCAGCCTTTCCGAGATATTGTTACTCTGTTGGTACCATTTATACAAAACATAAGCGATGCCATGCGATGCCGACATCGCGCCAAGGCGGTCGCTGCGCGCAAAGCGCATCTTCTGGACGGTTTTGCAGAAATCCAGCCTCGATTTTGACGCCTGTCCGGACATCTGGGTGCTTTGTCGGGCGTTTTTCAGCCTCCAGCCGCCAAAAGCCCAGGTGAAGTTTTGCCAAAGAAGCGATTCTCCCTGCAAAACCGCCCAGAAGATGGCGCTGCCTCGTTCTTGTTCACCATAGGGCGCGTTCCCATCCATAAACAGGAATCGCGGACTCGGCACGCAAGGTCCTTCGCCCGCCACCGGACGCACGCTCAACCACGACCGGGCAAATCAACCACGGCGCGCCCGGCCGCCGCGGGATGCGAACCCCATTCGCAGCCCGGCGCTTCGACAGCCGCACTCCGAGGGATCGCACCTTGCCCGCCGAGGAACAAGCAGCGCACCAAGGCTTTCCCTTCCCTATTCCTTATGCGCCTTATGGCGGCGATACAGCAGGGTGCCGGCAAGGATGCACAGCAGCATTTGCAACACCGTGGGCGAGAACCAGATGCCGTCCACCTGGAACAGCAGGCCCATGACGAACACCACGACGCACACGATGATGGCCTCGGCGATGACGAGCATGTTCGACGAGCGCGAATCGTCGACCGCGTAAAAGAACGAGGTGGTAGTATGCGTGAAGCCGTAGAAGATATAGCAGATGGAGAATACCGGCAGCGCGTACGCGATGACCGGCGTCACGATATCCGAGGCGCCGAACAGCAGCGGAATGGCGTTGCGCACCACGAACATGATGCCAAGGCCCACGAAGCCGAACGTGATGGCCACCAAGTAGTTGGTGTTGCGCAGCCTTCGCACCGCATCGGCATCGCCGGCGCCGCGGTACACGCTGATGAGCGGCTGGCTGCCGTCGCCGACGCTTTGGATCATGATCTGCACGAAGAAGGCCACGTAGGCGATGACGGCATATGCGGCCAGCGCCGTCTCGCCGCCATAGTAGGACAGCGAGATGTTGTTGACGACCGTGGACACCTCGGGCAGAAGCGTCAAGCCGAACGGGGCCGCGCCGAGCTTGAGGATGTGCGCGCAAATGGAGCCGTCGGGGACAAGATCGCGCAGCGGCACGCGGTTGTTCCGGTGCAGGAAGAAACCGAGCACGAACACAAAGGCAACCGCTTGGGAAACCACCGTCGCCTCGGCGGCACCGGCCGTTCCGCGTCCCCAGACCATGACGAACAGGTAATCGAGCAGCACGTTCACCAAACCCGCGAACACTTGCACGCACATGGCGAAGGCGACCATACCCTTGTTGCGGATAAGCGGCGTGCAGCCTGTGACGAGCACCTGGAACGGCGCGCCGATGGCGATGACCTTCAGATAGTAGACCGCCTGCGAAAGCGTTTCGCCTTGGCCTCCCAGCACCCGACACAGCTGCTCGGCGAACAGGGAATACAACACCAGGATGGGAAGAGAAGCCACCACGAGCATGAACAAGGTGACGCCGACGACGCGCTGCGAGCGCTCCGTCTCGCCCCTGCCGCGAGCGATGGAGCTGATCACGCCGCCGCCCATGCCAAGGCCCGTTCCCGCCGCCAAGATAAGGCACACGAGCGGGTATGCCACGTTGACGCCCGCAAGCCCGGCGTCGCCTACGGCATGGCCGACGAAGACGCCGTCGATGACGCCGTAGATGCCCGCCATCGTGAACGTGAGCATGGTGGGAAGGATGTACTTCAGGTACTCGGGGACCATCGAGCGCGTGATCACGCGTTTCCTCCAATCTTAGGGCCCTGAACCGACGAGCTGGGAAAGGACCGGGGGTGCCTGAACCGAAGCCGGCCGCCCGCGCCTTGCCGCACAAAGGGCAAGAGGCGCACGGCGGGTCTTCGCCGCTATCGTAAACGAAGGCGCCGTCCCATACGGGGCGACGCCTTTCGCTTGATTTCAGCCGAAAATGATATCACAGGGTTATGGAGACCCTTTGAGTTCGGGACTTATTAGCCACGGTTCGATTATCGCCGGTTCAGGTTGGAGGTAATGCAACCGGTGCGCAATCACGGCACGCCTGCATGCGTCGCAGCATGCTCGCACGCAACGCGGCCCGAGCAGCGCCCTACATACCGAGCAAGCCCATGATGGCGGGCTTAGGCTGCACGCCCACAGCCTGGTTCACCAGCTTGCCGTCCTTGAACACCGCAAGCGTGGGCACGCTCATAACGCCGAACCGCTGCGCCAGGTCGGGGCTTGCGTCGATGTCGACCTTGACCACCTTGGCGCGGCCGGCGACCTCTGCGGCCACCTGGTCGAGCGTGGGGGCGAGCATCTTGCACGGCCCGCACCACGTGGCGAAGAAATCGACGAGCACGGGAACGTCTGCGCCTTCCACTTCGGTGGCGAACTGGGAAGAAGAGATGATCTGGGACATGATGGACCTCCTATGGTCGCTCCGAGGGGCCGGAAGTTCGCGCCTGGCCGCCTCAACTGTTTCATGCCCCCATTGTAGTCAACGAAACCGCCGAGGGAAGGGCTTCGACGCCTTCGTCACATATTTGTTACTATTTTAGTGCCATTGCGAAGGAAGGCGTTACGAAACGGTGACGCTGTGAAGGTATGGGAAGGCGTGCGTGCGCTCGGGCTATACTTGAAGCAGAACACGAGAAAGGCCACGCCCATGAACGAAACGCTCCCCTCCGAACCGCATAACGCCGCCGAACGAACCACCTTGGCGCAACCCGAGCACGCAGCCGAAGCGAAGGACGCGAAGCAGGCGAACCCATCCCCTTCCGAAGAGCACCGCGCTCCTGAGCATGCCAGCTCGACGCAGCCCGGGAACACGCCGGATGGCGAAAGCACGTTCACAGCGGGCCCGGCATCTTCCCCCGTCGCCTTAAAACCCGCCTGGGAGGGAAAGGAAGCCACGCCCGTCAACCTGGTGCTCGAAGGCGGCGCCATGCGCGGGCAGTTCACCGCCGGCGTGCTCGATTACTTCTTGGAGCACGGCCTGTTCTGCGATCAGGTGATCGGTGTATCGGCGGGTGCGCTGAACGGATACTGCTACGTGTCGGGCGAAATCGGGCGAACATGCTTCCTTAACATGAAGTACTGCAACGACCCGCGCTACCTTTCCATGAAAAGCTTCGTGCATACCGGCAACGCCTGCGGAAGGGAGTTCGCCTTCCACGAGGTGCCGGAAAAGCTCGACCCGTTCGACTTCCAGGCGTTCACGAACAGCCCCATCACGCTGACGGCCGTGTCGAGCGACCTTGAGCTTGGCGAAGCGGACTACCACGCCGTGCGCGATCTGGGCCGCGACGCCGACCTTCCCTACCTGATCGCGTCGTCGTCGATGCCCTTGGTCAGCCAGATCGTCGAGGTTGACGGCAAGAAGCTGCTCGACGGCGGCACCTGCGACAGCGTCCCTATCATGCACAGCCTGCTGACGGGGCGCAAAAAGCACATCGTGGTGCTCACGCAAGACGCGACCTACGAGAAAGGCCCCAACAAGCTGATGCCCGTGCTCTCCCAGATGTACGCAGACTTCCCGCACTATCTCGAGCGCCTGCGCTATCGCCACATCGAGTACAACCGCACCTACCGCCAGGTAGCGCGCATGCACAAGGCGGGCGAGCTGTTCGCCATACAGCCCCAGCGCCCCGTTGAGGTGCGCAGCATGGAGCACGACCAGGACAAGCTGCTCGACCTGTACGCGCAAGGCTATGCCGAGGCCGCTCGCACCTGGAACGACCTGCAGGAATACCTGGCGAAATAGACGCCCGGCGCTTCACACCCCTTCAAAGGAAGCAACATGCCAACCGATTTCATCTCGCTTTTCACCGCGTGCCTGATCGCCGCATGCGCGCCCATCGTCGCGCGCATCATCCCGCGCGGGCTTGTCCCGGAAACCGTCATCTTGCTGTTGGCGGGCGCGCTACTCGGCCCGCATATGGCCGGCTTGATCGAGCTGACCGACTCCATGAACATGATCTCCGAGCTTGGCTTGGCGTTTCTGTTCCTGCTGGCAGGCTACGAGATCGACCCCAAGAGCCTATCGGGCTCGCAAGGCAAGAAGGGCCTTGCCACCTGGGCCGTATCCATGGTGCTCGCGTGCACGGCGGTGTACTTCTCCCCCAACTTCTCCATCAGCCACATCGACGGGCTGGCCGTCGCCATCGCGCTGACCACCACGGCGCTTGGAACCCTTATGCCCATTCTGAAGGAACGGAACCTGGAAGGCACGCAAGTGGGCAATAGCATCTTGGCGTTCGGCACCTGGGGCGAGCTGTGCCCCGTGCTTGCCATGGCGTTGCTGCTTTCCGCGCGCAAAACCTGGCAGACGCTGTTGATTCTAGCGTTGTTCGGCGCGTTGTGCGTGGTCATGGCCGTGGTGCCTTCGAAGGCGCGCAAGGCGGGCCACGGCGTGTACGGTTTCCTGCATCGCAGGCGCAATTCGACGTCGCAGACGTTCGTCCGCGTGACGGTGGTGCTGCTCATCGGCCTGGTCACCGTTTCGGCGGTCTTCGACCTCGACATCGTGCTCGGCGCGTTCGCCGCCGGCTTCGTGCTGCGCTACATCATCCCCGAAGGCGACCACGAGCTGGAATCGAAGCTCGACGCCATCGGCTACGGGTTCCTCACGCCCGTGTTCTTCGTGGTTTCCGGCGCTAAGATCGATCTGGCGGGCGTGGGCGCGCAGCCGGGACTATTGATCACGTTCATCTGCGCGTTGCTGCTCATCCGCGCCGTGCCCATCGTGGTTGCGCTGTCCATAGGCCGCGACGGAAAGACGCTGTCCATGCACAACCGCATCACCGTGGCCCTGTACTGCACCACAGCCCTGCCCATCATCGTAGCCGTGACCAGCCTGGCCGTGAAATCCGGCGCCATGGCCCAGGACACCGCCGGCGTGTTGGTGGCAGCCGGCGCCATCACCGTGTTCCTCATGCCGTTGCTGGCATCGCTGACCTACCGTGTGGTGGATGCGAAGCCCATCGAGGCCGTGCATGAGATCGTGGAGAACCCCCAGGACATCCGTTCCATTCTGCACGAGCACTTGGAGCTGGAGCGCATGATGGCGCGCCAGGAGATAGCCGCGCGCATGGCCGCGAAGGCGCGCCGCGACGCGGGCGAAGAAGCTGCCTGGGAAGATGTTGCCTTCGCGCTGCAGCGCCAAAGCCAGCGCAAGCGCGCCATGGACGAGATGCTCGACTTCGCCCGACGCGAGTACGCCGCGCATGAGGACGAGCTGCAGGAGATCGGAGAGAAGGCGGGGTTGACGCGCGAAGCCGCCGCCGAGCGAACCGCAAAAGCCGCGAAGGCGTTCGCGCAGCACCTCAAAGACGGCGATTGGGAGGAAGAGCGCCGCATCGCCGAGCGCGCCGTGCGCGAGTACCGCCGCCATATGCACGAGCTGGGAAAGCACCTCGACGATCACCACCAAGACGACGGAAGGTAGGTCGACGTCGCAAGGCAACGCGTCGACGCAACCGCTCAGGCCCTGCAGCGAGGGCTGCCTGCCGGCGCAGAACAACCGCCGAAAACGCGTCGTCGCGCGCTCTCGCAGGCCGGTTCGGCCGCAAGCCGACCAAACCGGCCTCAACCTACCAGCAAAACGCCTCCTGCTTCCCTGGTGACCTTGATGCCGGGGAAGCAGGAGGCATTCATGATTCCAGCGCTCTACGCGCTGCTATAAGTTCCTCAAACTATTCCGGGAAGAACACCTGGTCGATGCGCTGCTGCTCAGCTTGCGAGCGTTTCTCGATAAGGCTGCCCACCACCATGAGCGCGCCTGCCACGGTGATACCGATGACGATCTGGTGCAGGCCCATCACCTTGAACCCGAGCGCCATGCACGCGCAATATGCCGCCGTGCCGCCGACCATGGACAGCAGGGCGCCCAGCTTACCGGCGCGCTTCCAGAACAGGCCGCACACCATCACCCAGAAAAACGCCGTCTCCAAGCCGCCGAAGGCGAACATGTTGATCTTCCAGATGACGTCGGGCGGCACCACGGCCAAGGCGAACACGATGGCGCCGACGCACAGCGTGACCGCCTGCGAACCGCGTGAGATGCCGCGCTCGGAAGGCTGCTTGTCGCGAGCCTCGCAGCTGTGCAAGTACACGTCTTTGATGATGGCCGAAGAAGACGCGATCAACAGCGACGACACTGTGGAAATGGACGCCGCAATAGGGCCGATGATGGCTACGCCCGCCGCCCAAGAAGGCAGCGTCTGCGCAATGGCGCGCGGGATGATGTTGTCCACGCTTGAGCCGTAATCGGCAAGGCTGCCCGTCAACACGCCGGCCGACAGCACGCCCAGAGCCGTGACGCCGATCATCATAAGACCGATGATCACGGTGCCGGTGATCATGGCGCCGTGCAGGGCCTTCGTGTCCTTGAAGCCCATGCAGCGCACCATGGATTGCGGCAGGACGAAGGTGAACACGCCCACGAGCAGCCACTGGGTGAAGTACAGCGTGCCCGGCATGGCGCCGCCGCCGAAGGGCTCAAGCATAGCGGGATGGTTCGCCTTGATGGTGTCCATGATGTTCTCGTACCCGCCGCCTGCGGTCAGGATGCCGGCGGCCAGCACGCCGATGCCAACGAGCATGATGATGCCGCACAGCGCATCGGTGAACGCCACGCCGCGGAAACCGCCGATGGTGGTGAACAGGATGACCGCCGCGCCGAACAGCACGAGGCCCACCATGTACGAATAGCCGGTGACCGCTTCGAACAGCTTCGCACCGCCCACGAACTGGGCGACCATTGTGGCGGCGAAGAACAGCACCACGATCACGGCGCTGATGTTGGCAAGCGCGTTGGAGTTGTAACGGGCGCGTACGACGTCGATGACGGTGACAGCATCAAGCTTGCGCGCCACGAGCGCCAGCTTCTTGCCCATGATGCCGTAGAGCAGCACGAGCGCCGTGACCTGCACGACGGCCATGTACACCCAACCCCAGCCGATCAGCCATGCCTGCCCGGGGCCGCCCACGAAGCTGCTGACCGAGCCGTAGGTGGCGATGGTGGTCATGGCCAGCACGAAGCCGCCGAGCGTGCGGTTGCCGATGAAGTACTCCTTGACGAAGCCGCCCTCGCCCACGCTGCGGCGCCGTGCGACGAAGCTGATGCCAAGCGCCACGGCCAGGAACAGGACGAGCGGGATGAGCGCCACCAAGTTACCCATATGCTACTCACCGCTTTCGTTCGCATCGCAAGGGGTGCCGACAGCCGCACTCTGCTCCGCTGCGGCACCATTGCAAGCAACGGCATCGGCGCCACGGGCGCCACCGGGCGCATCGACGGTGCCGATCGTGCAGCTGCCCGCCACCTCGTCAAGATCGAAGTCGGCGAACACGCGGTGGCTGAGCGCCACCGCGGCCACGACCGCCGCGATCCACGGCGCAACACATCCGCCAATGACCCACAACGGCGTATGGAACAACCAGATATCGGTGCCAGCCAAGCCGAAACCGCCCACGAGCCACACGACGATGATGCACGCAAGCGCCGCCACCGTAGCGCGCGCCTCCTTGTTCGCCTGCCGCATAGCCTGGGCATACGTGCGAATATCGCTTTGGGACACTGCCCTTCCCCTTCCCGCGAAGTTACTTTGCGGGAAGATGCTACCACGCTTACCGCAATGCCGGGTTTCGAAACCCCATCCCAAACCGCGAAAGCGCAAACCCGCAAGACGGCAGGTTACGTGATCGGAAACCGGGATTGACGTCGAATATCGCGCAAAACGGCTCAGGAAGGCCCTCTAGCGACGCGAATAACTCGGACGGTTTGGGGGCGCAGATGACTGCCCATTACATCACCGGCGGGCGGAATTCCTTTTTGCCTCGGGCACGCTCGCGGGCGTTGCGGTTACGCAGGTTCTCCACGCAGCCCTGCATGCCGTGCGGGACGTACTCGAGCCGATCGAGATCGCCAGGCAGATAGCTGACAAGCGAAAGCGGCGCCGTCTGCTCCACGTGCTCGGGCGCAGGCCCGGGGCATGCCGCGATGCCGAACGCGCAGGCGCCCTGCTCGGTGAGCTTGCGCTCATAGGCGCTCCAAGGCTCGTCGGGGAACTCGGACCGAACGTCATCGCTTCGCCACGTGACCTCATAGCCCGCCAACTCAAGCTGCGTGAGGGTGAAATCGCGCAGCGGCTGGCTATCGGTGCGCAAGCGCATGCCCGCACCCTGCGCGAGCAGCGAACGATACCCCATTAGACGATCGAGGTAGGTCAGCCGCAGATGCGCCTTCTTCTTTTTCGGGAACGGCGTGGGGAAGTTCATGAGCAGCGCCGAAAGCTCACCCGAGACGAACACGGTCGACAAGTCGATTTCGGCGGGCGCGCCCGAACGGGCGGCCTTACCCTCGGACGCACGGGAAGCGTGCGCCTGATCGACGCGCTTGGCAAACGCCCGCGCGCCACCCTGCGCATCGCAGGCGCCCGATGCGTCATCGTGCTGGCGATCGGCCGACGCGATGGCCTCGCCTCGCAGGAGGTCCTTGCCGTTGCCGGCGCCACTGTCGGCAATCCCCGCTTCGATCCCATCGCCAAACGACGGCACACCATCCATCAGGAACACCGCGTTATCCACGCCGGCAGCAGCAGCGGCCTCGGCGGCGCGAAGCGTGCACACCGCATCCACGTCGAAACCGACGAACAGCACGTCGGGGCGCATCTTCGCGCAGGCCACGGTGTACTCGCCCTTGCCACAGCCCAAATCCAGCACCACACGCGAGAACGGCTGATCGCGCACCGCCCCACCCGGGGCCCACTGCGCCCAGCGTCCAGCCCATGCAGCACCATCGCAGCAAATCCAATCGCTGCATTCCCGAAAGCGCTTCGCGAACGAGAACCCTTTATGCAACCTGGAAGCAGCCGAGCGCATGCCTTCCCCTTTCGTGCGCGAAACGGCTTCCGCGCCATATACTTGAACAGCCCCGCAAAGCAAACCTTGCGGGGCTGCGATCTAACATGCCGAGCAGACGATGCTGCCGCTATGCCGCGTTATGCGCGGGTGCGGATCTCCTCGCACACCTTCGCGATGAAGTCGGCCGTCTCGAACGGATGCGTCTCGTTGGAGCGGTCGCGCACGGCGATGTTGCCCTCCTCGGCCTCCTTCTCGCCGACGACGATCATGTAGGGCACGCGATCGATGCTGCGGGCCTCGCGGATCTTGTAGCCGATCTTCGCGTCGCGATCGTCCACCGCCACGCGGATACCCGCGTCCTCCAGCTGCGCCGCAACCTGATGCGCGTAATCGCGGGACTTCTCGGACACGCACAGGACCTTGACCTGCGTGGGAGCCAGCCACACGGGGAACTTGCCCGCATAGTGCTCGATGAGGATGCCGATGAAGCGCTCGACGGAGCCAAAGCACACGCGATGCAGCATGATGGGGCGCTTCTTCGAGCCATCGTGATCCACGAACTCCAGGCCGAAGTTGAGCGGCATCTGGAAGTCGAGCTGCACGGTGCCGCACTGCCACGTACGGCCGAGCGAATCCTCCAGGTGGAAGTCGATCTTCGGGCCGTAGAACGCGCCGTCGCCCTCGTTGAGCTCGTAGTCCATGCCAAGCTCGGCCAGAGCCGTCTTCAGGCCGCTCTCCGCAGCCTCCCAATCCTCATCGGAGCCCATGGAGTCGTCGGGGCGGGTGGAAAGCTCCACATGGTACTTGAAGCCGAACTGCTGGTACACCGAATCGATAAGGCGCACGACGCCCACGATCTCGTCGGTGAGCTGGTCGGGGCGCACGAACAGGTGCGCATCGTCCTGGTTGAAGCAGCGCACGCGGAACAGGCCGTGCAGCGCGCCGCGCATCTCGTGACGATGCACGGTGCCGATCTCGCCGGCGCGGATGGGCAGGTCGCGATAGCTGCGCGGCTGGGACGCGTACACGAGCACGCCGCCGGGGCAGTTCATCGGCTTGATGCAATACTCCTCGTCATCGATGACGGTGGAGTACATGTTGTCCTTATAGTGATCCCAGTGGCCGGAGGTCATCCACAGCTGCTTGTTCATGATCATGGGCGTGGAGATCTCGACGTAGCCGGCCTTGCGATGGATCTCGCGCCAGTAGTCGAGCAGCGTGTTCTTCAGCACCATGCCGTTGGGCAGGAAGAACGGGAAGCCCGGGGCCTCCTCGCGCATCATGAACAGGTCCATCTCGCGGCCGATCTTGCGGTGGTCGCGCTTCTCGGCCTCTTCCAGGTTGTGCAGGTACTCGTCAAGCTCGGCCTTCTTGAAGAACGCCGTGCCGTAGAGGCGCTGCAGCTGCTCGCGGCTTGCGTCGGCGCGCCAGTAGGCGCCCGCCAGCTTCATGAGCTTGATGGCGCCGATCTTGCCGGCGGACGGGATGTGCGGGCCGGAGCACAGGTCCACGAAGGAACCGTGACGATAGATGGTGATCTGCTCGTCGGTGAGGTCGTCGATGTGCTCGAGCTTGAAGCGCTGGTCGGCGAAAATCTCCTTCGCCTGGTCGATGGTGACCACCTCGCGGACGAAGGGCTCGTTGGCCTTGATGATCTGCTGCATCTTCTTCTCGATAGCGCCGAAGTCGTCGGAGGAGATGTTCTCGGGCAGCAGGAAGTCGTAGAAGTAGCCGTCATCGGTTGCAGGGCCGAAGGCGATCTGCGTGCCGGGGAACAACTCCTGCACGGCCTCGGCCATGATATGGGCGCAGGAATGGCGCAGGATATGCAGCGCCTCGGGGCTTTTCGCCGTGATGATCTCGACGGCGGCGCCATCGTGAACGGGGGTGGTCAGGTCGACGAGCTTGCCGTCGATCTTACCGGCAAGCGCGGCCTTCGCAAGGCCCGCGCCGATGGAAGCCGCCACGTCGGCAACGGTTGCCCCGGCGTCCAGCGTTTTCTTCGAGCCGTCGGGCAAAACGATTTCCATGATACGTTCCTTTCTTCAGCCGGGCAGGTGCATACCGCCTGCGCATCGGTTTTACGGGATTATAGAAAGATAGCATGCAGACGCACACCATGCTAGCGCATAGACCGGCGAATCCCAAATGAAGGTCCGCCGCATGCATAGGAGTTTCACGCGCCGCCGCCTGCACTGCATTCACGGCACGCCCGCAACGGATGCGGCCTTGCGCGCCGAAAAGCAAAACGAGCCGTCCGATCGGACGGCTCGTGCGTACGACAAGGGTCAACCTATTCCTCGGGGCGCGCCGGTCGCTGCGGGCGCTGCTGGCGCGGGGCGCGGCGAGCCGCCTGACGCTGACCGCTGACCGGGCTTGCGCAGTACGGGCACACCGTCCATGCCGGCTCAAGGGCGTGGCCGCAATGGCCGCACAGGTTCTTCAGGCGCTGATGGCAGTTCGGGCACAGCACGTAATCGGACTCAACGGGGTAACCGCAGTTGGCGCATTCGCCATAGTGCATGAGCTGGCGCTGCTTGAGGGCCACCTCGAGCTCCTGCTCGTCACGGTCGATCTGCAGCAGGGGCGGACGCAGCAGGCAGTACGCTACAACGCCCACGAGCGGGACGAGGGCGACGATACCCCACACATACCAATAGGTGCCGCGCATATAAGCATCGCGGGCAACCCACACGATAGACAGGATGTACAAGATGGCAAGCAGCACGACCACGACGGAAAACGCCGCTTGGATCTCAGGCGTGATCAGCTGCGAAAGCAGTTCGCTCATAATGTCCCCATTCTTTCCTTCGATCGGCGCTTCGGCCGCTTCGCCAGTGCGAACGCTTATGGTCCCCATTAGCACATATACGATGCGGGATTATATCAAACCAGGCAAAACAAGGGCGTTTTGCCAACTAATTTCCGCAACCGAGGCCAAAAGGGCAGCTTCTGCTTGAATCGCAAGTTCATCTGAACACCTTGGTTTCAATATCGAACTCAGCCGGACATGTACGGCTGAGTCTGGGAAAGCGCCTTTCTGAAGACGGGGCCGCAAGCGCACCTGATTGCTTCGGTTTTGTCAGCGAACCGAGAACCCCCTTCCGGAGGCTAAGGCCCATTCAAGAGAGGAAAAGCGCCATGGAGGGAACAGGCGCCCACCCGGAAAAACGGGAATGCCCTTCCCTACACCGCGCCCGGGGCGAAGCAGAACGCTAACAGCGCATAGCTGGCGCAACCGGCGAGGGCGCACCATAGGAGCGACTTGGTCTTGCGCGCGACCACGACCACCACCGCTGCGGCGACAAGCGGCATGGCGGCGGGCCACACGCCCGCATCGAACATGCCGGGCGAGAGCAGGTCATTGGCCACAAGCGCTGCGAACGCCGCAGGCGGGATGAACCCGAGCGCGCGAGCCAGGCCCTCGGGGAGCTTACGGCCCTTCAGCACGAACAGCGGCAGGCAACGACACAGCAGCATGGTAACCAGGCACGTGCCGAAGATGATGAAGAAGTCGGTCATGCTCATCGCGCATCATCCCCTTCCCCGGCGGCCTTCGCGATCTTCTCCTCGAGCGCGGCGTCCTCGGCCCTGCGGCCACGACGCACCTGGGAGACGAGCATAGCGGCGACCACGCCCAGGATGGCGCCCACCAGGATGGCGGGACCGGCCAGGCCCACGGCCTTGCACGTGAACACGCCCACGATAGCCACCACGGCGGCGACCACGTTCTCGAACGTGATGTTCTGCGTGACCAGCAGGCAAATGAAGATGCTGGTCATGGCGAAACTGGCGATGGCGAGCGGGATGCCGAGCGCGCCTCCGATGAGCACGCCGGCCACGTTGGACAGCGTCCAGGAGCTGCACGAGCAGATATTGACGATGGTGGCGCGCGGCACGTTCCACGTTCCCGTGGCGAAGTTCGCCATGTTCACGCCGAAGCTCTCGTCGGTGACCGTGGCGGAGAACAAAAACGAGAGCCGTTTGCGCTCATTGGCGCACATAGGTGCGAAAGACGCCGAATACAGCATCTGGCGCGTGTTCACGAGAGACACGCTGGCGATGATGGAAGCCAGGGGGCTTCCCGCCAGCCACATGTTGGGGATCATGAACTGACCCGCTCCGGAATAGAACATGCATGAAAGGAAGAACACCTGCACGGCGTTCATGCCGATGGAATCTTCCAATATGCCGCAGGGGATGCCGATGGCCACATAGCCCAGCATGATGGGGATGGCGGCCTGCACCGCCGGTTGTATGTCGCTTCTCTGTATCATAACCGCACGATTATAGCCCGAAGCGAATCGGGAAAACAGGGCTTGCTTTTCGCGCGAAAGAGGGGGAATCGACAAATCCGGCAGGCGGCAAGCTACCTCATGAAATCGCGCGGCACGAACAGGCGCTTGAAGGTAGCCGTGGCATACCGGTCCGTCATGCCGGCGATGTAGTCGGTAACGGCCTGCAGGCGGTCGCCCTCGGCGATGGCGCGGTATTCCTCGGGAACCTCTTCGATGTTGTCCACGTAATAGTCGAACAGCTGAGAGACCAGGTACTTGGCCTTGTTCACCTCGGCAAGCACCTGCGGCGCGGTGTAAACGTTGGCGAACAGGAAGCTGCGCAGCTCGCTCATGGCATCCCGCACCGGCTCCGATAGCGCGATGTCGTCGACGGCCGCCGAGGTTTGCACCATATCGCGCACCAGAAGCTCGATGCGGCTGGAATGATCGGGCCCGAGCACCTCGTGCGTGCTTGCGGGCAGCGCGTCCTCGGTGAGCAGGCCGGCACGGATGGCGTCGTCGATGTCGTGGTTGACGTAGGCGATGCGGTCGGCGGTGGCCACGATGCGGCCCTCGAGCGTTTCCGCGCGGATGGCCCCGGTATGGTGCAGGATGCCGTCGCGCACCTCGGCGGTAAGGTTCAGGCCCCGCCCGTCGTTCTCGATGCGCTCCACTACGCGAAGGCTCTGCTCGTTATGCCGATACTGGGCGGCTACCTGGGCGGACGCCACGTCGATGCCGCGGTGACGGGCCAAGCATCCCGCCAAGGCGGCCTCGCCCGTATGGCCGAAGGGAGTATGCCCCAAGTCGTGACCGAGCGAGATGGCCTCTGCCAGGTCCTCATTGAGCCCGAGGGCGCGGGCGATGGTGCGCGCTATCTGCGCAACCTCAAGGGTATGGGTAAGCCGCGTACGGAAATGATCGCCTTCGGCGGCCAGGAACACCTGGGTTTTATGCGACAGGCGGCGAAAGCTCTTGCAATGCAAGATCTTATCGCGATCGCGTTGGAATTCGGTTCGCAGGAAATCCGGCTCGCCCGAGCGCGCACGGCCCTCGGACTCGTCGGACTTGGCCGCATCCGCGCTCAAGAGCGCATGCTCGCGCAGCTGCTGGTCCTCGCGATGGACGATGTTCATGGCTACCCTCCCGACCATCAAGTTTCAGGCATGCAACCAGTATACCGCGCCACAGGCGCCCCGCGGCTCGGAGCGTAAAGCTTGGCGGCCGACGAACTCCGTGGCGACGAATTGTGGAAAGGTTGATGCGGACATGAAACGAATAAGCCACAGACGGGGAGAAAGAAGTATCATGGTTCACCAGTGCAACGATTTGATGACACGAAAGGCCGTCATGAGCGATACCTCGACCGAATACCGTAAACCCGGGAAGTATCTTCTGGATTCAACGTTTTTCGTAGCGTTCGAGCTTGCCCACGAGGGCCTGAAGGAAGGCCTTCGCGAAGCTAGCTGCCTGAACTGCACGCAGTATCGCGTGCTCGTGAAGCTTGCCGCCGCCGAGCCCGAGCCCATCGGACAGAAGAATCTGGGCATCATATTGGATTTGAAGCCCAACGTGATCACCCATGCGGTCAATACGCTAGAGGACGCCGGCTTCGTCGAGCGCATCCACACGCCCGGGAAACGAGGAAGCCGCGTGCGCGTGCTCGAATCCGGCATCAAGCACATCGAACAGGCCAACCCCGCCATCATCGCCCAGCTCTACCGCATCTTCCCCACCCAAACCGCGCCGTTCCGCTCGATCTG
The DNA here is from genome assembly GCF_934636665.1 of uncultured Senegalimassilia sp. Classification (GTDB taxonomy): domain Bacteria; phylum Actinomycetota; class Coriobacteriia; order Coriobacteriales; family Eggerthellaceae; genus Senegalimassilia. The sequence goes on from NZ_CAKUAT010000010.1 coordinate 33,837, forward strand.
CGAGGCCGCCGTCATGGCCGGCGCCACCATCGAGCCGCCGCTGTCCCGCGAGATGTCGCGCAAGTTCTTCGCCTCCCGCGCCCTGGCTTCCTTCGAAGTGCTGCGAAAGCGCATAGAGAAGGCCTTGGAGGAATCCTGCGACGGCGCCACCTTCAGCGAATGCCGCGTGCTGCAGCGCTTGGGCGAGGTGGGCTATCCCATGCGCATCGTAGACCTGGCGCGGCAGCTAAAGCTCACAAGCGCCACCGCCGTGCGCGCGACCGACCGCCTGGCCGAACGCGGCTGGGTCGAGCGCATGAGCGCCCCCGACGACCGCAAGGCAGTGTACGTGGCCTGCACCGACGAGGGGCGCCATATGCAGGACGTGGTGATCGCGGGCGTGGACCGCATTGCCACGCAGTACCTGTGGAGCCGCCTTGCCCCCGAGAAGTGCCGCGATATCGCCATGGCCGGGCACGTGGTGATGGCCGACCTGCAGCAACGCGAAGAGGCCGAGCGTCTGAGCACCCTCACGCAGCTGCGCCCCATCGAGCGATAGCGCAGCGCCGATCAGGCGCGCTTGCCCGCGGAGAGCTCTTCGGCCGGAACGTCCACGTTGCTTTGCAGCCCATCGATACCGATCAGGTCGAACAGCTCCTCACGCGAATGGATATCGAACTTCTGATACACGTGGCGCACGTGCGCTTTCGCCGTACCGTTAGCGATGAACAGCTCGCGCTCGATCTGCCCGACGGTCTTACGTTGCGCCAGGAGCATAAGCACCTCAGTCTCGCGCGACGTCAGCCCGAACCGCTTCGCTAAAAGCTCGCAGCGATCGACGGTCTCCTGCTTGCGCACCGCCTGACCATCCGCCTGCGGACCATCGAGAAACGTCGCGCCCCATTTACTGGAAAGCTCCTTTTGAGACAGCAGCACAAACGTTCCCATGATCACAGCAACGATAGCTATGCCGATGGCGATAGTGGTGCCGCGCACACCGCCGACATCGACCATCGACCCGTATTCATACACGCACCGACCCAGAAACATGAATGAAAGGCGAAGGCTGCGCTCTATTCCGAACAGCCATATCGCCGACACGCCATAGCGATAGCACAGGTTCGAGCACAGCACCATGATCAGGATGGTGAACGCGGTGTAGCCACCTGCCACGCAATACCCGCCGAACACGTCATCGGCGAAACCGAACACGGAAATGGAGAACAGCGCAACCACCGTCAGCGGCAACGCGATGCGGCAAAGCACGTTGAAATCAAATTTGTCGCGTTGCACCAACACGCCGATAACCACGAGCACGGCCACGATAAACGTTCCCGGCGACGAATGCGGTCCGAACGCGCCCCGGTAAGCGCTCGATTCGATAATGCCGTACGAAAACGCGAAGAAGCCCATGAGCAGCATGATCTTCCACGGCACGGAGACGCTCACCCACGTTTTCTGCGGCCGTTCGCCTTCGGGCAGCAACTCGAAACCGTGTCGAGCGCACAGCAGGGCCGCTACGGGAAGCAACGTCGTCATAGCAAACAACCACGGCATCTTAAAGCCCATGTACACATATACGATCAGCGCACCGAATGCCAGGGACGATGCGTAATACAGCGTCACGCGAATAGGGTTCAAGCATCCATACAACTCGCTGAAGATCAAGATGATCAAGCCCAGGCCCAAACCGCCGAGAACCGAACTCGCAACGCCAAGCTGCGACGCGAGCGATGGCATGAAATACGACGCAAACAGCAGCACGGTGGACGACAGCATGAAACAGCCGCAAAGGATATACACCCGGCTTCTGCTGAACAGCGGGCCGATTCTACGCGCAAGCGCCACGCACGCCAGCATTTCGACGATAGCGGTGAAATCGAACAAATCGCGCGTGGAAACGGAAAAAGCCGGGAAGCTGACGAACGACCCCACGAAGGTAATCTCTATCCAGGCGCGGTAGATGCCCAACCCTAGAAATGCCAACGGGATAGGCACCAGCACATCACGCAAAGGACGGTGCGCCTTCTTCTCTTGCACCTGATCGCCGCTCGATGGCTTCGCCTGCGCCACATTCTGCGCCGCTACATTCGAACCATGCACAGCTATCCCCCATCACCTCATCCAATGGGGTTATATATCTATATAACCCCCTCTCCCTTCCTCAATTGTATACGACCTCTTAGGTGCAACGCTAATGCAGGCGGAAACGATAGCGCGAGTATTGCCTGTTCAGGAGCGGGTTATTCGGAGGGGTTATGGAAATAGTCCCCCCGATTTCCCAAGAGGCTGATGAATCGACGCGTTTGTGAAGATATTGTGCAGGGCACAGCAACGAGTTTTGGAGGGCGAAGGGATCGTTGCTCTGCCCCGTTGAGCATGCAAGCAAGATGCGGGGCTCGCATACCGAAAGGAGTTTCTCATGTCCAAGGAAATGTCGCGTCGCGATCTGCTCAAGATGAGCGGGCTGGCGGCAGCAGGCGTCGCGGGAGCATCGCTTCTGGGCGGCTGCGCACCGAAAGCGGCATCGAGCGCATCCGATTCAGGCAAGGCGGCAAACGGCGGCTCGACCGCCGCAACCACCGCGGCGGGCCACGAGCGCGCAGGGCTTCCGAGCTTCCTGAGCGCGCCCGAGCCGATCAAGGACGTGAAAACCACGAAGGACTACGACGTCGTGATCGTGGGCGCTGGCGCCGCAGGCGTCCCTGCCGCCATCACCGCCAAGGAAGCGGGCGCAAGCGTCGCCGTCATCCAGAAGGAAAGCACCGCCATCTCGCAAGGCAACACCGCAACGGGCATCCTGCTCGACAAGTCCGATCCCGCCGGCGTCGAAGCCGTGGTTTCTAAACTGATTTCCGAGCATGATTTCCGCGCTAAGCGTGAACAGGTGGAGCTGTGGGCGAAGAACTCCGGCGAGGCCATCACATGGTTGTTCAACCTGGCACAGCAATGCGGCGCGCAGGTCTCCGACACCACGAAGAAGTGGACGTCGAGCATTGCAAAGGTCAACGACTACGAGATGAACTACTTGTCCATCGACTTCGGTCCGAAGCCCTACAATACCGGCGAAGGCATGAAGACGTTGGCCGAGTACGCGGAAAAGCAGGGCGTCGACTTCTTCTACTCCACCGAAGCGAAGCAGCTGGTGGGCGACGCATCGGGCATCACGGGCGTTATCGCCAAGGGCGCCGAGGGCAACATCCAGTTCAACGCGAAAAAGGGCGTTATCCTGGCTGCCGGCGATTACCAAAACGACGATGAGATGGTGAACTACTATCTTCCGGACCTGAAGCACCTCGGCCGCAAGCAGACGAACAAGACCGGCGACGGACACAAGATGGCCATTTGGGCCGGCGGCGCGATGGAGGACCTCGGTCATACCAAGATGCTGCACGACTTCGACGGCGGTCCGGGCTCCATGTGCGATATGCCGTTTTTGGCTGTGAAGATGGACGGCACGCGCTTCTGCGATGAAACCTGCGGCATGTCGCTTATGAACAACTTCCTGCGCAGCGACGCCGATCAAGGCAACTACTGCCAGATCTTCGACAACAACTACACCGAGACGGCTGCAAACTGGCCGGGCAAGCTGTTCGATCAGGAGGCCATCAAGGCATACATGCCCGAAGAGCCTGGCGAGAAAAAGGGCGTTTACGAGGGGCAAATCGCAACGTTTAAGGCAGATACGCTTGATGAGCTTGCCAAGAAGCTGGGCATCACCGACGCCGCCGCATTCAAGAAGGCCGTCGAGCGCTACAACGAGCTGGTTGCGAAGGGCAGCGACGAGGACTTCGGCAAGCAAGCGAAGTGGCTCACGCCCATCGATACCCCGCCGTTCTACGGCATCCATCGCCACGTTCGCGTATCGGCCATCGTGTCCGGCGTGAACGTCGATAAGCACATGCAGGTGCTCAAGGATGGCACCGAGGAGCCGATTCCCGGCCTGTTCGCCATCGGCAACGTTGCCGGCAACTTCTTCGCCGGCGTCGACTACACCATGTGGATGCCGGGCTTGTCCCTTGGCCGTGCCCACACGCAGGGCTACGTGATCGGCAAGTACGTGGCCGAACTGTAAAAACTCATTACCTTCGGGTAGGCGTTGAAAGCAACCGTTCTCGTTGAAACGCCGCCGGACGGATCATTCCCCCACTCAGCTGAGCGCCCTCCACTCCCTCCGGGCGCTCAGCGTCTCATTTGAACCGAGACAAAAGGAGCACACCATGGAGAAGCCGACGAACAGCGCAGACGCGCGCGGCAAGAAGAACAATAAACCGCTGATCGCGGGTATCGTCGTTGCAGTTGTGGTGCTGGCGGGCATCGGTTTTTGGACATGGCACAACACGCCGGGTTTTTGCGGCGTGTGCCATACGCCCATGAGCACGTACGTGGCAACGTACGAAGCGCAACCTAACACGCAAGCGGCGGACAAATGGGGCAACGACGTGACGAACTCGAACGCCATGTTGGTGGTCACGCATAAAGAAGCCGGCGTGGAATGCCTGTCGTGCCACGTACCGAGCATCACTCAGCAAATCGGAGAGGTGACCGAGACTATCACAGGCGATTATTACTACCCGCTTTCCGAAGCCAGCATTTCCACTTTGCAGGAGAATTCCGGGCAGAACGCAAGCGACGAAGCCGCCTTCTGCCTGAAAAGCGGCTGCCATACCGATGCGAGCGGCACCGAGATCTCCACGCGCGAGGACTTGATGAAGGCAACTGCAGACAAAGCGTTCAACCCGCATAGCAACCATCACGGCGAAGCAAACTGCAGCGATTGCCATAAATCGCATCGCGCATCGGTGATGCAGTGCACGCAGTGCCATAACGATGCCGCGGCAAGCATGCCGGAGGGCTGGGTTGATTACAAGACCGGAAAGCAGATCGCAGAATCCGCCGTCAAGTAAACCCGCCGCTCAGCACGACGCGCATGATCGAGAACGACAAGCGAGCCAAAACGTTGTGAAGACGGCGTGGCTCATCGCGAAACGAAGGGAGCTCCCATATGGGAGCTCCCTTCGTTTCCCAGGAAGAACCTACGCTTGCCGGAAGCAGGAACATCCTACACTTGCTGGAAGAAAGAGAAATTGCGCCTGCCGGAAGAAATAGGGAGCTCCCTTATCAGGAGCTCCCTTCGCATTTCGTGATCTTGCTCGTGGCGGAACCCCCTTCGTTTCACAGGTACACCCCGCTCACATCTGACAAAAAAAGGGAGTTCCCGCATGCGGGAGCTCCCTTCATGATGCGACTATTGCGCAAACGCTAGCCTACTGGGCCTTCTTGGCCTCGATGGCAGCCTGGCCGGCGGCCAGACGGGCCAGCGGCACGCGGTAGGGGCTGCAGGACACGTAGTCAAGGCCGATGGCGTTGAACGTGTGGATGGAGTCCGGATCGCCGCCGTGCTCGCCGCACACGCCGCAGGTCAGGTCGGGGTTGCCCTGGTGACCCAGCTCGACGCCCATCTTCACCAGCTTGGCAACGCCGGGGTCGACCGTTGCGAACGGGTTGAAGGGCAGCAGGCGCTCCTGCAGGTACTGCGGGATGAACTCGGCCTCGACGTCGTCGCGGCTGAAGCCGAACGTCGTCTGGGTGAGGTCGTTGGTGCCGAAGGAGAAGAAGTCCGCCTTCGTGGCGATCTCGTCAGCAGTGACGGCCGCACGCGGCAGCTCGATCATGGTGCCGATCTGGATGTTCAGCTCGACGCCCTGCTCGGCGGCAACCTCGGCGATGGTCTGCTCGGCGACCTCGCGCAGCTTGGCCAGCTCGGGAACCACGGACACCAGCGGGATCATGATCTCGGGCTGCGGGTCCAGGCCCTCCTTCTTCAGCTGAGCGGCGGCGGTTGCGATGGCGCGCACCTGCATCACAGGGAGGATGGGGTACACGATGCCCAGGCGGCAGCCGCGAAGACCCAGCATGGGGTTGGCCTCGGCCATGGCGTCGATCTGCTCCATGAGGGCGCGCTTTTCGGCGATGACGCCCTTGTCGCCGCCGGTTGCCTCGAGGCGGGCGATCTCGACGTCGAGGGCACGCGGGCTCTCCAGGAACTCATGCAGCGGCGGATCGAGCAGACGCACGATGACCGGCAGGCCGTCCATGGCCTTGAACATGCCGTAGAAGTCGCCGGTCTGAGCCTCGAACAGCTGGTCGACGGCCTTCTGGCGGATGTCCTCGTCCTCGTTGAGGATGAAGGTCTGGATGATCTGCTTGCGATCGCCCAGGAACATGTGCTCGGTACGGCACAAGCCGATGCCCTGCGCACCGAAATCGCGGGACAGCTGAGCGTCCTCGGGGTTGTCGGCGTTGGCGCGCACACCCAGGGTGCGGAACTCGTCGGCCCACTCCAGGATGGTGTCCAGGTCGCCGGTGAGCTCGGGAAGCACCAGCTCGACGGCGCCGAGCACCACGATGCCGGTGGTGCCGTCCAGCGAGATCATATCGCCTTCCTTGATGACCACATCGGTGCCGGTGACGACGGCCTGCTTCTTCTCAGCGTCGATCTTGAGGGCCTCGACGCCGCACACGCACGGTGCGCCCATGCCGCGGGCGATAACGGCAGCATGGGAGGTCTTGCCGCCATGGCTGGTCAGGATGCCCTCGGCGGCGATCATGCCGGCCAGGTCGTCGGGGTTGGTCTCCCAGCGGACGAGCACGCACTTGCGGCCGGCCTCTGCGGCGGCCACGGCGTCGGCAGCGGAGAACACGGCCTCGCCGACGGCAGCGCCCGGGGAGGCGTTCAGGCCGCGGGCCAGCACGTCGTACTCGGCGTTCTTGTCGAACTGCGGGTGCAGCAGCTGGTCGAGCTGCTCGGGCTCGACGCGCATGACGGCCTCCTCCTTGGAGATGAGGCCCTCCTTCTCCATCTCGATGGCGATGTGCAGCGCGGCGGCGGCGGTGCGCTTGCCGACGCGGGTCTGCAGCATGTACAGCTTGCCCTGTTCGATGGTGAACTCGATGTCGCACATGTCGCGGAAGTGGTTCTCGAGGACGACGAAGATCTCCTCGAGCTGCTTGCCGGCCTCTTCAAGGCCTTCGACGTGCTTCAGCTCGGCAATGGGGCTGGTGTTGCGGATGCCTGCCACGACGTCCTCGCCCTGGGCGTTGACCAGGTAGTCGCCGTAGAACTCCTTCTGGCCGTTGGCGGGGTTGCGCGTGAACGCGACGCCGGTGGCCGAGGAGTTGCCCTTGTTGCCGAACACCATGCACTGCACGTTGACGGCGGTGCCCAGGTCGTCGGCGATCTTGTTCTTCTTGCGGTACAGGACGGCGCGGGGGTTGTTCCAGCTGCCGAACACGGCCTCGATGGCGAGCTTCAGCTGCACCATGGGGTCCTGCGGGAAGGCGACGACGCCGTCGACCAGCAGGCTGGGATACTCGACGCCGGAGACGTTCTCGGAGAAGATCTTCTTGAACTCGGCAACGAGCTCCTGCAGGTCCTCTGCGGTCAGGTCGGTGTCGGAAGCGGCGTTGCGGCTGTTCTTCATGACGTTGATGGCGTTCTCGAACAGATCGCCGTCCAGGCCCATGACCACGTTGGAGAACATCTGGATGAAGCGGCGATAGGAGTCCCATGCGAAGCGCGGGTTCTCAGTCTGCTTGATCAGGCCGTTGATGGACTGATCGTTCAGGCCCAGGTTCAAAACCGTGTCCATCATGCCCGGCATGGACATGGGAGCGCCGGAGCGCACGGAGACCAGCAACGGGTCCTCGGCGTCGCCGATCTTCTTGCCGATACGCTTTTCCAGGTCAAGACGATACTCGTGAATGGTGTCGAGCGCGCCCTCGGGCCAGGTGTTGTCTGCGTTGGCATACTCCATGCAGGTTTGGCACGTGATGGTGAATCCCGGAGGCACCGGCAGGCCGATGTTGGCCATCTCGGCCAGGTTGGCGCCCTTGCCGCCAAGGATGGCCTTCATATTGGTATTGCCCTCGGTGACGTTGTTGCCCTCGGCGTCCTTGCCGAAAGCGTACACACGCTTGACTTCTGCAGTCACTTTCTTACTCCTAACGTAAGGTCGTCCGAAAACGGGACTTAGTTCAATCAGGACCGTATTACTATATCAGCACCTTGCGGGTGAGCCCGTTCGTAGTACCGCAAAATCTCTTGAGCGGTTTCCTCAACGGCGCGATTTTCGGTGTGAATGACGATGGCCCCCAGTTTTCGCATGAGCGCACGGGCGCGGTCGAGGTCCTCGTAAACGTATTCGGGGTCGGCGTATTTCGATGCCGCCACAGCGGCGTTGCCCAGACGGCGCTGTCGGATCCCTACCAAAACGTCGGCGGTGGTCATCAAGCCGAACAGGCGCGAACGATCGACCTCGAACACCTCCTTGGGCGGCTCGGTGGACGGGTCGAGGGGTATGTTGGAAACCTTATAGCCCTGCTGGGCCAGGTAGATGGAGGTTGGCGTCTTCGACGAGCGCGACACGCCGAGCAGCACGATATCGGCCTGCGTCATCTCCTGCGGGTTGCGGCCGTCGTCGTGGGCGATGGTGAACTCGATGGCCTCGATGCGGCGGAAGTAGTGCTGGTCAGCCACATGCAGGCCGCCAGGGCGCTTCGATGGGGTCTGCCCCGACAGCTTGGCGATGGCGTTCATGGCGTCGGTCATGAGGTCGACCGCCACCACGTTGGGCAGACTCTCGCAATAATCCGACAGGCTGCGGCGCAGGTCGCCGTCGACGAGCGTATAGAAGATGAGCAGGTTCTCGTCACCTTTTAGGCGCTTGTGCAGCTCGCCGTGCTCGGCGATGAACTGCTTGACCTCCTCGAACGAGCGCACATGGGGAAGCACCTCGATGTTGGGGTTCGTGACGCCGAACTGGGCGGCTGCGGCGCGGGCCAGGGCCTGGGCGGTAAGCCCCACCGAGTCGCTGACGACATGGATGGTGGGCAGCGGCGTGGTGTTCTCATGCACGATGAACTCGCCTTGCATGGGCGTCCTCCTTTAAGACGGTGCCTTGCGGGCATGGAAAAGGGCGGCAGGCCGTATCGGCCGCCGCCCTTGAAGTGTACACGCTTTCGCGTTGCGGGGTGCGCGAAGTTGCCCTCGCCTCCCCTTCGCTACCGGTTGAAACCGGTGACCGAGGTTATTTGGATTTCGCCATCTTGCCGAAGTCGGCCACGTTGGCGAACACCGCGACGAAGCGGTTGAGCAGGCGCAGGCGGTTGTCGCGCAGAGTCGCATCCTCGTCCATGACCATGACGTCGGCGAAGAAGCCGTCGATGGGAGCACGCAGGGCAGCCAGCTGGGACAGCGCGGCTGCGAAGTCATCGGACGCAAGCGCGGCTGCCACGGCCTGCTCGGCGGTTGTCACGGCGCCCGCGAGCGCACGCTCGGGCTCGGTGAGCAGGGCGTCGTCCACGTCTTCGCCCAGTTCCGGCTTGCGCAGGTTGTTCGCACGAGCGTAGGCCGTGGCCAGGTTGTCGAACGTTTCGGCATCGTTGGCGCGCGCGTCCTCGAGCGCATGGGCGCGCTGGCTGATGACGGCCGGCTCCTCCACGCCCGCGGCCAGCACAGCGTCGATGGTGTCGGCGTTGATGCCGGCGTCGCGCAGCATGACCTTGGTACGGGTGACGAAGAAGTCGACCACCTCGGCGCGCACGGCGGCCGCGTCGAAGGCGACGCCCTGGGCGGCGAAGCTGGCAAGGGACTCGTCGATGGCGGCGGCAAGCGAGATAGGCAGGCCCGCCTCGAGCATGTTCACGATGCCGATGGCGCTACGGCGCAGCGCGAACGGGTCGGAAGAGCCGGTGGGACCCTGGCCGACCGCGAACAGGCCGCAGATGGTGTCGAGCTTGTCAGCCAAGGCGACCAGCTTGCCCACCGTGGTGTCGGGCAGCGCATCGCCGGCGAAGCGCGGCTGATAGTGCTGGCCGATGGCCTGGGCGACCTGCGGGGTTTCCCCGGAGGCGGCGGCGTAGTAGCTGCCCATGACGCCCTGAACGCTGGTGAACTCGATGACGGCATTGGTGACCAGGTCGGCCTTGCACAGGCGCGCGGCGCGCTTCGCATCGGCTGCGTCGGCGGCGTCAAGCTGGGCGTCGGCGGAAAGGGCACAGGCCAGCTTCTCCAGGCGCTCGGCCTTCTGACGCACCGTGCCCAGGGACTCCTGGAACACCACCTTGTCGAGTTTCTCGATATAGGACTCCAGCGGATGCTTGAGGTCCTCCTCATAGAAGAACTTCGCGTCGTCGAGACGGGCGCGCACCACGCGCTCGTTGCCGTCGATGATGGTTGCGGCGCATTCGGGGTTGCCGTTGGAGACGATGATGAACTTGTTCGTCAGCTTTCCGTCAGCATCGTAGAGCGGGAAGTAACGCTGATGCATGAGCATGGCGTCGACGATGATCTCCTCGGGCACCTGCAAGAACTCCTCGTCGAAGGTGGAGACGAGCGGCTGCGGGTACTCGGAGAGGTTGACCACCTCGAGCAGCGTCTTCGCGGGAAGGTCGGCGGTGAAACCGGTTTCGGCCTCGATGGCGGCAACGCCCTCGCGGATGATGCGCTCGCGCTCGGCCTGCGTGGGGATCACGTAGGCTGCGCGGATGACGTCGAGCAGGTTCGCGGCGGTGTCGACCGCGTGCTTGCCGGGAGCCAGCACGCGATGGCCCATGGTGAAGTTGGAGGACTCGGCGCCGGCGTAGCTGACGGGCAGCACGACGTCGTCGAGCATGGCCACGATCCAACGCACCGGGCGCACGAAGTACTCGCGATATGCGGCCCAGCGGCAGGAGCGGGGCCACTTGATGGCGGTGATGAAGCCCGCCAGGACATCGGGCAGCAGGTCGGCCACAGGCGTTGCCGGGATGTTCTTGGTGGCGAACACGTACTCGGTGCCGTTGACCTCGCGGCGCTCGAGGTTCTCAGGATCAAGACCCTTGCCGCGGGCGAAGCCGATGGCCGCCTTGGTGGGGTTGCCGTCGGCATCGAAGGCGATCTTGGCCGCAGGGCCCTTGTACTCCTCCACCAGCGCCTCGGTGGCGTCGGCCACGCCGTATGCCATGACGATCAGGCGGCGGGGGCTGGAGTGGATCTCGATGGATTCGTAGGGGATGCGCGCATCGGCGAACGCCGCGGGCACCATCTTCTCCAGCTGCTTGTTGGCGGAATCAAGGTCGAACGCGGGGATCTCCTCAACGCCGATCTCGAACGCGAGAGTGTGCTTATCGGCCATGGTTACTCCCCTTTCTCATTCTGATCGTCCTGATCGTCGCCGACGACGGTGGCGATGTAGGAGGCGCAGCATTCCTTGACCATGGAGCGCACGCGCAGGATGTAGGCCATGCGCTCGGTTGCGGAGATGACGCCGCGAGCGTCGAGCAGGTTGAACGTATGGCAGCACTTCAGCACCCAGTCGTAAGCGGGCAGCGGCAGGTTGTGCTCCAGGCACAGGCCGGCCTCGCGCTCATACTGGTTGAAGGCCTCGAACAGAAACTCGGTGTTGCCCACCTCGAAGTTGTACGTGGAGAATTCGCGCTCGTTCTCCAGGTACACGTCGCCGTAGGTGAACTCCACGCCGTCGTCGCCGCGTGCCCAGATGATGTCGTAGACGCTGTCGACGCCCTGGATGTACATGGTCAGGCGCTCAAGGCCGTATGCGATCTCCACGGGCACGGGAGTGCACTCGAAGCCGCCCACCTGCTGGAAGTAGGTGAACTGCGTGACCTCCATGCCGTTGAGCCACACCTCCCAGCCAAGACCCCATGCGCCGAGCGTGGGCGACTCCCAGTCGTCCTCGACGAAGCGCACGTCATGCTTGTCCGGATCGATGCCGATGGCGCGGAGGCTCCCCAGATACAGGTCCTGGATGTTGTCCGGGCTGGGCTTCATGAGCACCTGGAACTGGTAGTAGTACTGCAGACGGTTGGGGTTCTCGCCGTAGCGGCCGTCGGTGGGACGGCGGCAGCCCTGCACGTAGCAGGTGCGCCACGTGTCGGGACCCAACGAACGCAGCGTGGTGGCCGTGTGGTTGGTGCCAGCGCCCACGGCGCCGTCGTAAGGCTGCAAAACGACGCAGCCCTGGGCGGCCCAGTAGTGCTGCAGGTTCATGACGATGTCCTGGAACGTGGGCGGCTGCGAGCCGGCACATCCCGTTGTCGCGTTCGCGGCGAAGGTTTCGGTTGACATGGTTCTCCTTGTCTGGTTCCGCTGGTCCTTGCTTGCCTACTTGAAAACTATCGGGCGACGCGCCCCTACTCCAGCAAGCCGAAGTCGGGCACGGGCCAATATACCAGCACGCCCCTGCCCGTTACCGAGCTTGCGGGGACCGCGCCGAAGTATCGCGAATCCTGTGAGTTGGTGCGATTATCGCCCATCACCCAGATGTAACCGGAAGGAACGGTGTACGGGAAGGTGATGGTGGAATTGGTGAGCGGCAACGTGGGCTTGCCGTGGGTGTAGGTTTCGGTTTGAGCCACGCCGTCGATGTAGAGGAAACCGTCGCCGTCGATGTTAATGGTCTGGCCGGCGGTGGCTATGCAGCGCTTGATGAGCGTGCGACCCGGGATCTCGGGGTCGGAAAACGTGACGATGTCGCCGGGTTGCGGGTCGCGGAAATAGTAGCTGACCTTTTCGGCAAACACCATGTCGCCGGTCATGATGGTCTCCTCCATGGAGCCGGAGGGGATCTCGTAAGCGGTGAAGACGTACGTGCGCAGCGCCCAGGAAAGGCCCAGGACGAACGCGATCATGATGAGAAGGCTCAAAAACGAGCGCAGTATTCCGCCCTTTTCCCCGTTGGCGTGCTGACCTGCGGCCATGATGGTGTACGTTTCCTTTCTACAGGGCCCGCGCAAGCGGCGCCCGATAAGCGCTTAGCTGCCTATGATACCGCGCTACGGCTACTGCTGCTCTTCGGTTGATAAAGATTGCAGAAATGCCCGGTCGGCGTCGGGCAGCTCCATGCCCTCAAGCAGGTCGGGGCGCAGCCGCAAGGTGCGCTCGAGGCTTTGCTCGCGACGCCAACGATCGACCGCGCCGTGGTTGCCGGACAGCAGAACCGCCGGCACTTCCATGCCGTTGAAGTTGGCAGGGCGCGTGTACTGGGGATACTCCAACAAGCCGTCGGCGAAGCTTTCGCCCAAGGCACCCGTTTCGGCGCCCAGGACGCCGGGGAGTTTGCGCACCACGGCGTCGATGACCACCATGGATGCCAGCTCGCCGCTGGTGAGCACGTAATCGCCTAGCGAGATGACCTCATCGGCCAACGTGTAGGCGCGCTCGTCGATGCCCTCGTAGTGGCCGCAGATGAACAACAGGCGGTCCTGCTTGGCAAGCTCGCAGGCGCACGCGTCGTCGAAGCGGCGGCCCTGCGGGGCCAGGAAGATGGTGTAGGGCTTGGAAGACGCCTGCTCGGCAGTGGCGGAGCTGTCGCTAAGCGCTTGCTCGACAGCGGCGGAGTCGGAGCCTTCGAAAGGCGCCTGTTCGACGGGAGCAGCAGCGCCCGGCTGCGATGCCGGATCGACCGCATCGGCGCCGCCGCAAGGCGATGCGCACAGCGATTCGTAGGCCTCGAAGATAGGAGCGCACTTCATGACCAGGCCGTCACCGCCGCCGTAGGGCTCGTCGTCGGTGGTGCGATGGCGGTCGTGCGTCCAATCGCGCAGGTCGTGCGCCTTGAAATCCAGGATGCCCTTCTCCTGGGCGATGCGCATCATGGAAGCGCCCATGACGGATTCGTACATATCGGGAAACGTGGACAACGTTTCGATGATCATGGGTACCTCCACAGGTTACAGATCGAGCAGGCCTTGCGGCACGTTGACGTATATGCAGCGCGTCTGCTCATCCACCCCTTCGAGAAACTCGTCCACAACGGGAATGAGCACGGTGCCTTCCTGGCCCTCGCGCGCGACTTCCAGCAGATGCTGGCCGGGCATTTCGTTGATGGCCACGGCAGTGCCGATGGTGCCGGCTTCGGCATCCACCACCGTGAAGCCCTCGATGCCGCCTTCCTGCAACTCGAGCACGTCATCGGGAAGGTCTTCCCGACGTGCAAGAACATAGCAGCCCACCAGGGCGTCTGCCTGGTTGGCGTCGACGACGGTATCGAAGAACACCGTAGCGCCGCCCCGGGCCTCAGGACGAACCTCCACCACGGTGCCTTGACGCGGAACATCGATCACCGGAGGCACGAAAGCGCAAAAGAGGCCCTCTTCAAGCAAAAAAGGGAGACCCGCCACGCTACGCGCGACGAGCCCTCCCTTCAAGTGCTTAGCTTTCGTGAATTCGGCTACGCGAACCCAAGCGCCCATTAATCGAGCAGCTCCACGTCGACATGGGTGTTCGCGGAAGAAGCCGCGGCACGCGCAAGCGTGCGGATGGCCTTGATCACGCGGCCCTGACGGCCGATGACCTTGCCCGCGTCCTCCTCGTTGACACGAACCTCGACGAAGATGGAGCCATCTTCGGTTTCGCGCGCATCGATGACCAAGTCGTCCGGGTTATCGATGAGCGGACGGATCACGGACTCTACGAGCCCAGCGATTTCCTCGGTCTGCGCTGCCATAAGCTTACGCCTGCTCGCGGAACTTCTTGATGAGGGCGGCAACCGTGTCGGTGGGCTGAGCGCCGTTGGCCAGCCACTTGTCGCACTTCTCCAGGTCGATCTTGATCATTGCGGGCTCGGTCAGCGGGTTGTAACGGCCGATGTCGTCGATGAACTTGCCGTCGCGCGGGCAACGGGCATCGGCAACGACGATACGGTAGTACGGGCGCTTCTTGGCGCCGTGACGGGCCAGGCGAATCTTAACCATGAAGAGTAACTCCTTCTTGTTCTTACTTGAATCCTCTTTGCCAGCCCGCAAAAAAGCGCGCAGCAAAACAGCAGTTGTTTATGATAAGGCGAAACGCCTCGATTGACAAGCCTTCGGTTCGGTTATCACCAGGTGTTCACGAATAAAGCGGACACGCAACGGCCAGACCGGCTGCAAACGGCTAACCTCAGCAGGGCTGGGCGGTGTCGAGCGTGTCGATGTAGTAGATGAACATGTCCTCGTAGCCGCCGAGGCCGTTGATGAAGCCGCCGGGGATCATGCCGACCTTCGTGAAGCCCATGGATTCGTACAGATGCTGGGCCGCCTCGTTGGAGGCCACCACGGCGTTGAACTGCAGGCCGCGGAAACCCTTCTTGCCGCAGGTCTCGATGCAGTTCTCCACCAGCTTGCGGCCAAGGCCGAGGCCTCGCGAGGCGGATGCCACGGCGAAGCTGGCGTTGGCGATGTGCGCGCAGCGCCCGATGCCGTTGGGATGCAGGATGTACATGCCGAAGATGATGCCGTTGACATCGGCCACCATGGTAGCGGTCTGGGCGGAGAAGAACTCGTCGGCGTTCTGCTCGGTCAGCGGCGTGACCTGCGGGAACGCATCGCCCGCTTCCACGACCTCGTTCCAGATGCGCACCATGGCCTTGATATCGTCTGCGGTGTACGGACGGATCTGCAGCTCCATTGGTTTCCCCTTTCGTTTTCAGGCGCTCCCCTATTGCGCCTATTAGGTTTCAGTTTCGCAGATTAAGCGAGGCTCGGCAGTTAACGTTGCCGAAAGCGCCCCTATCGACGGCCGCCGGAAACATCATGGAGCCGGCAAAACCGGCGCAGGACCGGCAATGCACCGCGCTCGCCCAACGCGAGCGGGATAAGCCTTGCCGATCATGTCCACGAAGCTGCTGCCGAAGACTGCGCGCCTTCGGCAGCAGCAGGGTTGAACGATTCCGGCTGCCGGCAGGCTACTTGATGTCGCCCATCATGTCCTGGATCTTCTTCAAGTCCGACATCTTCATGCCGCCCATGCCCGGGATGCCGTGGCGGCGCTTGCCCTTCTTGCCCTTCTTACCCTTGCCGCCCATCTCCTCGACGGCCGGCATCATGCGCTTCATCATCTTCTTCGTCTCATTGAACTTCTTCATGAGCTGGTTGACCTCGGTGACCGACACGCCGGCGCCGGCGGCGATGCGGGCGCGGCGGCTGCCGTTGAGCAGGTCGGGCTTCTCGCGCTCGGCTTTGGTCATGGAGTTGATGATGACCTCCATGCGATCGAGCGCGCCCTCGTCGACCTGGCCTTGGCCTAAGGCCTTGTCGCCGCCGGGAAGGGCGCTGATGAGCTTGGAGACGCCGCCCATCTTGCGGATCTGGCGGTTCATGGTGACAAAGTCGTTGAGCGTGAGCTGGCTTTTCATGAGACGCTCGGTCTCGGCCTGCTCCTCTTCCTGCTGCTGAACCTTCACGGCAGACTCGATGAGGCTGAGCATGTCGCCCATGCCCAGGATACGGCGGGCCATGCGGTCGGGATGGAACTCCTCGAGCGAATCGGGCTTCTCGCCGGCGCTGATGAACTTGATTGGCTTGCCCGTGACCTCGCGGATGGAAAGCGCGCCGCCGCCGCGGGCGTCGCCGTCCATCTTCGACATGATGACGCCGTCGAAATCGACGCGTTCGGAGAAGGCCGCGGCCACGTTGACCACGTCCTGGCCGGTCATGGCGTCGACGACCATGAGGATCTGGTCGGGTTTGACCGCCGACTTGATGGCCTGGGCCTCTTCCATCATCTGCTCGTCTACGTGCAAGCGGCCCGCCGTGTCGACGATGACCACGTCGCGCAGGTTGTCGATGGCGTCCTGCACGCCGCCCTTGGCGATGGCCACCGGGTCCTTGCCGTCGCCGCGGAACACGCGCACGCCGATTTCGTTGCCGAGCGTTTCCAGCTGATCGGCTGCAGCGGGGCGGTAAACGTCGCAAGCAGCCAGCAGCGGGCTGTGGCCTTCCTGCTTCAGACGGTACGCCAGCTTAGCGGCCGCGGTGGTTTTACCAGAGCCCTGCAGGCCCACCAACATGATGACGTTGGGGATGCGGCTGGAGAGCACCAGCTTGCTATCGGTGCGGCCGAGCAACTCGGTGAGCTCGTCGGTGACGATCTTGATGACGTTTTGCGTCGGGGACAGGGAGTCGAGCACCTCGGCGTCAAGGCAGCGCTCCTTCGTGCGCGCCACGAACTGCTTGACCACCTTGAAGTTGACGTCGGCTTCGAGCATGGCCATGCGCACCTCGCGCATGGCGGTGTTGATGTCGTCCTCGGTCAGGCGGCCCTTGCCGCGCAGGCCCGAGAAGATGCCTTGCAGGCGATCGGAAAGGTTATCGAACATGAAGCGCCTCTTCTGCGTGTCACGTGTGCTTACAATCTTTTGGATTATAGCCGAAGGGCGGCAGGCGGAAACCTTCGGCCGGCAAAACAGCGAAGCGAGCCCATAAGGGCCCGCTTAATACCGTGTGCGTGAACAGGAGACGGAGATCACGAGAGCTGCGCTTTACTTTGCGGATTCGTAAAGTTGGACGCCGTCGCCGTAGGTTTTCGCCTTGATGCTGCCGTCGGCTACGAGGTGCTTGAGATACACGATGCCCTGAGTGACGATGCACCACCGCTGCAGGAACGAGATGTCCTCCCAGTCGTCGAAGGGCACGTTCCACCTGATAGCGCGGATGATCTGATATCCCGACAAGCGGGGGTTGCGCGCGACGATGCCGCGCACCTCGTCGAGGCGCTTGAGGTGGTGCTGCGCCAGCCAATCAAGACGCTGTTCGAAATCGGGGCGGATGGGGCCGTGCGAATGGAACAGCTGCGAGATATGCAGGTCTTGCACGCGCTTGATGCTGTCAAGGTATGCCTGCAGCCCGTCGCCTTCGCGCGGGAACAGCGCGATGGAGGGGCTAATGACGAACAGCGCGTGATCGCCGCCGAACAGGATGCGGCTTTGCGGCTCGAACAGCGACAGATGCCCGGGCGTGTGGCCGGGCGTTTCCACGACCTGCAGCTCATAGCGGCCGACCGTCACCGTATCGCCGCCGCGCACGAAAGCCGTCCGCAGGCGCTGCGGGTCGAACAGGGGCTGCTCGACGCCAAGGCGCGCGGCGGTGGTGGCGTCCGACAGGGCCACTCCCTGCTGGCGGTACGTCCGCGTAAGCGCATCAAGGAACACGCCGGTGCGCGTGACGCGCGCCTCGCCCAGCTCGACGCCGCCCACGAACAGCGGCGCGCCCTCGGGGACCACGCGATCGATCAGGCCGGCATGGTCCAAATGGAAGTGCGTGAGGAACCACTTGGCGCGGCCGCGGTCCACGCCCAGCTCGTCGAGGGCGTCCGACAGCACCTTCGCGCCCTCATCGGAAGGCGCGCCGGTATCCACCACAAGCGCTTCGCCTTGGTCCATGATGACGTAGCAATTGGTGGCGGAGGTGGAGATGTTCTCGAAGGGCACCTGCACAAGATACACGTCGGGCGCGTGGAACACCTGCTCGATGCAAGCCGAGGTATCCATGGCAGCTATGCCTGACGCTGATCGAACGCGCCGACGAGAGCGCGAGCGAAATCATGGGCGTCGAAGTCACGCAGGTCGTCAAGGCCCTCGCCCACCCCGATTTTGATGATGGGCAGCTCAAGCTCGTGGCTGACGGCAAGCGCGATGCCGCCCTTGGCCGTGCCGTCGAGCTTCGTGACGATAAGCGCGTCAAGCTCCAGCTCGCGGTTGAACTCGCGCGCCTGCTGCAAGCCGTTCTGACCGGTGGTGGCGTCGATGACGAGCACGGTGTAGACAGGCAGCTTCGAGCGCTTGCGCACCACGTTGACCACCTTCGCCAGCTCGCGCATGAGGTCTGCCGAGGTGTGCAGGCGACCGGCGGTGTCGATGAGCACCAGGTCGGCATCTTCGGCCTCGGCGCGCTCGATGGTGTCGTAGCACACGCTTGCCGGATCGGCGCCGCGCTCGCGCGTGACCATCTCAACGTCGGCGCGCTTCGCCCACACCTCGAGCTGCTCGATGGCGGCGGCGCGGAACGTGTCGGCGCTGCCCAGGATGACCTTGCGGCCAGCGTCGTGCGCTTCCTTGGAAAGCTTGCCCACCGTGGTGGTCTTGCCCGTGCCGTTGATGCCGACGAACAGCACGCACGCCGGGTCGCCGCCGAAGATCTCCTGGCCGCCTTCGGTGAAGGTGTCGGCAATCTGGTCGTTGAGCATGTCGAGCACGGCATAGGCGTCGGGAAGCGCCTTGCGCGTGGCCTGGTCGCGCAGGTTCTCCACGATGTCGCATGCCGCCGCTCCGCCGATGTCAGCCAGGATGAGCGTTTCCTCCAAGCCGTCCCAGAACTCCTCATCAAGGTCGGGACCGCGGTCGAGGAGGACGTTCATCTCCTCCTTGAACTTGTCGCGAGAACGTTGCAGCCCCTGGCTGATGCGGTCGAAAAATCCCATGTTGCTCCCCTTGCGTCGCAAACCGTCGAATAGTGCGCGATGCCCGGCGGCGCCGTCGGGTATCGGGCGTTTGATTCGGGAAGAAGTATACCCTGCCGCAGCGGACAAGGCATCCCGAGCAGCAGGCGAACATGAATTACACGGGGAAGGCCCCGGTTACAACCGGTAACCGGGGCCTTCCTACGCGATACCTTCCCTATTCCGCGTACTTCAGGGCGTGATCAAGCTTCTGGCTGATCACCTTGGTGACGCCGTCGGATTGCATGGACACGCCGAACAGCACATCGGACATTTCCATGGTGCGGCGCTGATGCGTGATCATGATGAGCTGCGTATCGTTGCGGATGGACTGCAGATATGCCGTGAGCCTGCGCAGGTTGCTATCGTCGAGCGCCGCCTCCACCTCGTCAAGGATGTAGAACGGCGCGCTGCGGATGCGGTAAACCGCGAACAGCAGCGCAAGCGCCGTGAGCGACTTCTCGCCGCCGGACATGAGCATCATCTTCGTGATGCGCTTGCCCGCCGGCTGCGCGCTGACCTCCACACCGGTGTTCTCCAGGTCGTCGGGGTCGGTGAGGATAAGCTCGGCCGAGCCGCCTGGGAACAAGGTGGCGAAGATGCTGCGGAAGTTGTCGTTGACCGCGTTGAACGTGCTGACGAAATCGTCTTTCATGCGCGCATCGATGACGCGGACGATCTTGGCCAGGCTGCGCCGCGCGCCGTCGAGGTCTGCCAGCTGGGCCGCCAGATAGTCGTAGCGGCTTCGCAGCTGCTCGTATTCCTGAGCGGCATCGGGGTTGATGGCGCCCATGTTGGCGATGCGGCGGCGCAGCTTGTACGCACTCTCCTCGGCGGCCCCGCGGTTTTCAAGCTCCGGCAGCGCGAGCGCCGTCTCAAGCGGCACTCCCATATCCTGAACGATGGAGTTGACGGCGGCGTCGACGCGCACCTCCAGACGACCCTTTTCCACGCGGGCGGCAGACAAGCGCGCGTTTACTTCATCGTAAGCGTCATGAGCCGCTTTTGCCTGCTCACGCGCAGCGGTAACCTGCGCATGCAGCCCGGCGGATGAATCCTGCGCCTGCTGGGCCTGCTGCTCAAGGTCATGCGTCCAACGACGGGCGCTTGCAGTGAGCTCCTCGAACACCGCCAGAAGCGGCACGATACGGCGCTGCGCCACGATCTTGCGCGCCAGCTGGCTTTTCAGCTCGTTCTCGGCGGCGTCCACCGCGGCAACGTCGCGGCCGCGGGCGTCCACGATGCGCGCGGTATAGGTGTCGCGCTCGCGAAGGGTGGCGGCCGAAAGCTTGGCCTCGGACAGACCGTCGCGCAGCTGCGCCGCCTCCTTGCGAAGCGGCACCACTTTGGCCTCAAGCTCCTCGGTGCGCACGGCGCGCGCCTGCGCTGCTTGCGCAAGCTCAGCCAACTGCGCCTCAAGCTTGTCCACGTTGGGGCGCGCCTCGGCGACGGTTTTATCCGCCTGCTGGCGCTGACGCTCAACATCGGCGAACTCGCGACGCGTGGAAGCGAGCGCATCGGCTGCGCGCTTCGCTTCGGCCGATGCCGCCTGCGCAGCGCCACGACGCTCGGCCAGCCGCTGGGAGAGCTGCAGGCTTTCCGCCTGAGCGGCGCGCAACGCCTCCTCGGCTTCACGTTCCGTCTGCTCGGCGTCCTTATGCTGTTCGGATGCGGCGCGAAGCGATGCGCGCAGTTCATCGAGCTGTCGCGCGCGGGCTAAGGCGCCCTCGGCGCCGGCGTCCACCGTTCCCACCGTGAGTTTGCCGCTGGGCCAGGCGATGCATCCATCGGCCGACACGAAGCGCACAGCGGCAGCCTCACCTTCCTGCACGCGCACGGACTGAGCCTGACGCGCCGTTTCGAAGGTGTCGCATACCACCACGTCGCCGAGCAGGGCCTCCACCGTGGGCGCAGCCTGCTCGGGGTATTCCAACATGTCCACAAGCGCCGTGCCGCCGCAGGCCCGCGCGGCTTGGCGTGCAGGGGCGCCGGGGCGCATGCCGCCGGCGGGAAGCAGCGAAACCTGGCCATCGCGGCCGCTTTCCAGCACGCTGCCCGCAAGGCCGGCCGCCGCATCGACCGAAGGGGCCATAAGCGCCTCAGCATCGCCGGAGAGCAGATGCTCCACAAGCGCCTCGAAGCCACGCGGCGCGCGCACGGTGCGGGCCAGCGGCTCAAGCTGCTGGCCGGATATGCGCGCATGCTCGATGAGCCATGCGCGGGCAGGCCCGGCTGCAGCCGATGCGCGCTCTACCTCCTCGAGCGCGGAAATGCGGCTTTCGAGCGAGGTGACTTGGCGATGCGCCTGGTCGAGCGCGGCGCGGGCGGCATCGCGCTCCTTAATGGCCGCGGCAACGGCGCCGCGCGCCTGCGATTCGGCCTGCTGAGCCTCATCGAGCGAGCGCTGAGCTGCGACGCGGGCGTCCTCGATTTTTTGAGCCTGCTCCTCGGCATGGCCGAGCGCCAGCTCGAGCTCCTTGGCGCGCCCCTCCACCAGCTTGGCATGGGCCAGGCCGTTAGCCAGCGCCTCCTGGGTTTGCGACAGGCGGCGCCGCGCGTCCTCGGAAGCGCGATCGTCGGCGCGACCCTGGCGCTTGAGCTGATCGAGCTCGTCCTCTACGCTGCGGCGGGCCTGGGCGTTTTCACGGCGGGAAGCGTCAAGGCACTCGACGGCGGCCTGCGCTTCGGCAAGGTCGCGACGAACCGCCTCGAGCTGCGCCGCCGCCTGCTCGCGCTCGGCAACGGCCTCGGCGCGCTTGGCGCGGCCCGACTCCAGCTTCACGCGCACATCGGCCTCAAGGCCCTGCGCCCCGCGGCGCTTCTCATGCAACAGCAGCACGGCGCCGTCGAAGCGCTCGACGGCAGACGATGCACGCTGGTAGCTGCGCGACAAGTCGCCAGCATCCTGGGTTTGCTTGCGGATCTGCTCCTGCAACGCCTCGGCAGCGGCTTCGGCCGAGGAAATATCCTGATGGCGTGCCTGAAGATCCTCCACCAGCTGATGCTCGCCGGCGCAGGCCGCATCCCAGCTTTGGCGCAGGCAGCGCAGGTCGTCGACCGCCAACGCAAGGCTGACATCGGTAAGCTGCCCGGAAAGCTCCTGGTAGGCGCGGGCCTTCTTCGCCTTGCGCTCGAGCGGGCCGAGCTGGCGGCCAACCTCGCCCGCTACATCGCGCACGCGTGCGAGCGTGGCGTCCATGGCTGCCAGCTTGCGCTCGCTTTTCGCCTTGCGCTGCTTGTGTTTGAGCACGCCGGCGGCCTCCTCGATGAGCGCGCGGCGGTCCTCGGGCTTGGATTGCAGGATGGAGTCCAGGCTTCCCTGGCCGATGATCGAATGCGTGCCAGTGCCCAGACCGGAATCGTGCAAGATGTCGAGCACGTCCATGCGGCGCGCGACGCTGCCGTTGATGAGGTACTCGCTTTCACCGCTGCGATACATGCGGCGCGTGATGGAAACCTCGTTGAAGTCGACCGGCAGCTTGCCGTCGGAGTTGTCGAGCACCAGCTCAACCTCGGCAAGGCCCGTGGCCTTTCGGGCCGACGAGCCTGCGAAGATGACGTCTTCCATAGCCTGACCGCGCAGGTGCTTGGCATTGCGCTCGCCAAGCACCCACAGCACGGCATCGGAGATATTGGATTTGCCGGAGCCGTTCGGACCCACCACGGCAGTGATGCCCGGCTCCAAGGAAAGCGCGCTTCTGTCGGCGAACGACTTGAAGCCCTTGAGCACGAGCGACTTCAAGTACATGCGTTAGCCCTGTTTCATGCTCTTATGCAGCTCGCGCTCGTGCTTTTTGCGCGCCTTCTCCTCGGCACGGGCCGCAGCCTTGTCGGCTTTGGCCTGCTTGGCCGCGGCGGCCTTCTCGGCGCGGGCCTGCTCGTCCATGCCCAAACCGAAAAACTCGCCGAGACGCGACAGCGTGGACTTCGCCGCCTGGCTTTCCGCTTCCTTCTTCGTACGGCCCGTTCCGCGTGCCAGGCCCTGATTGCCTGCGAACACCTGCGCCACGAACGTGCGGTCATGCGGGGGGCCCTGCGTTTCCACCAGCTTGTAGGTGGGCGTGATGCCGTCTTCCTGCAGGCGCTCCTGCAGCGCGCTCTTGGGGTTTTCGGGCTCAAGCGCCATATCCTCGGACATGCGCGGGATGAGCGTGCGGTAGATGAAATCGCGCGCCGCCTCCACGCCGCCGTCCAGGTACAATGCGGCCACCACGGCCTCGTAGACGTTTTCAAGCGCGGAATGCAGGCCGCGCTTGCCCGTGCCCGTCTCCGAGGACCCGAACACGATGATGTCGGCGAAACCAAGGCCCGACGCCACATCGGACAGGCTTGCGCCCGACACGAGCGCCACCTTGATGCGCGTCAAGCCGCCTTCGTCGAGCTCGTGGAAGCGCTCGAAGGCGACGTCGGCGACGATGGCGCCCAAGATGGAGTCGCCCAGAAACTCCAGGCGCTCGTAGGAATACTTCACCGCACGGCCTTCGGTGGCCGATGGGTGCGTGATGGCGGACAAGATGAGCTGCTTGTTGGAAAACGAGTAGCCCAGAACCTCCTCCGCCCTCTGCAGTTTTGAGGCTTGTTCTTCTGTAAAGGTCATGCAACCTCCGAAACCGATATGAATGAAAATCAACGATGATGCGACCATACCGCAAGAAGCGGCTGGTTCACATAGTGTTACTTGATTGTATCCGAGCCGTTTCCAGCCTGCGCCATGTGCTGAATTATTTCAGAAACGCCCTGGCGCACCACGCGCGCCGTGGTCAGCACGCCGTTTTCGATGGCCAGCGCGCCCGAGCTTCCGTGTCCGACAATGCAGGCGCCCTTCACACCGAGGAGCGGGGCGCCGCCGTAGGTGTCGGGTGACACCTGGCCCTTCAGGCCCTTCAGGCCGTCTTTGACGCACAGGGCGCCGATCTTGCCCTTCGTGGTGGACATCATGGCGTCCTTAATGGCGCTGAACAGCACCTTCGAGGCGCCCTCGATGGTCTTCAGGCACACGTTGCCGGTGAACCCATCGGTGACCACCACTTCGTACTGCGCGCCGAGCACATCGCGGCCCTCGCAGTTCCCGGCGAAGTTGGTCAGGCGCTTGGCCATGAGCTGATGGGCCTCCTGGGCGAGCGCGTTGCCCTTGGTGTCCTCCTCGCCGATGTTGAGAAGCGCGGCTTTGGGCGACTCGTAGCCTAAGATCTTCTGCGCGTACACGCTGCCCATCTGGGCGAACTGCACCAGGTACTCGGGCTTGCAATCGGCGTTGGCGCCGACGTCGCACAGCACGATGGGACGGACGGGGCTGGGCACGACCGTTGCCAGGCACGGGCGCGAGATACCCTTGATGCGCCCCATGACCAGCGTGGCGGCCGCCAGGCATGCGCCCGTGGAGCCGGCGGAGAAGAAACCTTGGGCCTGGCCATCCTTGACCAGGCGGCAGCCCACCACGATGGAGCTGTCCTTCTTCTTGCGCACGGCCTGCGCGGGATGCTCGGCCATCTCGATGACCTCGGCGGCAACCTGCGCGCGGCAGCGGGCATGCTGCGCGGCGAACGGCTCGACCACGTCGGCGGGACCGCACAAGATGACGGTAAGACCCTCATCGGCAGCAAGCGCCGCCGCCACGCCTTCGAGCACGACCTCGGGGGCGTTGTCGCCGCCCATGGCATCCACTGCGATGGTGACGTTGTCTGTCATGTTGACCCTTTCCCTAGCAGGCGTTGCGCGCCGAGCGGACGGCGCTGCTAAACGCAAGAAAGCCTCTCTGCGCCGATGGCGCCGCAGAGAGGCTTCAAGTTGCAATTGCACGCTGTGACGGCGTTACTCCGTCTCGATGACCTCGCGGTTCTTGTAGAAGCCGCAGTTCGGGCACACGCGGTGGGGAAGCTTAGCCTCGCCGCACTGCGGGCACACGGAACGGGAAGGGGCTGCGATCTTGTCGTTGGTGCTACGACGTGCATGAGTGCGGGCGCGGCCCATTTTTTGCTTAGGTACTGCCATGATCTATCTCCTTGCTTTATGTCGGGCGCGCGTGGCGCTCGCTCGTTCGCTTGGTAAACACGCGAAGCGATATACTACCAAAGTGTTCCTGCGCATGCAAGTGCCTGTTCGCCAAGCACACACAAACCCATGCAGGTTCCATAATCCGGGCAGCTACTCGCCTAGATCAAGGTCCTTCAGAGCGGCGAAGGGGCTGACGCGGCCGTCGGACATACGCGGCAGACCGTCGTCGGGCTGAGCGGAGCATGCGCACGGCCCCTCGTTGAGGTTGGCGCCGCACTGCGCGCACAAGCCGGCGCAGTCCTCTCGGCACAGGGGCACGAGCGGTGCCTCCACCAGAAGCGCAGCGATGATGAGCGGCTCCAGGTCGAGGATCTTGTCGGCGCCGAGCACCTCGAACTCGTCGTCGTCCATGTCCTCGGGAGCCGGACCGTCCTCGGAGAGCAGGAAGTAGCCTTCCACTTCCCCGTTGAGGTCCACCTGGAAGTCATCCAGGCAGCGCGCGCACGCGACCGTTGCCGTGCCGCGGGCGGTGCCCATGACCAGAAGCGCGTCGCCGGTGTTGGTAACGGTGACGTTCCAGTCCACGGGCTGCGAGAACGTATAGGTATCGGGGCCCGCCTCAAGCGCCCCCAAGGCAAGTTGCCCTGCAAAAGAGGAGCTCTCCGTGGTAACGAAGAGCTCCGGCGGGACCTCGAACTTCACGGCGTCCATTATTGGCGACCCTGCGCCATGGCGTTGGCGTTGAGACGGTCGCGGCAGCGGCGCACGTTGTTGAGCAGCGTATCGAGGCTTTGCTCGACGTGGCCGAACACCTCGTCGGCGTAATCTTCCGCACCGGCGCGCGTCTGGCGCTCAAGCTCGCGCGCATCGGCGACCAGCTGGTCGGCCTGCTGCTGGGAGATGCGCACGATCTCCTGCTCGGAGGCGATGGTCATCGCCTGGCTGCGCGCATCCTCGATCATGCGGTTGGCCTCGGCCTCGGCATCATCGAGCAGGCTTTGACGCTCGCGCACGATCTGGCGCGACTGCGAGAACTCGCTGGGGAACGTGTCGCGGATCTCGTCCATGATCTCGAAAGCTGCAGCGATATCCACCTGGCGCAGGTTGCCCTTGCCGAACACCGGCTTAGAGTCCTCAAGCAGAATCGAGAGCTCTTCCAAAAGCCCCAGAACCCCTGTTTCGTCCATGATGATCCTTCCACCCAGGCTTGCTGCGTTTGAAAACTGCGTTTAGGCACACGGGCATAAGGCCACGCATGCAGATAAGCATGATAGCATGCCGCCCGCCGCTTGCGCCTGAAGAACAAAGCATGCACATACGATGCGCCCCGCCCAAGCACGGGCGGGGCGCATCCAACCTGCGCAAGCGCGCGACGCCGGCAAGCGCATCGTCCGTCCGAATTCAGACGGGCAGCAACGGCCCTACGCAGGACGGCACCACGGCAGATCTTCGCCCGCCGGCGAACGAGCCGGCGGAGGCATCCACTCTATTGCAGGTTCGCGTACTTCTTCTTAAGCGCCTCGTAGACGCACGGGGGCACGAACTGCTGGATATCCCCGCCCATCTTCGAGATCTCGCGCACGATGGAGCTGGACAGGTACATGTACTGCGGCGGGGACATGATGAACAGCGTCTCGAGCTGCGGGGAAAGCTGGTAGTTCATGGCCGTCATCTGGAACTCGTACTCGAAGTCGGTGATGGCTCGCAGGCCCTTGACCACCACGGTGGCGTCAAGCTCCTTGGCGAAATCGACGAGCAGGCCCTTGAAGGGCTCCACGCGAACGTTGGGCAAATGCGCGGTAGCCTGACGGACCAGCTCGACGCGCTCCTCGAGCGTGAACAAAGGGCCTTTCTTTTGGGAATCGGCGACGGCGACCACCACCTCGTCCACCAGTTGGGAGGCGCGGGCGATGACGTCGAGATGCCCCGAGGTGATGGGGTCGAACGTGCCGGGGGTCAATGCGCGTTTCATGACGCTGCTCCTTCTTAGTCGTTATCGAACGCGGCGCGCTCGCCGGCGCGCAGCACGTCCACGGTAGTATCGCCGTACTTCTTGCGGGATGCAAGCTCGAAGCCCAGCTCGGCGGCGGCCAGAGCGGCGGCATCGTTGCCGGCAAGCGAATGCTCGTAGACCACGATGGCGTCGGGGGCGGCCACACCGCGCTCCACCAAACCCGCCGCCATGCCCAGCACCGCCATGGCGTCGTAGGCATAGGGCGGATCCAGGAAAATCAAGTCGAACGGCGGTCGCGCGAACTGCGGGGCGCGCTCGATGACGTCGGCGCGCGTGACGGTGGCGCGAGCCGGCTCGAGCCCCAGGTTCGCCACGTTCTTCTGCACGACCTTCGCCGCCTCGGGGGCGCACTCGTAGAACACCGCGCGGGCTGCGCCGCGCGACAGGGCCTCCAGGCCGAGCGCGCCCGAACCGGCGAACGCGTCGAGCACCACGGCGTCCTCGAAGCCGCCGCGCTGGCTGAACACGGCGCTCATGAGCGACTCGCGCACGCGGTCGGTAGTGGGACGAGTGCCGTCGCCCTTAGGTGCGGCCAACGTTCGACCGCGGAACTGACCTGCGATAATCCTCATATACCTACCTCTTTCTGGAACCGCGTCGTCACAGAACGCGGCTCGAAACGTATCGGTTATCTTGCGGGCGCCTGCTCGGGAAACGTGCGACGAAGCTCGAGCGCGAGCGCCTGATGATCGGGCTCGGCAAGCCCAGGGTCTGCCGCCATAATGGCGGCGGCATCGGCGTGCGCGGCCTGGATGACCCGCTCGTCGCGCACGATGTTGACGAGCTTCAACGCGCTCGCTCCGCTTTGCCGGTTGCCCAGGATGTCGCCCTCGCGCCGCAGCGACAAGTCGTACTTCGCCAGCTCGAAGCCGTCATCGGTGCGCTCCATGGCGGCAAGGCGCGCCAGGGACTGCTCGGATTTCGAAGTGGAGACCAAAAACACCTGCGCCGGCTTCTCGCCGCGGCCCACGCGTCCGCGCAGCTGATGGAGCTGCGAGAGCCCGAAACGGTCGGCGTCCATGACGATCATGACCGTGGCGTTGGGCACGTCCACGCCCACCTCGATGACGGTGGTGGCCACGAGCACTTGGGTTTCGTTGTCGCGGAACCGGCCCATGACGGCGTCCTTGTCGGCGGGCTTCATGCGCCCGTGCAGCAACTCCACGTGCCAATCGGCGAACACCGTCTGCTGCAGATAGGACGCTTCCTTGGTTGCGGCCGTGACGTTATCGCCTGCGAAATCGGCGTCCGATTCGATGCTGATGGACGCGAACTCGTAGGCTTCCTCGTCGGTTTCCCTGCCCCGACCGCCGGCCCGTTTATCGCGCGCTTCGGAATCCTGCCCGATGAGCGGGCAGACCACGTACACCTGCTCGCCGCGGGAAAGCGCCTCGCGCGCCGCATCGTATGCCCTGCCCTGATCGGCCTTCGATACGACATGCGTGGTGCGACGGGCCGAGTCGTTGGGACGGTGCTTGATGTAGGACAGCGTCATATCGCCGAACACCGCCAGCGCGAGCGTGCGGGGGATGGGCGTAGCGGTCAGGTAGAGCGCATCGGGGGCTTGCCCTTTGGAAAGGAGCGCCGCACGCTGTTCCACGCCGAAACGCTGCTGCTCGTCGATGACCGCGAGCGTGAGGCGCTTGAAGCGCACATCGGGCTCAAGCAGGGCATGCGTGCCGATGAGCACGCAGATGCCGCCGTCGGCCGCGCCTTCAAGCAGACGGGCGCGCTCGTCATCTGGCGTGGAACCCGTGAGCAGGCCCCAGGTGACGCCCACTTCGTCGAACCACTTCCCCAGCGATGCGGCATGCTGGCGCGCGAGCACCTCGGTGGGCGCCATGAGCGCCGCCTGGGTGCCCGTGTCGGCCACTGCGGCAAGGGCGAAGGCCGCGACGGCGGTTTTGCCCGTGCCCACGTCGCCGAGCAGCATATGGTTGGCCGCCTCGGGCGCCGCCATGCACGCAAGGATATCGGCGCGGGCCTGCTGCTGTTCTTCGGTGAGGGTGAACGGCATGACGCAGTCGAGCGCCGCCGCGCACGGGCCGTCCACCACATGCGCCGTCGGCTGCGCGTCGGCGCTACGCTGCGCGGCCTGCGACATGAGCGCGAGCTCGAGCAGCAGCAGTTCCTCGTACACCAAGCGGCGGCGCGCTTCGGCGGCCTCCTCCATGGTATGCGGGAAATGGATGCACGACAGCGCGGCGCCGCGGGCCATGAGCCGATACCGCACGCGCAGATCGAGCGGCAGCGGATCGTAGCAGCCCTGCACGGCATCGAGCGCGTTTCCCACCAAACGGCGCATCCACGCAGCCGAGATCTTCTCGCATGCCGGATGCACGGGGATGATCATGCCCTCGGCCATCTGGCCATCGCCGAGCTGCTCGATGTAGGGGTTCACCATGCGCTTGAAGCCGTAGTCGAACTCCACCTTGCCGGCAACGGCGATGCCCATACCGGGTTTGAGCTGATCTTTCAACCAAGGCTGGCGAAAGCAGGTAACCATGAGCACGCCGGTTGCGTCCACCACCGAGATTTCGACCAACGTAAGGTTGGGGCGCGGGCGCTTGAGCTTGACCTCGTGGACGGTGCCCTGGATAGTGCACGACCCGCCGATGCGCGCGCCGGCGACGGTCTCGCGCTTCGACAGGTCTATGTAGCGTCGGGGAAAGTGCGTGAGCAGGTCGCGGACCGTGCGCACCCCCAAACCCGCAAGCGCCTGCGCGCGAGCCGGGCTGACCAGCTTCACGCGCGACGCAGGTTCATCTAAGGCTAATGTTGCTGCGAGCCTATCGGCCACGTTGCCGCCCTACTCCACGGAGAAGACGATGGGGTACAGGGGCTGATCACCGCGGTGCGCGTCGATCTCCAGGTCCTCGTAGGCTTGCTCGATGCGCTCCTGCAGCGCCTGGAAGTCCTCGTCGGAGAGGTCCTCGCCGGCGAGCAGCGTGCAAGTGTCGCAATCGTCGGCCTCCATGTGCTCGAGCAGGCCCATGACGACGTCGGAAACGCTGTGGCCCACGGCATGGATGGCGCCGTCGGCGATGCCGATGACGTCGCCGTCGGCGATGGCGTTGCCTTCGGCGTCCTTGGAATCCTTGATGGCGGTGGTGACCTCGCCGGTCTTGACGTCGGCGAACGCCTCGGTCATGGCCTCGACGTTGTCCTCGAGCGACGCCTCGCCGTCCACGCCGAACATGGCTGCGAAGGCCTGCGGCACGGACTTGGTGGGCACGACGCCCGCCGGGATGTCGGACAGCTCGCAGGCGGACTGGGCGGCCATGATGATGTTCTTGTTGTTCGGAAGGAAGATGATCGCGTCGGCGTTGACCTTGGCGGCGGCATCGA
The DNA here is from genome assembly GCF_934636665.1 of uncultured Senegalimassilia sp. Classification (GTDB taxonomy): domain Bacteria; phylum Actinomycetota; class Coriobacteriia; order Coriobacteriales; family Eggerthellaceae; genus Senegalimassilia. The sequence goes on from NZ_CAKUAT010000010.1 coordinate 64,430, forward strand.
GCAGGTCCTTCGTGGAGGGATTCATGGTCTGACCGCCGGAAACGACGACGTCGACGCCGAGCGACTCCAAGATCTTGGCGTTGCCCTGGCCGGCGGCGACCGCCACGAACCCGAGCGGCTTGCGCTCGGCATGCTGCTCAGCCTCAAGCTTCTCGGTGCGCTCCTCGGACTGCAGCTTCATATTGTGGATGAACACCTCGGAGATCTGGCCGCGCTCCAGGAAGTACGCCAGAACCTTGTCGGGCGTGTTGGAATGCACGTGCACCTTGAACTTCGGGGCCTCGCCGACGCACAGTTCGCAGTCGCCCATGGTTGCCAGGAAGTCCAGCGCCTCGGCCTTGTCGAGCACGTCGGAATCCACCAGGAACTCGTTGCAGTAGGTGAACTCGCTGCCCTCCCAGTCGTTGATCTGCTCGATCTCGACCTTCGGAGCGGCGTCGCGCGCAAAGGCCAGCTCGTCGACGAGCGGGCCTTCCTTGCCCGTGAGGGCGGCCACAAAGCCGTCGATGAGGATAGCGAGGCCGTAGCCGCCGGAGTCCACCACGCCGTTCTCCTTCAGCACGGGAAGCAGCTCGGGCGTGCGCTGCACGCTGGCATACGCCTGCTCGACGACGTGGGACAGCGCCTCATCGGCCGACATCTTCTTCTTGCGGGCATACTTGGCGGCGGCAGCGGAGTCCTTCAGCACGGTGAGGATGGTGCCCTCGACGGGCTTGCGCACCGCGTGGAACGCCACGTCCTGGGCCTTGGCCAGGGCGGACTCGATGGACTCGGCGCTGACGGCGTCGAAGCCGTTGGAGCCTTCGCACAGGCCGCGCAGGATCTGCGAGGTGATGACGCCGGAGTTGCCGCGCGCGCCCATGAGCGCGCCGGTGGTGATGGCCTTGCGGATCTCGGCGGCGGAGGCCCCGATGGACAGCTTGGCCAGGCTTGCAACGACGGATTCCAGCGTCAGCGACATGTTCGTGCCGGTGTCGCCATCGGGCACGGGGAAGACGTTGAGGCGGTTGACCTCATCTTTGCGCGCGCTGAGGTTTTTGCTGGCGGCCGCGATGGCGTTGACCAGGTCGTTGCTGGTATAGGTACTAGACATTGATGGGATTCTCCTTCATTGGGGCAGGCGGCAAGACGCTTGGGCGCGCGCTACTTGCGGACCTTCACGCCCTGCACATGCACTTCAACCCCGTCCAGCGGGACGCGCGCATACTCCTTCAAGACGAACGTGACCTGGTCGACCAGGTTCTGGGACACCGTGTTGATATTGGTGCCGTACTCGATGACGACGTACAGCGCCACGTGCACGCCGGCATCGGTGGCGGTGACCGTCACGCCGCGGCGCAGGCGGCTGGCAGGCAGGATCTTGGCGATTCCGTCGGCAGCGGAAGGTGCGGCCATGCCGACGACGCCGTAGCACTCGAGCGCGGCGTTGCCGACCATGTCGGCCAGGACATCGTTGGCAACGTGGAGGTTGCCGGGAATGGTATCGTTCATGGCGTTCCTTTCTGGCTCGCATATGCGGGCTCGAAACTTCTGCTGGCAGTATAGCGCATGCAATTGTGCAGACGGTATGCATGCATGGCGCATGCAAGGCATAAACACGAAATAATCTTGTGATGCTGTAAGTACGTGTGGTATAGTTGGAGGGCTTTTTGTGCAAGAGCGGCGTTCGCGCCGATACATGCAACCTAGGTACATGGAGTGATGAATAATGTCTAAAGTTTGCGAAATCTGCGGTAAGGGCCCCGTTGCCGGTCGTAACGTCAGCCATTCCCACCGCGTGACGAACCGTTGGTTCCGTCCCAACATCCAGAAGGTCACCATCAAGGACGCCAAGGGCCATGTCCGCAAGGCCAACGTCTGCACCAAGTGCATGAAGGCCGGCAAGGTCACCCGCGCGTAACACCTTCGCGGAACATCCCATACGGGAAAACGAAGGCCCCCGCTCGCAGAGCGGGGGCCTTCTTACGTTCGGGGAGCTTTACCGCCGGGTGGAACCCTGGCAACCAGAACCATATGCGAACCCGATTCCACGAGGGTTGCCTATACAGGGATTGAATCCCCTGCCTTGCGAGCGCCCGATCCGCAAACGCTTACAGCTCCGCCCTGGCAATAGAAGGCGGCGGCCCCGCCCCAAACAGGGACGGGGCCGCCGCACAAACCCGTAATCGATGGTAAGCGAAGCAGCACCCTAATGCGCCTGCAAGATAAGCAGGCGGCCGCAGTTGGGGCACGTGGCCACGTTGCCCTGGGAGCGCATGTCGATGACGCGGGCGTGCTCGATGGGCGTGCGGCATGCGCCGCAACGCTCTTCCACAAGCAAGGCCAAAGGTACGCCGGCGGTGGCTGCGGCGGTCCGCTCGTAGAGCTTCATATCTTCGGCGGGCACGCGTTGAGCCATAGCCTTGCGCTTGGCCTGCATGTCGGCGATGCGCTGCTTCAGCTCGCCGCCTTTTTGCGCGAACGCGGCGCCGGCGCTGTTCTCGATGCCCTCGAGCTGCTCTAGTGCCGCGGCGACCTGGGCGCGCACCGCCTTGATCTTCTCCAGCTCGGCATCGACGGCGCGCATATCCTCCTCGAGGACATCCCGGCGCTCCTGGACGCCCGTCAGCTCCTTGGTACGCGCATCGACGGTGCGGAAATCGCCTTGGGCCTGCTCGATCTCGTCCTGGATGCGGCGGGCCTTCTCGGCCAGGCCGTCATCCTCCTCAGTGATGCGCGCAAGCTTGTCCTCTGCCTTAGCTGCAAGCTTCTCCACCTGTTCCGCCTTGGCGGCGACAGCGCGCTTCTTTGCCATGGCATCGGCGATAGCCTTGCGCTCGGGCAGTTCCTGGAGCTGCTTCTCGGCGCGGATGATTTGCACATCGAGTTCCTGCATATGCAAAAACGCGGCCAAAACCTCGGAGTCGATCCTCATGCGAATCCTTTTCGTTCGGGCGCCCCGCGTGCAGCCATACCGCGGCGCAGGGCGCGGTTTGCAAGTTACACGCGCACGGCCTCGGGGTAGGACCACCTGTCGCGCTGCGACACCACCGCGACCAGCTCATCGGGCACCCCGGCATCGCGCACGCTGGCGGCGAGCACGCCGCAGAACGGCAGCTCGGAGGTATCGTGACCAAGGTCGATCACGGCCATGCCGGCCTGGGACAGATCGAGCGCATCATGGTATTTGACCTCGCCCGCCACGAGCACGTCGGCGCCGGCGGCAAGGGCGGCGCGACCCGTGGGGCCCGCCGATCCCGTGCAGGTGACGACGGTCCGCGCCACGCGATCGAAGCTCCCCCACACGCGCGGCGCGCGGCCGAACACGCTCGTGCAGCGCGCGGCAAGCTGGCCAAGCGTCATCTTCTCGGCGGGAGCGCACAGCTGGCCGTAGCCCTTCTCGGCACAGCCGGCCTTCGGCTCCACCACCCCGCGCAGCGACAGCCCCAGCATGCCGGGCAGCATGCGCTGGGCGCGGGCGGAAACGTCGAGGGCGGTATGGAAGTTCATGAGCGCCACACCGCGCTGGATGGCGCGATACACCACGGCGCCGGAGTTCAGCGCCGGCGACGATGCCGGCTGGAACGACGTGGGCGGCGTCAAATAAGCCGGATGATGCGTGACGAGCACGTTCGCACCCGCGTCTGCGGCCGCATCGATAGCGCCTACCGTAGGATCGAGCGCCACGGCCACCGCTCGCACCGGCGCGGCAGGGTCGCCCACCAGAAGGCCGGTGCGGTCCCACTCCTCGGCGTCGGCCGCCGGAAACTCAGCCAAGAGCGCCTGCTCAAGCGCGCCCACCGAAAGTTGGAAGCTTTTGGCACGCAAACCGCCGACCTCCACGCGCAACAGCTCAGACTTGCCTTCGCCCTGCACGCCCTTTTCCTTGGAACCTTCGATCTTGATCTTCTTCGAAGCCATGTCCATCAAGTCCTTCCATGCGATGAGGCTTCCCTTGGAATGACCGGGGCTGCATGCCCCGGTCATGCGCCCCGACGCTTCGTCGGGGCTTTCGCCGCTTTTACTCTAGCGCAATCTGGCGCCGATCGCCTGTTGAGGTGGGAACCGTCACGCAGCGGTAGCCCGCCTCGTACATGGCCGCGAGCCCGGGCATGAGGTTGCGATCGACCACGGCCGGGTCATGCGCGTCGGTGCCGATGGAGCACGGGATGCCGGCGCGGCAGAACGTGCGCAGAAGGTCGGGCGCGGGGAACAGCTCGGCGCACGCATAAGTAAGCCCCGAGGTGTTCACCTCCACCATGCGGCCGCTCGATTGCACAGCCTCGGCAGCTTCATCGTAGAGCGGCTGAGGGTTGAAGCTGGGACGATAGCCGAACTTCTTCACCAGATCGGGATGCGCCATGCACGTGAAGGGCATATCAGTGCAGCTGGCGGCCTGGCACCACACCTCGAAATAGCGGCGCCATACGGAATCGACACCCACGTCGTGCCAGCGCGCCTCCTGAGCCGGGTCGTCGAAGGCCCAGCCGTCAAGATAGTGCACGCTGCCGAGCACGTGGATGAAGTTGGAGAAGTCGAGCGCGGAGAAGTCGCGGTCCTCCTGCGCGCCGAGCCAGTCGATCTCGCAGCCGGGGATGACCTGCATCTCGGGATGCGCGGCGGCCGCTGCGGCGATATCGATGAGGTAATCGGGCAGGCGATCCCACGCCATGGAGACCACGTTGTCGGGATCCATGGCCGCCGACATGGGGTAATGCTCGGTGACGGCGATGGCGCCGAGCTTGGCGGCCGCGGCGGCGTCCACCAGCTCGGCCACCGTGCCGTGGCCGTGGCCGGTGTAGTTCGTATGCGTGTGCATGGTTACCAGTTCCATGCGGGCTCCTTTCATTATGCAAAACCTGCCAACGCGGTGCGGCGGATTCACGGGCCGGCGGGTTCGCTTGGCGAGGCGCGGCATCGCGGGGGCGGGGGCGGCTGCCGCAGGCGATGAGCGACGGTGAAAACCGTTGCGCTCAGCAGCCCGTCGGCGGGGGCGAACCTAGTCGGGGCCGCCTTCCGGCAGCCCCGAGCGATTCCCTATTCCCAGTTCAAAACCGAGTCGATGGCGTCCAGGAACGCCTGCACGTCCTCGGCGGTGGTGTAACGGCCCATGGAGATGCGCAGCGCCCCGTGGGCGGCGTCCGCATCGATGCCGATGGCACGCAGCACGTGGCTGGGCTCAAGCGAATGCGAGCTGCACGCCGATCCGCCCGAGACGCCGAAGCCGCGCATGTCGAAGCGTAGGATGAGCGTTTCGCTTTCCAGCGCATCGACGAGCACGTGCACGATGTTGGGCAGGTAGTCCTGCGAGCCGGGATCGACTTGAACCGTAGGACGGACGCCGGGCTTTTCGGCAAGCGCGGCGTAGAGCTTGTCGCGAAGAGCCCCCAGGCGCGCCTGCTCGTCAGCCTGCTTCTCCTGGACGACCTGGATGGCCGCGGCGAAACCCGCCACGCCGCAGACGTTCTGCGTGCCGCTGCGACGACCGGCCTCCTGGCCGCCTCCAAGCATGAAGGCGTCGAAGGGGGTGCGGCTTTTCACGTACAGCGCGCCGACGCCCTTCGGGCCACCCACCTTGTGAGCGGAAAACGATGCGGCGTCGCAGCCCCAATCAACCACGTTGACGGGCACCTTGCCAAGCGCCTGCGTGGCGTCGGTGTGGAACAGCGCGCCTGCGGCGTGCGCCGTGCGGGCAAGCTCGGCCACGGGCTGCACCGAACCGACCTCGGAGTTCGCCGCCATGACGCTGACGAGCACCGTTTCGGGGCGCATAACCTGCTCAAGCGCGGCTACGGTTATGAAGCCGTTGCGATCGGGCTGCACGCGCGTGACCGAGAAGCCCATCTGCTCGAGGCGCTTGGCCGGGGCCAGGACCGCATCGTGCTCGATGGCGCTAACCACCACGTGCGGCTGGGCGCCGCCCGCGCCGCCGAGGCGTCGGACATGGGCTGCCGCCTGCGCCAGCCCGATGATGGCGGCGTTGTCGGCCTCGGTGGCGCCGCTGGTGAGAACCACCTCGTCGGGACGCGTGGCGCCTAAAGCGCGCGCGATAGCGCGACGAGCATCCTCGAGCGCGGAGAACGCCGCGCGGCCGGGGACGTGCAGGCTGTTGGCGTTGCCGCCGAAGGCGATGTTTGCGCGGCCGGGCACCATGTAAGGCGCCATAGCCTGAGCAGCTTCCTCGCAAAGCGGGGCCGTTGCCGCGTAGTCAAGGTATACGTAGTTTTCCGGGACCTTCGCCACCATGGGACGCCTACGCCTCCTTGGATGCCAGCGCGGCGACGCGCGCCGCCTCTGCAGCCTGCGTGACCTGCGCGATGGCAGCCGCAGGGTCTTCGGCGCCGCACACGGCCGAGCCGCACACGAGCACATCGGCGCCGGCAGCAGCCACGAGCGGAGCGGTTTTCACGCCGATGCCGCCATCGACCTCGATGAGCGGCGCCGCGCCCACCGCGCGGGCGAGCTCGACCGTGCGCGCAACCTTGCGCTCGGAGCCCTCGATGTAGCTTTGGCCGGAGAAGCCGGGCTCTACGGACATGATGAGCACCATGTCGAGCTGTGCCATGACCGGGGCGAGCACCTCGACGGGGGTGTGGGGTTTGACGGACGCGGCGGCCTTGGCGCCGGCGGCGTGGATCATCTCGACCGCGCGCTCGAGCTGGTAGCCCGCGGCGGCCTCGGCATGCACGGTGACGATATCGGCGCCCGCCTCGAGGAACCACGGCAGCTGCTCAAGCGGATTGGAGATCATGAGATGCACGTCGAGCGGCATGTCGGTGATCTTCTTCAGCTGCTTGACCACGGGCACGCCCATGGTGAGGTTCGGCACGAAATGGCCGTCCATGACATCGACATGGACGTAGCCGGCGCCGCCGGATTCGATGGCGGCGATGTCGCGCTGGAGGTTCATGAAGTCCGCCGACAGGATGGACGGCGCGATTTTAACCGGTTGGAACACGTTTGGCCCCTTCCCTTCCAAGCTCTTAGGTTATGTGCGTATTCTACCGCACCTGCGCCAAGGCAGCGGCGGCGCGGGCGCGGCGGGCATATAATGCTGACAAGAACGAGGAAAGGGGCTTCATGGACGGCGACCGCCCGACATATTACAGCTACTTCACCCCCGCCGGACCCATCACCGTGGCGGCGAACGGACGGGCCATCACGCGCATAGCCTTGGGAAAAGCCCCGCTTGCGGGCGTTCGCGCGCCGAGCGAGCTGACGAACAAGGCCGCGACGCAGGTGCAGGAGTATCTGGCCGGCAAGCGCACGTCGTTCTCCCTGCCGCTAAGCCCCTGCGGAACGGCGTTTCAACAGCAGGTGTGGAATGCGGTGGCCGACATTCCCTACGGGCAAACCGCAACGGCGGCCGATATCGCCTGCCGCATCGGACATGCCGGCGCGCACCGGGCGGTGGGCGCGGCGGCGCGCGCATGCCCGTTCGCCATCGCGGTACCGCTGCATAGGCTGGTCCGCGCCAACGGCCAACCATGGGGCGAGGGAAAACCCGCGCGCGTGCGCGGCGCTTTGCTCAAGCTCGAGCAAAGCCGCTGATTCCGAAGCGACCTGCCGGGACGAAGACGGCGACGAGCTTCGCAGCCGCTTCGGCATCGCGCAGACCGCGAATAGCGAGGAAGCCGCCGGCTTGCAGACACCGATCGGCAACGGCGACGAAAGGAGATCGCGGACATGTCGAAATTCGTGATGCCCATAACCACGGCGGTATTGCTGTTCCCGCTGATAGCGGCGCTGATCACCGCCCCGTTTCTCATCTACAAGTATCGCAAGGTGGGGAGCGTTCCGTGGCTTCATGCCGCGGCGATGTACTCGTTCGTGTTCTACCTGATGTGCGCATACTTCCTAGTGCTGTTGCCGCTGCCGGCCGATCGCACGGCGGTGGTCGCGTACGCTCAGACGCCGCAGCTTGTCCCATTCCAGTTCGTGCGCTCGTTTCTGGCCGAAACCACCGCACGCCTCGACGATCCCTCCACCTGGCTCGCCGCCATCTGCGACCCGTATATGTACGAGGCGTTTTTCAATGTGCTGCTGCTAGTGCCGCTCGGCGCGTACCTGCGCTACTACTTCCACCGACCTTGGTGGCAGACGCTCCTGATAGGCTTTTGCGTGACGCTGTCGTTCGAGACGACGCAGCTCACCGGCATCTGGGGCATCTACGAGCACCCGTATAGGCTCTTCGACGTGGACGATTTGATGACGAACACGCTGGGATGCATGGTCGGGTTCTGGCTTGCCGGGCCGGTCATGCGCGTGCTGCCCGATGTCCGCGTTGCCGCACGGCAGGCCGCCGAGCGCGGAACGACCGCATCCGCCACGCGGCGCGCGCTGACGTTCGGGCTCGACCTTGCGCTTTCGCAAGCGCTTGCCGGGTGCGGCTATTTCGCCGTGCACGCTGTGAACGGAAGCCGGCTGCTTTCAGGCTTCGGTATCGAGCACGCCACGTTCTGGACATGCGAATGCGCGGCCATCGCCGCGGTGTTCGCCTTGTTCCCTGTGATCACGCGCGGACAGACGCCCGCGCAAAAGCTGCTGCGCCTGCGCATCGTTCGACCCGATGCCGCGCCCGCATCCGGCGGGCAAATCGTCTGCCGTTACGCCACCTTGTTCGCCATCGAGCTACTGCCCGCATGGGCGTTCGGGCTGGTCGCAGGCGTAGACGATATCCCTACCACTCCCGCCGAGCTGCGCGCGCTCGCGTCGCTGTGCGTGCACGATAAGACGGCCTTGACCCTTATATGGTGCGCTGGCGTGCTCGCATGGGCGGCCACGCTCGCCGTGCGCGCATGGCGGGCCTGGCGCGGGCGGGCGCCGTTCATCATGCTCAACGGCCTTATCAGCGATACCCGCATCATGACCGAGGATGGCATCAAGCAGATTCGCGAGCGCACGCACGTGCTCGATGTGGGCAAGGTTGCCGAATTAGAGCAGCGCATCGCGGCTGGCGGAACTTCGCTTGGCGCATTGATGGAGCGCGCCGGATGCGCCATAGCCGACCAAATGCGATCGTGGGTTCCCGACCCAGCGCCGATCTTGATCTTAACGGGAAGCGGAAACAACGGCGGCGACGGCTGGGTATGCGGACGTGCGCTCGCGCAAGCCGGATGGCCCGTTGCGCTTGCGTGCCCGCGACCGCCCGAGCAGCTTTCCGCCGAGCCTGCGCGAACGGCTGCGCTCGAGGCGGTTACCGCCGCCGAAGCGCACGGATGGCCGCTTTCCGTGCTGGTCGCGCCGACGCCGGAAGAGCTGTCCCGCGAGTTCGATCGCGCCAGCGGCGTGGTCGACGCCATCCTTGGGACAGGCTTCTCCGGTATGCAGGTGCGCGAACCATACGCAACCTGGATGCAGCTTGCGAACCGCCGGCGATTCCACGGCAAGCTGACCCGCAAGCGGATAGGCGGCGCGCGACATCCGCAGGCCGGCAAGCGCACACCGGCTCATGCGAAGGCGGCGGGCAAGGCGAAGGACGCGCCGTTCACCATAGCGGCCGATGTCCCCTCCGGCGTTTCGGCGCAAACCGGCGATGCCGCCCTACCCCGCATCTATGCCGACGAAACCGTCACCATGATCGTGTACAAGCCAGGCCTGCTTACCCGCAAGGCCGCCCCCATGACCGGCGCTGTGCAGCTTGCTCCCCTCGTTGATGACGTCGAGCGCTACCTTGACACAATGATGTGATCGGGGCGCGCGCCACGTGGCAGGGCGCGCGAAGCCGATCCCGCCTGACGGTAATGCGAGCCGATGCTTCGGTGCACTTGCCTAGCAGTCTCTCCTCTTCGCTTGCTACGCGCCCTGAACGCTACTCCTCGCCGTGCATTTCCCGTAGGAACTTCGCCACGGGGCCGAACAGGTTGTCCTTTTCCGTAAGACGGAAATACTTCAAAGGCAGTTGCAGCTTGCGCTTGTCCGACAGATAGCGGCCGCCGGCGCGGCGCAAGGGCACCATCCTGTCGCGGGGGATGTCGATGGGTTCCACCACCAACTTGCCGGCAACCACCGACACCGTTTTGATGTGGTGCTCGTTGGCGAACGCCTTGATGCGCGCCTTTTCGAACAGGTTCTGCGCCTCCTGAGGCATATCGGAACGCTTGCCCGCCAAGTCGTTGTAGATGTCCTCCACGGCGCCGACAGTTGCAGCGCTTGCGATCTTGCGATACCACAGCACCCGCTCGTCGGCTTCTGGCACATATTCCTCGGACAGATACGTGCGGCCCGGCAGGTTCACGGTGATGTCGGACAGCGCCGGCGGCAGCCCCTCGGCGGCCTTCAGGTCACCCTCGCGCGTGGCGTTCACGGCCGCGCCGAGCATCTGCGCGAACAGATCGAAACCCACCGCGGACATGTTGCCGGACTGCTCGGCGCCCATCAGACTGCCGGCACCGCGAATCTCAAGGTCGCGCATGGCGATGCGCATGCCGCTTCCCAGGTCGGTATGCTCGTCCAACGCCGTCAGACGTGCCTGCGCCTCCTCGGTAAGGTTGACGTGCTCGGGGAACATGAAGAACGCGTACGCCTGGGTGGAGCCGCGGCCCACGCGCCCCTTCAGCTGATACATCTGCGCCAGGCCCAAACGCTGCGAATCCTCGATGATGAGCGTGTTCGTGTGCGGGTTGTCGATGCCGGACTCGATGATGGTGGTTGCCACCAGCACATCGAGCTGTCCGGCGGAAAACTCCTCCATCACCTTCTCCAGCGAGTCCTTGTCCATCTGCCCGTGTGCCACGCCCACGCGCGCCTCCCCGGCTGCGGCCTGCACGCGTCTCACCGCTTCCTCGATGGATCGGACGCGGTTGGAGACGTAGTACACCTGGCCGCCTCGGGCAAGCTCGCGCCTGATGGCGGCGCTGACCACATCGGGATCCCACTCGCCGACGTGCACTTCGACGGGGCGGCGGTCGTCGGGCGGCGTGAGGATGAGGCTCATATCGCGCACACCCGACAGCGACATCTGCATGGTACGCGGAATAGGCGTTGCCGAAAGCGTGAGCACGTCAATGCTCTCGCGAAGATTCTTCATCTGCTCCTTGTGACCTACGCCGAAGCGCTGCTCCTCGTCGATGATCACCAGGCCCAGGTCATGGGGGTTCACATCGCGCGACAGCAGGCGATGCGTGCCTACGAGCACATCCACGCTACCGTCCGCGAAACCTTTAAGCGCCGCAGCCTGCTGCTGCGGCGTGCGGAAGCGGCTGAGCACCTCGACGGTCACGCCGAACGGCTCGAAGCGGTCCTTGAAGTTCGTGAAGTGCTGCTGCGCCAAGATGGTGGTCGGGCACAGCACCATGACCTGCTTCTTATCCTGCGTGGCGGCGAAGGCGGCGCGCAGCGCCACCTCGGTTTTCCCGAAGCCGACGTCGCCGCACACCAGGCGATCCATGGGCTTTGCGCTGCGCATGTCGGCCTTGACATCGGCGATGGCGGCCAGCTGATCTGGGGTTTCCCGATACGGGAACGCCTCCTCCATCTCGAACTGCGCCGGCGTGTCGGGACCGAAGGTGTAGCCTTGCGCGCTGGCCCGACGCGCGTACACGTCAACCAGGTCGAAAGCAAGCTTTTTAGTGGCCGCGCTCGCCTTCTTCATGGCGCGCGACCAGTCGGCCGTGTTCAGGCGGGTGCATCGCGGCGTGGAGCCCTCGGGGCCGACGTAGCGCGTGACCCGGTCGAGCTGCTCGACCGGTACAAACAGCTTGTCGCCTTCGGCGTATTCCAGCAGCAGGTAATCGCGTGCCGTGCCGTCGATCTCGCGACGCACCAGCTCCTTGAAGTGCGCGATGCCGTGCTGCGCGTGCACAACGTAATCGCCCGGCTTGTACGGAAACGTGATCTCGGTGATGTCGATATGGCGGCTAGGACGCGCGGTGGAGGCCCCTTGGGTGTCGGACACGCTAACCATTCCCAGCTTCGCCTTCGGGATGATCATTCCCAACGGGATGTCCACGTCGACGACGTTGACGACCCCGCGGCGCAGGCGGCGCTTCTTCTGCCCGTCGGTGTCATCTGGGTTTTCCTCGGCGTCGAGCCATTCTTGGATGGGAAGGCCGTGATCGACGAAGGCGAGCATCATATCGGCACGGCTTCGGCGGTTCGGAGCGCTGAACACCACCGTGTAGCCGTCATCGACGAGCGTGCGCAGACGGCCGAACAGCTTATCGGGATGGCCCGCCGCCTCGACGCGCTTCACCGGCAGCTCGACATCCACGTTGCCGCCCACGCGCATGATGGATACGTACGTTGCACGCTGGCACTCGCCAAAGCTGACCTGCGGAGCCGGGCAGAACAGCCCCTCAAGGGCGATGTTGGTGCCTTTGGCCTTCGCTTCCAATTCCTCGCCGGCGTGCATCATGTCATCGAACAGGCTTCGCGGCTCGATGAGCACCGAAAGCGCATCGCGTCGCAAATAGGCGCCCAACGTGACCGGCTTGTCATAGAGATACGGCAGCAGCACGTCGCTTCCCTCGAAGCGCAAACCGCCCTCGGCGTTTTCCAGATGCTCGGAAACGCTGCGAAGCGCAGGGTTGGTTCCCGCCAGCGCCGCAAGCTTCTTGCGTGCGCGCGCCAGGCCCGATTTGCTACAAGAGAACTCAACGACGGGATAGATTTCCACGCTTTGCATGCTTGAAATGGTCTGACCCGTGGAGGGCACGATGCGGCGGATCTCGTCCAGCTCGTCGCCGAAAAAGTCAAGGCGAACGGGAAAGCTCAAGTTTCCAGGGTATACATCCACGGTGCCACCACGCGTGCAAAAGGTGCCAGGGCCGTCAAGATCGCCGGTATTGGAGAACCCACGCGATTCCAAGGCATGGATAAGACCGTCGAGATCCTGGATGCCCGCAGCCTGCGCGCCCGGCATGTCTGCAAGCTCCTGGCCGCAGACGAAAGACAGCGGCGTCGATGCGTTGGCATTGGCCGGCGGCAAGGTGCGCAGCAACGCCCGCGCGCTTGCGACAACGACCACCTGCCGTCCGGTCTGCAGCGCATGCGCCGCCTCCATACGCCGAGCAACGGTGGCAAGATCCGCGTGCTTCTTGTCGAACGGCAGATCGGCGCGCTCGGGGAAGCGCAGCACCTTGTCCTCGCCCAGATAGGCCGACAAGCTGCGAGCGAACGACACCGCCGCATCCTCGCCAGCCACCACCGCAAGCGTGGACTGCGGTTTATGCGAGAATCGCGCAGCGACCATGAACGGCCGCGCGCTGTTCGCGATGCCCAAGGTGCCATCGTCGCCGGCATCGAGATTGGACCAAAACCCATCCAAGCATTCCGAGCGCTCGAGCGCGAAGCGCAGAGAATCGATAAGCATACGTTGCATTCCCCTATCACCATCGGCCAGCCCGAATACGGCCATACGCGTTCGGGCCTGCTTGCGCAGTTTTCCTTCGATGAAGCTGCGCGTTTTTCAAGGTGAAAAGTGTATCACGCACCTTCTTCATCGCTCGAGACGCTAAGCCTAAGCCACACGTAAACAGCAACATCTGTTCGTGTTCCGAACCTTCGCGGCGGCCTCCCATCAGAACGAACAAAGCCGTTATACGGAGCCGAAGGAGCCGACCGGACAACCACGCCAAACGCTCGAGCAGGCAGGTTTGATATCAGAAAGAGAATGCATCGTAAATTTTTGTTTCATCTGGTTTTATTCGGTCTTCCCTATGTGCATCTTGGTTGCTTCGGTTCTATTTATATGTCCAGATAACATAACGATTTTGCAGCGTAAAAGCTGCGTACAACATCATTCGATATACTGCTGTTGAAATGACCCGGAATCGGAAGGATCGCCCATGCCGCGCGAATTGATGAAGGATAAAAGGGAACGCGCGATAGCCATCGCCCAAAGAATGGACGAGCACTTTCCAGCTGCTGAATGCGCGCTGCATTATTGTGGCGACCCCTTCAGACTGACTATTGCGGTATTGCTGTCGGCGCAAACCACCGACAAAGGCGTTAACAAGGTCACGCCAGCCTTATGGGAACGCTATCCAACGCCGCAAGCACTTGCCAATGCCGATGTGAACGAAGTCGAGGAGATCATCCGCACCATCGGCTTCCACCATGCGAAGGCCGCGAACTGCGTCAAATGCGCTCGAATGGTGATCAGCGACTTCGGCGGAGAAATCCCGCAAGATATGACGTTGATCCAAAAACTGCCGGGCGTGGGACGCAAAACCGCCAACGTGGTGCTCAATGAAGCCTTTGGCATTGTAGAGGGGATTGCAGTAGATACGCACGTGTTCCGTATCGCGCACAAGCTGAAGCTGGTGGGACCCTCGGCGGATACACCCCAGAAAACCGAAGACGCGCTCCTAAAGCTGTATCCGAGGCAGTATTGGGGACCGATTAATCACCAGTGGGTGCTGTTCGGCCGCCAAACATGCATCGCCCGTCGTCCGAAGTGCGAAGAGTGCTTCTTATCCGACCTCTGCCCCGCCGCCGGCAAAAAGTAATGCGCATTGGGTCGTAAAGCAAAAACAGCTATGCCCGCATCCGCAGGCGACGAAAGACCGAGCATAGCATGCTGCCACCAAATTGATCGCAGCATAGATAAACCAACCTCCGCGATATTACTCCCCGAAATCGAAACGCGATTAACCAGGAAACACAAGGAATCTGGGACGCCTAATGCCGCACACAAAGTGAATATAGGATGCTATGCACTGTGACCTGGTATAATAATGAATGTTGGATAGCGATCAGCGCCAACCGAGCAGTCCTTCACCAGCATGTTTCGCGGTGCGCCTGCCGCCATTGCAATGCGTCAAGGAGGATTCATGGCCAACGTTGGCGATATCGTCGTTTTCAAACATCACGTCTGCACCATTGCACAAAAACGCGAACGGTATTTCGATAACAAGGATTACTGGGAGCTGCATGCCGTGTTCGAACGATCGCTTAAGCTGTTCGTGGCATGCGACGCCGCAAAACCGCCTATCATGCGTCCTGTCATGCAAAAACAAGAGGCTCTCGACCTCATCGACTCGATAGCCGATGCAAAACCCGTCAGCCTGGACGATGAGCTAGCCAAAACAGCAAACGCCTCTTCGCTTCAACAACGCCAAATGAAGGAAATCTACGAAGACTACCTGAAAACGCTGTCCCCGAAAGACCTGGTGCCGATTATCAAAACCTGCCACGAGCGCACCATCACGCGCAAGGAAGCCGGACATCAGGCCACATCGGTCGATAAAAAGTACCTTGATTTGGCCGAAGGCCTTCTTTGCGACGAGCTTTCGATTTCACTTGACATGCCACGTGATACAGTGAAAAGCTATTTTGTCGAACGCATCAAGCAGGCGGAACTCAAGTCCCATTCCAAGGCTGCAAACCTACGCAACAACTGACACAGGACGATGAGAAACTATTCTGGGCGCTTCAGCGAAGCGCCCAGCTTGTTATCGGAGAACATGTCACTTTGCGGAAAGAGGGCACCCCAGTCGTGCTAGTTCGCCCACCGCGACGTCTACCAGAAGCGGCAACGCATCGTGCACAGGCTTGGTAAGACCCTCGGTTGCTTCGGCAGGAGAAGCGTTTTCCACCTGCATACCCAAACACAGGCCCTCAGCCTGATATCCCAATAGCGCGGCGGAATCGAACAAGTCGATCAGCTTCAGGTCATGCAAGCTTGCCGTAATGCCGACATGTCGCGCCATCGCATCAGGCGCATAGCGAAGCACCGTGCCGGCAGGCTGACCGGAATCGTCAACCGCGTCCACGGTCATGATCACGTCGAATTCTCGCACACGATCGATCAGGGCAAGCGACAAACATCCAAGGTCCAACAGCTCAACGTTATCCGGGATGTCGTACGAAGACATAAGCTCGTCATAAACGGCGGGTCCAATGCCATCGTCAAGCATCAATCGATTGCCAACGCAAAGAACGGCCACTCGCTGCGGGCGCAAATCCTCCGGAACGGCCACATTACTGGCAACGTACTCCCGCAAACCCCAGCTATCTTGCACATCTGCCATAACCTACCCCTCCATACCCGGACGGATCATCAGGTTATACCACGTGGCGAAACCGAGCATCGCAAGGCCAGCAACAACGCAAATCACCGCCCAAATGCGTTCACGACGCACGTACGTTTCCTTGCAAACGCCGCGAGCTACCGCACGATGCGCTGCAAAAGGCTGGCTCAGCCGAGAGAACAAAAACGTGACCGCAACTAACACAGCACCGATGATCACGGCAAACGCGATTGCAAGCGGCGTACGCTCCGAGTACGCAGCATAGAACAAATTGTCAGCAACAAGCCACAACGGGTAAAACAAGATGGAAGCCCAGAAGCCGTGTGCCGGACCCCAAATGGGAGGCAGGAACAGCGCTCCGATGTTCCACCGTGGAATACCTTCTAGAAACTTCTCTTCGCAAGCAATCTGCTCTTTGGTTAGCTCAGCCATACATAACCAATCTATCAGGGGATATAACATAATTTTATGGAATAGGATAATTGTAATCGCAATGCAGTGGATCGCTGTCGCTAGGCCAAAATCGCCTATAGGATTCCACGCACCGCATCATATTCATCGCACCTGAAGAATATGGCGGTGCAGCTGCGGCCCAAATCATCAACTCGCACATCGACCAATAATGCGTGTTCCATCTTCAACGAATGCGAACGAGACGGAGCGTCCACCAACTCCTAATAATGCAAGCCACCGTTTTCGCCATAGACCCCACAACTCGCCAATTCAGATATACCCCAAAAAGCAAAAAGACCCGGCCACCGAAGTAGCCGGGTCTTCAAATCACATGCAACCGCGCACAGCGTGAAAACTAGTGCTGCTTGCCGTGACCCATGTCATCCTCGCCGATGATGTTGTGGATGTCGGGATCGTACACCAGGCCGCCATGCTCCTTATGGAAGAACATGAGCAGCGTAGGAGCGATACCCTCCACGTTGGCCAGGTAGATGTGGATGAACATGAAGCAGATGAACACAAACATCATGAAGTAGTGGATGATGCGCATGCTCATGATGCCGCCCACCAGGGACGTGCCCGCCGCGAAGAACGGAATCTCGGAGGTGGGAACCCACAGAGCCAGGCCCGTGTAGAACATCAGGATGATGAGCACGGGGATGAACAGGTAGCTGATCTTCTGCGGAACGCCCAGCTTAGCGGACAGCGGGTGATCCTTCTTGAAGAACAGGTAGTACTTGATCCACTGCGGACCCTGATGCAGGTTGTCCTTCTGCGGAAGCCACGTCTTGTAGTCGGTAACCTGTTTACGGGTACCGCCGGTCGGCGAGGACTTCACGATAAAGGCCATGATCAAACGGCAAATGCAGTTGATGAAGATCACGAAGCCGAAGAACACGTGCAGACCACGGGCCATGGACTCAAAACCCCAGAAGAAGGGGTAATGAATGTAGAAGCCGGTGAAAATCAGGAAAACCATGGCAACGAGGTTGATCCAGTGCGTAATCACGAACGGCATCGGATGCGCCTCGCGGTAATGTGCCAAATGCGCCATGCTACTTCACCCCCCAAGGGCTCGTGACGGTTTCGAAACGCTTGCCCGTGGCAGGCTCGGAGATATGGACCGAGCAGGCCGTGCAGGGGTCAAAGGAGTGCACCGTGCGCAGCGCGTTGATAGGCTTCTCAATGTCGCCCACCGGCACGCCGATCAGAGCCTCCTCGAGCGGACCATGCTGGCCCTTCTCGTTCTTCGGAGCCAGGTTCCACGTGGACGGGATGATGATCTGATAACCCTGGATCTTACCGTCCTTGACCGACTCGCTGTGGTAAAGGGCGCCACGCGGGGCCTCCCAGAAGCCGGAGCCTTCGCCAGTGGTGGTCTCAGGAGCGCGGAAGTACTCGGAGTCGCCGGACTTCACGGCCTCGATCAGCTCATCGACCCACTCCTTCATGCACGTGGCAATGTAGAGCGTCTCGATCTGGCGAATGGCGGTACGGCCGAGCGTGGACTGAGCCACGGACAGGTCGCCCTCATGGCCAAGGGCCTTGAGGAACGCATCCACGTGCTCCTTGATGAACGGCACGTTGCGTTTGTAAGCTGCCAGAATACGGGAAAGGCTGGTGGCCTCCATGGAGTTGCCGTTGTAGGACGGGCACTTCACCCAGGTGTAGCGATCGTTCACATTGTAGTCGGTGTACTCCGGCTCAGTGGTGAAGTTCGGCGCCTGATAGGTCTCGGAACCCTTGTACCAGGAACGGCCGACCCACTCGGCGATGGCCTTCTCGTCGGGCTCGGAAAGGTTGAGGTTCTCGTCAAGCACGCCGGAGGGCAGGTAGCGGTTGGACATCTTGAAGTCCTCGCGCTCGAAAACGCCCCAAGCGATGTAGCGACCCGGGCCCTTGCCGTACTCGAACGCATCGGCGTAGTACGGGGCGATAGCCAGCACGTCGGGGATCATGGTCGCCTCGACCCAGTTGTACAGCTCGTCAACCAGCAGCTTCAGGTCGTCGAGCTTCTGGTCGGTGGGCACGAAGGCCGTACCGCCCGGACGCAGGGTCATGACATGCGGCATCTTGCCGCCCAGCAGGGCGCTGATCTGAGAAGCCTTGGCCTGCATGCCCAGAGCCTCCAGGTAGTGGGCCGTGCAGATGAGGTCGAGCTCGGGCGGCAGCTTGAAGCCGGTGCCGTCCTCGGCATCGAACCAGTTGCCGCTGAAGATGGACAGCTGGCCGTTCTCGGCGAACTGGGACAGATGCTCCTTCAGGGCCACGAAGTCGCTGTTCATGGAAGTGCCGGCAGCACGAGCCAGGTCCATGGCGTCGGCCGGGTCGGCCTTCAGCGCGTTCAGCGGGTTGACGTAGTCAAGACCGGCCAGGTTGTAGAACCACAGGATGTGGCTGTGCAGGAACTGGGCGCCCTCGAGGATGTTGCGGATGATGCGGGCGTTGTTGGAGATGGTGATGCCGTAAGCCTTCTCAGCCGCGATGGAGCTGGCATGGGCGTGCGACACGGGGCAAACGCCGCAGATGCGCTGCACGATTTGGGCAGCGTCCTCGGGCGTGCGGTTCTCAACGACCAGCTCGATGCCGCGGAAGCAGCCACCGGATACCCAGGCGTCGGATACCTTGCCGTTCTCGACTTCCATCTCAACGCGCAGATGGCCCTCGATACGGGTTACGGGATCGATTACGGAACGCGTCATGGCTTACCTCCCTTCCTTGGTTGCATTGGGGTCGTCGTGACCGGTGTCTTCCTTGTACATCTTCTGGCGCTCGGCCTCGGACACCTCGTAGGTGCCCACGGACTTCTCGGGGTGCTTGGCATCCCAAGCGCGCTTCTTCTCGAAGTCCGCGCCGCCGTCCATACGGCCGGTGGCCTTCATGCCGAAGCCGTGCACCACGAGCGCTGCGGCAAGGATGCCGGTAACGCCCACGGCGATGGTGGTGGGCTGCACGTCCCAGTCGCCGATATGCAGGCTGCGATGACGCTTGATGAACGGGGTGTTAACCTCAACCCAGTTCTGGCCCGGGTCGTTGGGGTTGGCCTCGCAGCAGCCGATGCACGGGGCGCCGGCCTGGACGCACCAGCTGCGACGGTCGTTCCACATGACCACGCCGCAGTTGGACTTGGTCTGAGGACCGCGGCAGCCGAGCGGATACAGGCAGTAGCCCTTCTTCTCCTCTTCGGAACCGAATTCGTAGACGAACTCGCCGTTCTCGAAGTGGCCGCGACGCTCGCAGTTGTCATGGATGGTCTGGTTGAAGATGCCGGCCGGCTTGCCCTCGGAGTTGAGGTCCAGATCGGCGGGCTTGAGCTTCATGAGCACAACGTCGACGAGCACGCTGGTGAGCCACTCAGGGTTGGCCGGGCAGCCGGGGACGTTGACGACGGGCACGTTGATGCCGGCCTTCTTAAGGTACTGCTGCACGCCCATAGCGTCGGTGACGTTGGGCTTTGCGCCCATCCAACCGCCGTTGACGGCGCAGGAGCCCAGCGCGACCACGGCGTTGGCGTTCTTTGCGGCCTCGATCAGGTGCTCGGTGCCGGGCTTGCCAGCAACGCGCAGGGCGTTGCCGCCCCACTTCTCCTGAATCGCGCCTTCATAGATGAGGATGTAGTCGCCGGCCTCGATGGTCTGCTCCTTGGCCTCCTCCATGGAGTAGCCCGCTGCTGCGGACAGCGTCTCGGAGTAGTTCAGGGAGATCATGTCCAACACCACCTCTGCGGCGTTGGGCGTCTGAGCCTGGGCGAACGACTCGGTGCAGCCGGTGCAGGATGCGCCTTCGACCCAGATGACCGGGTAAAGGTTACCCTTCGTGGCGCCGATGACGGACGTCTCGAGAGCCTGGGCTACCTGCGGGACCGTCAACTGGGACAGCCCGGCGGCAGCGGCCACGGTACCGCACAACTTCATGAAGTCGCGACGGGTGACCCCCCTGGCCTCAAGCATGTTCGCGAACGCGGACATTGCGGCCTCTCCTTCCATACGCACACCTCCTTACAGGTGTATCTCGTCTGGCCTGTTTCCAGGCCCTTTTGCATATGGAGCAAAGATACGCAAAGAGCGCGCGGCCGATGCTCGGCTTACGCCGGCGATCGAGCTTGCGGCCTAGATGGCGCCGCACGCAACGCGACGGAAGGCGCGGGGCTTGCAGAACCCGAGCCTTCCGTCGTGAAACGCGCACGCGCGCCTTCGCCGATTGGGGATGAAATCGCAGACTTCCATCCCCAGTCGTCTCCACTCCTGTTCGTTATGTTATCACTCGCGCATTTTTATACAGAACCGTTATCATATCTTCGCAAGATAAATGAATAAATCTGCATGAAGGAGCTTCGCATGACCGCTGAACCCCCATCCGCATTCGCTTACCTGGGTCCCGCCGGAACCTATCACGACGAGGCTGCGCGCGCATTCGCCAAACGTTTGGGCATAGACGACCCGCAGCTTATCGAGTGCCCCTCGCTGTCCGAGGTGTTCGACTGCGTGGACCGCGGGAAATGCGAATATGGCGTGGTGGCCACGGAAAACGCGCTTGAAGGGCCGGTGACGGCCACGCTCGACAATTTCGCCTTCCGCTCGAGCGCCACCATCTTGGGCGAGCATGTGCTTGACATCCATCATTGCCTGATCATGCACCCCGAGGCCACCTTGGATGACGTGAAGACGGTCGCCAGCCATCCGCAGGGCCTGGCGCAGTGCCGCCGTTATCTCAACGACAACCTGCACGGCATCCCCACCGTCACCGTGGCATCCACCGCCGACAGCGCTCGCCGTGCGGCTGCCGACAAGTCGGTCGCCGGCATCGGCAACGCTTTCGCCGCGCAACTCTACGGCGCGCGCGTGGCCGAGAAAGGCATCGAGGACCACTTCGGCAACCAGACGTCGTTCGCGCTCATCGGCCGCCAGGGCCATGTCCCGGTGCTGACGGGCAGCAAGTTCAAGACTTCGCTGGCCCTGTTCCTGCAGGCAAACCGCCCCGGCGCGCTGCTCATGATCTTGTCCGAGTTCGCCTACGCCGGCATCAACCTGGTCAAGATCCAAAGCCGCCCCACCAAGCAGGCGCTCGGCGACTACATGTTCTTCGTGGACATCGAAGGCTCCACGCAAGACCTGGAGGTGCAAACCGCCCTGAACTGCCTGCGCCTGAAGCTGCGCGAAGTGAAGGTGCTCGGCAGCTACCCGGTGGAATAAGGCATCTATATATAGGTAGCGAAACGAAAGCGGCCGCTCCCAATGAGCGGCCGCTTCGCCGTTTAGAAGGCGATGACCCCGAGATGCTCGAGCAGGATCTTCGCGCCGATGAGGATGAGCACCACGCCGCCCGCGATGGTTGCGGGCTTCTCGAAGCGCGCGCCGAAGAAATGGCCCACGGCAACGCCCACGAAACTGAGGACGAAGGTGGTAACGCCGATGATGATCACGCTCGGCACGATGGCCACCTGCAGAAACGCGAACGTGATACCTACGGCAAGCGCATCGATGCTGGTTGCGATGGCCAACATGAGCAGCTCCTTGAGATCGAGCTTGGCGTCTTTCGCTTCCCCGTCTTCCCCGTCGTCCTCGTGGAATGCATCCCATAGCATCTTGCCGCCCACGAACGCCAGCAACGCGAACGCAATCCAGTGGTCGATGGGAGTGATAAGGCCGGCAAGCTGACTACCCAGCGCCCAGCCGACAAGGGGCATGAGCGCTTGGAACCCGCCGAAAAACAGCGAGATGACCACCGCCTGCCTCATGTTCAGGCGGCTCATGCCCAATCCCTTGCAAATGGAAACGGCGAAGGCATCCATGGAAAGCCCCACGCCGATCAAGAACAACTCAACGAACCCCACGATGACCCTCTCGTCTTGAACCCTACCCTCATCGAGCGCGTGAACCCGCGCCCCCGAACGGACGCATAACGCTACGTCCCCGAACTGTCCGAATCGCGACAATTCGTGGACGTAACGTTATGCGTCCGGAATTTGCGCGCCGCTATTCCTTATGCGAACAGACGGCCATCCTCCTGGCGAAAGAAGCCCTCCCGCTCCAGATCGGCGCAGATGCCGGCGAACAGCTGCGGATCGAGCGCATCCCGCCCGGCCGAGCGCTCCTCGGCATCCAAACGCGCCGCCGCCTGCTCGACGGCGATGCCCGGGCAGGCCAGCACGATGCGCACCAGGCACGCGCGCTTCTGCCGACGCGACCCCTCGAACGCCGACTGGCGCGTGTAATGTGCGCTTCGGCGCGAGGCGTTGCCCACCTGCGACTTCAGGTCCGCGCCCACGTCCAGCAGCGCGTAATACCACTGTCGAACCTGGCCCGCTTCAGGACAGCAAGCCGCCACCAAGGGTTCGAGCTGCTTGTCGGAGACCGCTTCGCAATCGGGGAACAGCGTATGGATGAACACCGTGCGCACGTTCGTCTCGATGTAGATGGCAGGTAGGTTGCGGGCGAAGGCGGTGACGCCGGCCGCCGTTGCCGGCCCAATGCCCGGCAGCTCACGAAGCTGGTCCACCGTTTCGGGCAGGCGACCGCCGAAACGCTGAGAGCATTCCTCGGCCGCGCGCTTGAGCGCCAGGGCGCGACGGTTATAGCCGAGCCCCTGCCATTCGGCCAGCACATCGGCCGGCGCGGCCGAAGCCAGCGCATCAGGGGAAGGGAACATACCCATCCAGCGCTCCCAGCGCCCCAGCACGCGTTTGACCTGCGTCTGCTGGAGCATGACCTCGCTCACCAGCACGCCGTAAGCGTCGTCGATGCTGCGCCACGGCAAGTCGCGATACAGCCGTCTTCCCTCGGAGAGCACATAACGGCAGAACTCGTCCTGAGACATAGCGGCGCCCGCGGGCCAAACCGCGGACGCCGCCAAATCGGCTATGCTTTTGCGCGCCACGCCTACGACTGCGCTTCCTCGATTGCCGGCTGAACGCCGCATCCGCCGCAGATATCCACCGGGCACGACATGCGCGCAGTGGGAGGCGCCGAATCGATGGCCTTCCTGATGACGGGATGCCGCCCGCCCTGTTCCATGAGCTCTTTGAGCGTGATGGAGTCGAAATAGCTGTTCAGCAGGCTGTCCGCACCCATCCACAACTTGTTGTACGAGCACCCTCCGCGACGCTTGCAATACTCGGCGTCCACCGCGCACAGCGAGACGCTGACCGGACCCTGCACCGCCTCGAGCACCTCGAGCAGCGTGATTTGAGCCGGGTCGCAATCAAGCGCAAGGCCGCCGCGCGCACCGCGCACCGTCTTGATAAGCCCGCCTTTCACCAGATCGTGCTGGATGCTGCGCGCAAACGCATACGGGATGTCCTCCTGCTCGGAGATATCGGCGACCGACACGTACGAGTCGCCGCTTTCGTATGCGGCCTCCAAGATGCGAAGCGCGTAATCGCAACGTCGCGTGATATCCATTACTGCCCGTCCCCCTTCAACAGGTCGTCCAAATGGTCGAGCTCCCTCCTAAAGTCATCGACCACCGCTTGCTCGAGCGCCTTGTACTCCGGCGAATCGAGCGGCTGGTATGCAGCCAGCTTATCGAACAGGTTGTCCGTAGTCACCGGGATGTAGCGCCGCTTGGTGAGGCTGTCCTTGTACGCTTCCTCGATGGCCTCGCGCGCCGCCATGTGCATGTCGAAACGCGGCATTCCCTGCGAGAACCTGACCAGCTGATCGCGGTCGACGCCGCGCACGGACGGGTGCTCGCGAGCGATCTCCATCCAAATGTCGGCTCGTTCCTTCTCGGTGGGATAGTCGATGTCCACCGCCGAGACCGGTCCCAGCAGATCGAAGAAATACGGGTCCACGTCGTTGCCGAGCGCCGAGGTGCACAACACGAACACGTCAGGGTCGTCGGCCGAGGAACGGATGAGGTTGACCGCCTCGCGCGCCCCGCGTGAAAGCGTGGACATGATCAGCCCGCCGATATCCTCGGGTTGATCGAATGCGGGCGCCGCCCACAGGTCGATGTCCTCGATGACGAGCACGGCCGGCTCCTCGAAGGCGTTGCGAGCTTGGTTGAGCTTGGGCTGGCGGTCGGCCTGGGCCATGACGCACAGCACGGGCATGCCCTGCATGTTCTCCTCCATGCGCATGCGCAGCACCGGAAGCCCCAGCTCGCCGCACGTGGCCATCATGAACTGGTTGGCGTCCTCACGTGCTGGGCTGCGAATGAGCAGCGCGTCGCACGCGGGCATGCGGTCAAGCCCATGGCGCACGTTGAGCTGGCGCACGAGCTGCTGGAACTCAGGGTCCTTCTGCATGCCGAGGCCGAGCGATCGCACCGAGCGAACCGCCTCGTCATAGCCCACGAGCTCCTTATAGGTGAGATGCTCGATGGGAGCGAGCACGGGCTGCGCAGCGGCAGCGGCGGGCGCGGGCTTTCCCGCAGGCGTCTGCGGCTTTTCGGACGGCGCCGGGCCGGCCGCCACAGGCCGCTCCCCCGCGGCATCCGCTCCAGCCGTCGGGGCCGCAGCGCTTGCAGCCGCGTCGCCTTCGGGCTTGCCGGCGTCGGCAGGCGCACCCGGAGCCGTGAGATGCTCCACGCGCAGCACACGCGGGCCGCCCTCGCCCATCATGTCCTGCGAAATCATGTCGGTCATATCCTCGAGCTCGTCACGTGACAGCCCGAACTCCTCGAGCTTGGCAAGGGCAAGCTCCTGCAGCTGATCCGCGCAGGCGGCCACCTCGTCGCTGGACAGGTACGGCTCCATGCGCTCGAATACGTATTCGGCAATGCTGCGCTCCTTCAGGGTGCACGCCAAACGCCATGCGCGCTTCAGGCCGGCAATGGCGGCTTCGGAGGGCACGGCGCCCTCGGCTGCCTGGCCGCGCTCGAACGCCGCCAGGTACAGATGCAGCGCCAGCATAAGGTTTCCCTGCTCAGCAGCCTGTTCAGCGCTGTTCAGGTATCCGGAAACGGAGCTGGACGGCTCATCGCTTCGGCTGGGCATATCGTTCATGTCGTTATCAAACATCGACCCAACCTCCTTCAAGTGTCAAAATAGCTATAGTTCGGTATCATTTTACCGGAAGCGGCTCCAATGCGGCCGCAAGCCAAGAAATCGAAACAAACCTGTCACCCGGGCAAGCAAAGACGAGCCCGCCATCCGGAGATGCCACGACGACCCCATCGGCAGAACACGCTGATAGAAGACGATTCTCCAACGCGCCGCGAAGCCCCCCATCACCCGTAAAACGCGAATAGCGAACCCCCAAGCGCTTCAGGAAATCCCATCGCCCAACAACGGGGACCCCGGCCCCAAGGCTGCGACCAGTCCGCGCGAGCTCACCCGAAGGCGTTTACCACTCCAGCACCTGATAGCCGCGTTCGCGGGCGGTACGCCCGAGCGGGCGGTCCGGGCATACGGCAAACCCCTGCTCAGCGCCGGCGAGCAGGGCGCGATCGGAGTGATGGTCGCCATAGGCCGCCACCAGCTCCCAGCCGCCTTCGCCCCACTTCGCGTTGGCGAAACGGCGCAGCTCAATCATCTTGCGGTCGCCTTCCACCGGCACCCCGTCCACCTCGCAGGCGTACGTGCCGTCATAGTTCACCTTCATGCGCGT
The DNA here is from genome assembly GCF_934636665.1 of uncultured Senegalimassilia sp. Taxonomy (GTDB): domain Bacteria; phylum Actinomycetota; class Coriobacteriia; order Coriobacteriales; family Eggerthellaceae; genus Senegalimassilia. Next base: position 90,387 of record NZ_CAKUAT010000010.1, read on the forward strand.
GGAAATCTGATAATCGAAGGGCAGGTCGCGCATGGCACGTTCGATGATGGGCTCGAAGGTTGCCGATACGCATACCACCGCAACGCCCTGCTCATGCCATGCATCCATAGCCTGCCTGGCCTGCTCGCGCACATGCGGGGCCACGCATTCGTCATAGAAATCATGAAGAAAGGCGTCCACCTCAGCCTTGGACTTGCCGGCGAAGGCGCGGAACACCAGCCCGCGCACCCACGCCTCGCTCTGCGGCAGGCGCAACTTGTAGGCCGCGGCCCACAGCCCGATGCGCAGCAACACCGTGGGGTTGAGCATGCGCAGCTTCGCCAGATGCAGCACCAGCATGACGGGCGAGTTCCCGTCAAGCGAAGTGCCGTCGAAATCGAACGCGGCAAGCCGCACCGGGCCCTCCCCGATGCGGCTTGCCGTCTGCATTGCCTCTGATTGTGCGGTCATGTGCGCGCGCCTTCATCCCAAGCCGAGCCGAGCCGCGCGCCCCTCTGCACGCTACTCGCCTTCGACGCCGTCTTCCTCGAACTGAGAATTATACAGTTCAGCATACGCGCCGCCAAGGGAGAGAAGCTCCTCATGCGTGCCCTGCTCGACGATGTCACCATGCTGTAACACGCAGATGAGGTCGGCGTTTTTGATGGTAGACAGCCTGTGCGCGATCACGAACGACGTGCGGCCCGTCATCAGGTTGTCCATGGCCTTCTGGATGCGCTCCTCGGTTCGCGTGTCCACGCTTGAGGTTGCCTCGTCAAGGATGAGCATGCGCCTGTTGGCCAAGATGGCGCGGGCGATGGTGAGCAGCTGCCGCTGACCTGCACTGATGTTGCTGGCATCCTCGTTGATCACCGTGTCGTAGCCATGCGGCAGCGTGGTGATGAAATGGTGCACGTACGCCGCGCGCGCCGCAGCCTCCACCTCGGCGTCGGTAGCGTCGAGCTTGCCGTAGGCGATGTTGTCGCGCACCGTGCCGTTGAACAGCCACGTGTCCTGCAGCACCATACCGAACTGGTTGCGCACGTCGGTACGCGAGAACTCGCGGATATCGGTGCCGCCCAGGCGGATGGCGCCCGCGTCAACATCATAGAAGCGCATGAGCAGCTTGACCATGGTGGTCTTGCCCGCGCCGGTGGGGCCCACGAGCGCCACGGTCTGACCCTGGCGCACTTTCGCGGAGAAGTCGCCGATGACGGGCTTTTCGGGATCGTAACCGAAGCGCACGTGATCGAACTCCACGTCGCAATCCACGTCGGCGGCATTAGCCGTAGGCTTCTCCGCCTCAAGCTCGGGCTCCTCCAGGAAGGCGAAGATGCGCTCGGCTGCGGCAGCCATCTGCTGCAGCACGTTGCCCACCTGCGAGAGCTGCGTGATGGGCTGCGTGAAGTTTTTCACGTACTGGATGAACGCCTGGATGTCGCCGACGGTGATGACGCCTTGCACAGCCAGCACGCTGCCCGCCAGCGCCACGCCCACGTAGCCCAGATTCCCCACGAAGTTCATGATGGGCTGCATCAAGCCCGACAGGAATTGGGATTTCCAAGCGCTTTCGCAGAGTTTCGCGTTGGTCTTACCGAACGTCTCGGCCACCGCCTGCTCGCGATTGAACGCGCGCACGATGGCATGGCCGGAAAACGTCTCCTCTACCTGCCCGTTGATGGCGCCGAGCATGGCCTGCTGGGCCCTGAAGTGCTTCTGCGAGGCCTTCACCACGGTGAATATGAGCACCAAGGACACCGGCAGGATGAGCACGGTGATGCCCGTGAGCAGCGGGTTGATGGTCAGCATCATGATCACCACGCCCACGATGGTGGTTGCGGAGATGATGAGCTGCGTCACGCCCTGGTTGAGGCTTTGCCCGAGCGTATCCACGTCGTTGGTGATGCGCGAGAGCGTGTCGCCGGTGGAGTTGCGCTCGAAATATCCCACGGGCATGCGGTCGATCTTCTCGGCGATGGCGCGGCGCAGCCCGTAGCAGGTGCGCTGTGAAACGCTCGTCATCATCCAGCCCTGCACGAAGCTGCACGCCGCGCTGACCAGGTACAGCACCAGCGTCGCCGCGATGATGCCGGCGATGGCGTCGAAGTCGATGCCGCCGGTGCCGCCCACCTTCGCCACCAAGCCCTCGAACAGCTCCGTGGTGGCCTGCGAGAGCACCTTCGGGCCCACGATGTTGAACGCCGCCGAGCCGATGGCGAAGATGATGGCGAGCACGAGCGCCGCTTTGAACTGGCCCATGAAACGAACGAGCTTGCCGATGGAGCCCTTGAAGTCCTTCGCCTTCTCACCGGGCATCATGCGCGCGCCCGGCCCGTGCGGCCGGCGGCGTTGCGTGACCTTCTTCAGATCCTCGTTATTCGCGCTCATCTCGCATCACCTCCTTTCAGCTCTTCTTCCGATAGCTGCGACATGGCGATCTCGCGATACTCCTGACAGCTTTCCATCAGCTGCTCATGCGTGCCCACCCCCACGACGCGGCCGTCATCGAGCACCACGATCTGGTCTGCGTTGAGCACTGTGGAGATGCGCTGCGCCACGATGACCACGGTCTTCCCGCCCAAACGGCAGGAAAGCTCATGGCGAAGCGCGGCGTCGGTCTTGTAGTCGAGCGCGCTGAAACTGTCGTCGAACAGGTACGCGCGGGCATCGGTGGCAAGCGCGCGGGCGATGGCCAGGCGCTGGCGCTGACCGCCCGAGACGTTCGTGCCGCCTTGGGAGATGGGCGTTGCCAGCCCCTCGGGACGCTCAGCGATGAACTCGCCCGCCTGCGCCACGTCGGCGGCTGCGCGGATACGGTCCTCATCGGCATCGTCGACGCCATAGCCCACGTTCGAGGCTATGGTGCCGCTGAACAGAAACGCCGCCTGGGGCACATAGCCCAGCTGCGCGCGCAGGGCATGCTGGCCGACATCGCGCACATCCACACCATCGACGGTGATGCGGCCCGACGTGACGTCATGGAAGCGCTCCGCCAGCTTGAGCACCGTGGACTTGCCGCTGCCCGTGGAGCCGATAATGGCCGTGGTCTTGCCCGGTTCGCACGTGAAGCTGACGTCCTCGAGCACGCATTCGGCGCCGTCCGAGTACCTGAAGCTCACGTTCTCGAAGGCGATGCGCGCGCCCGGCAGCCCGTTAGCGCCGAGCAGCGCGTCCTTTGCGTTTCCGGGCTCGGGGTCGGCAATGGAGGGCTTGCATTCGAGCACCTCGTCGATGCGCTGGGCTGCCACGTCGGCGCGCGGCAGCATGATGGACAGCATGCCGATCATAAGAAAGCCCATGATGATGACCATGGAGTAGGTGATGAACGCGATGAGGTCGCCGGTTTGCAGGTTGCCCGCATCGATGGCGTGGCCGCCGAACCAGATGATGCCCACGGACACCAGGTTCATGATGAGCATCATGAGCGGCATCATGAAGGTCATCACGCGGTTGGTGAACAGCTGCGTCTTCATCAGGCGCATATTCGCCTCATCGAAGCGCGCCTCCTCGTGCTGCTCGCGGCCGAACGCACGGATGACCGGCAAGCCCGTGAGCAGCTCGCGGGAAACCAGGTTCACCCGGTCGATGAGCTTCTGCATGATCTTGAACTTGGGCATGGCAACCTTCATGAGCACGCCCATGACCGCCGCAATGGCCACAACCGCCGCGATGATGATCCAACCCATGGAAAGGTCGGTGCGCGCGATCATGATGATGCCGCCGATGGCCAGGATGGGCGCATAAAGCACCATGCGCAGCAGCATGACGGTGACCATCTGCACGAGCTGCACGTCGTTGGTGCCGCGCGTGATCAGCGACGCCGCGCTGAACGATTGGATCTCGGCATCGGAAAAGTTCACCACCTGGTTGAACAGGCGCTCGCGCAGGCTGCGGCCCACCTTGGCCGCGGTTCGCGACGATAAAAAGCCCACCATGACGGCGATGACCATGCCGAGTGCGGCAAGGCCGAGCATCTTCGCGCCGGTTGCCACCAGGTAGTCCATCTGCATGGCATCAAGGTCGTAGCCTAGCTGCTCGTACTCGGCGCGAGCCGCGGCCAAACCCTGCTGCGCGATAAGCGTATCGGCCATATCGCCCATGGATTCACGCGCACGATCGAGCATGGTCTGGATGTCGGCCTTCCCGATTATGCCCTGGTCGTATGCGACTTTCACCTGGTCAAGGTCCAGCTCGGCGATTTGATCGGCATAGCAGGTCACCGTCATGGGCAGCGCCATGGCGTCATCAAGCGCCGCACGATCGCGCTTGCCGGACTCCGTCAGCGCATACGTACCGTCTTCGTTTTGCGCATAAGCGTCGGCGAACATCTGCTCATCGGACTCGGGGAGCATCATGGCCACCAGGTCATGGGTGCGCTCGGTGAGCTGCTCGGCAGCCACATCTTGCACGCCCTGCTGCTGGATGCCCGTATCGACGATGTCGGAGGTGTAGTTGGGCAGCGCCAGGTCGCATGCCGCCTGCACGCACAGCAGCACCACGATCAGCAGCACCACCAGCTTGTGCTGGGCAAGGTTCTTGATTATGCGCACGGCGCGCCCCCTTCCGCGGAAGCGGTTTGCGAAGATGAGCCTACCACGGAAGCGGGGTCGTCTGCGACCACGTCTGCGCTATCGGTACCCGCCCCGGAAGCGAAGCTCGTACCGGCATGATCGGCGTTTGCAGCGGAAGCGGGGCTTGCATCAGCGCTCGTTACCGGGCAGCCAGCTTGCGCGCAGCCGTTCTGCTGCGCCGGCGCCGCCTCGCAAGCGGGGAAATCCGCCAGGCGCTCAACGATGCGCACGAGATGCTCGGCATCTTCGGGGCCGAGATAGGTGAGCACCTTGTCGATCATCTGCTCATGCAACTCGCGACCGCGTGCGCTGAAGGCACGGCCATCCTCGGTAAGATGCACCGTGACCGCACGGCTATCGCCCTTGTCGCGTTGACGCGTGATAAGGCCCTTCTCCTCAAGAGATTTCAAGGTCTGGGACACGGCGCTCGGAGTTGCCTGTCCGCACTTGGCGATATCGCCGGATCGGACCTTCCTCCCCTCGCCCTCAAGGCGGGAAACCGCCATGATCGCGTACATCTCCGCCGACGTGATGCCTTTGGGCGTCGGCGGCTCTTGACGTTGCTTTCGCATTCGAGCTGCGGCATCGAACAAGCGACGACGCAATCCAGCTGCGGTATCGTCCACGCGAATCTCCTTTCGTTACTGAATTGTTTAGGTGCTTAATGTTTAGCCCCTAAACCATAGCACGAGCTAAGGAGTTTCAATCGAAGCATTGAAAGTATGTTGGAAAGTCCATATGCCGTATCCGCCAAGCTGCCGGAAACATAGGCGCTTGGGGAAGCGAAGGAAAGCGACAAGGCGAGAGCTCCGTTCGTGGGAGCGAACGTAAGCGACGCGCCCGTCGTCTGACGGTTTCCCGCCCCTATTGATGCTCGGAGGTCAAGGCAAGCAACGTGCCCATCGGCCGCATACCCTCACCTTGGTTAATGCTCAACGGCTACAGCGAACAAACCCGAGAATACAAAAAGCCCAGCCAAATGGCTGGGCTTGAACAATCGATGGCGGGATGTACGAGACTTGAACTCGCGACCTCCGACGTGACAGGCCGGCGCTCTAACCAACTGAGCTAACACCCCA
>NZ_CAKUAT010000011.1 GCF_934636665.1 uncultured Senegalimassilia sp.
GCCGCTCCCGCTCGAGGGCGCAGCGACCATGAAGCGCGGGATGGACGTGCTCACCGGGCGCCGCCTTCCCCACCTGCGGCGTTGCAGTTAGCAAACGAGACCACCTCAACGGATGGGCTCCCCTCGGCAGAGGGGTCCTCCCCGACAGGCGACTCAGCAAGCGCCCCGACTTCGGCAAGCTCCTCGGCATCCGCGCCCGCACCACGCGCGCTGACGAGGAACACGGGGTTTTGCGCCTTCATAAGATGGTGCGAGCCTACAGCCTCGGCGCGGGCGGCCGACACCTGGCACGCCTCGAACCCCTTGAAGCGCGAACCCGAGAGGAGCGCGCACGCCTCGGTGAGCGTCTCAACGGTGACGCATGGCACGCACAGGCGAACCTGCGAGTTCTTCTCGAGCGCCGCCTCCACGATGGAGGGAAGCTCGCCCGCGCTCCCGCCGACGAACACGGCGTCGGGGACGGGCAGTTTCGCGAGCGCTTCGGGGGCGACGCCGGGGACGGCATGCACGTTGCCGCACCCGAATGCATCCGCGTTCTCTCGGATGAGCCGCACGCCGGCCGCGTTGCGCTCGACCGCCCATACCGACCCCGCTCGCGCGACGAGCGCCGCCTCGATCGACACGCTCCCCGTGCCGGCGCCGACGTCCCACACGGTGTCGGTCGCGGTAAGGCGCAGCTTCGCGAGCGCGACGGCGCGCACCTCCTGCTTGGTCATGGGAACGTCGCCGCGGATGAAGAGCTCGTCGGGAATGCCCGAGGAAGCGTACGGCCAGCGGGAGCTCGCGGCGCGGGATGCGCCCGCAGAGTCCGCCGCGGAAGAAGCCGCCGCGGGCGCAGACGCGCCGGCCGACGCCTCGGAGGCTGCGCTAGAGCCCGCGGGCGACCCGGCGCCGCCTGCGAACTCGATAAGCATCACGTTCAAGTCGTCGAACGTCTGACCTGCGATTTCACTTGCGGTCGCGCAGGTGATGCGCTCGTCGGGGTACGACAGGCGCTCGGCCACCGTAATGCGCGCGTCCCCGAAACCCGCCTGCACAAGCTCGCCCGAAAGCCGCGAGGGGTCTTCCCCGCCCGACGTGGCGAGGAAGAGCTCACCTGCGCGCTCGGCCTCGGCCACGATGTCGCACGCCACGCCGTGAGCGCTCGCGAAGCGCCAATCCTGCCATGGACGCGCGAGGCACGCGGCGAGATACGACGCCGAGCTTATGCCGGGAATGACGCGCACGTCCACCTGCGCGTCGCCGGAGAGCACCTCCACCAGGCGGCGCGCGCCGCTGAACAGCCCCACATCGCCCGTCATCACGACCACGGCGCGCTGCCACGACGCCGCATCGGTGAGCGCGGCGACGATGTCCGCCGTCTTCACGAGCTCGCATCTCACCACGTCGGGCGGCACGTCGATGCCGGCAAGCGCGCGATGAGCGCCGATGACCACGTCGGCGATGTCGATCGCGTCGAGCGCCGCGCGCGAGAGCAAGTCGGGGTTTCCGGGCCCCGCCCCGATGATCGTTACCTTTCGCATGGAATCTCCCGATACCCGCGCGGCGTGACCATACGGCCGCCTACGCGCTTCGTGTCCGCGTTGCCGACGAACACGGTGGTGAACATGTCAGCGTCGAACTCCCCCAGTTCGGAGAGCCTGCACATGCCCGACTGCTGCCCCTCGCGCCCGATGTTGCGTACCCAGCCGCAGAGCGTGTCGGGGGCCTTCCATTCGAGCATGATCCCCGCCGCGCGCGAGAGCCTGTCGGCGCGCTTTCTGCTGCGCGGGTTGTACAAACAGATGCAGAAGTCGGCGCTCGCCACGGCGGCGAGCCTGCGCTCGATGACCTCCCACGGCGTGAGCAGGTCGGAGAGCGACACGACCGCGAAGTCGTGGGCAAGCGGGGCGCCGAGCACCGCCGACCCGCTCTGAGCCGCGGTGACCCCGGCGATAACTTCCACGTCTACATCGGGGTAGTCCTCCGCAAGCTCCAGCACGGGGCTCGCCATGCCGTACACGCCCGCGTCACCGCTGCACACGAGCGCCACGGCTTCTCCGCTCTGCGCGCGCGAAAGCGCCAGGCGGCACCGTTCGACCTCGTGCATCATCGGCGTCGCGAGATGCGCCGCGTCGGGCACGGCGGCGAGCGCGAGCTCCACGTATTTCGTGTACCCCACAACGATGTCGGCCGCCTCGAGCGCGCGCCGGGCCGCAATCGTCATGCCGTCGGGGCCGCCCGGGCCGATCCCCACCACGAAGAGCTTTCCCATCACCGCTCCTTAAACGAAAGTTCGATAGTTACCTTGGAAAACGCGACGGTCACGCCGCTGCGAGCGAGCTTCGGGAAGATAAGTTTGCCCCCGTCCGCGAGCGCCGCGCGCTCGCACACGTTGTCGACCCCCACCGTCGCGCGCACGAAATCAGATGGCGAAACGCTGCCTTCGACCTGCGACAATTCCTCTGCGGAATACGTCGCAAGCGGGATATTGCGAGCGCGGCAGAAGGCGAGCAGACCCTCCTCGTGCGCCTTCACGTCGATCGTCGCCGCCTCGCGCACGGCCGAAGGCGAGATACCCGCCTGCCCGCACGCGAGAAGAAACGCCTCCTCGATCGCTTCGGCGCACGCACCGCGACGGCACCCTATGCCCGCAACGATGCAGGGCACGACAAGGCGAAGCGGCTCGGGCGCAGGCGCCTGCGCCCGCACGCCCGCCGGCTTCCCCGTCCCACCGGCGGGCACGACCTCGCCCGTTGTCTCCGCCGCGCGAACGGACGCACCTGCATTCGCGCCAGCGAACGGCGACACGACGATATCGGCCCGAGCGCGGTCGGACGCAATGTCAACCCCCTCAGGCGGCTGTCCCGAAATCGGCATGTCGGAATAGAGCGCCACGCGCCCGCCCGAAAGCAGCCGCGCCGACACTCGCTTGATGGCCTCGGGATTCGAAACGGCGAGCCCCGCACAGCGCGCCCACGTATCCACCGCCCACACGCCGCGGACGTCGGTCGCCGTGGTGATGACGGGGATGGCCCCTGCCGCGCGTGCCACAGTTTGCGCAAGCTCGTTCGCACCGCCCAAATGCCCCGACAAAAGCGGGACGGCAAAGCGCCCCGCCTCGTCGATCGCCACAACCGCGGAATCGTTTGCCTTCGAGGCGACATGCGGCGCGATCGCCCGCACGGCGATGCCCGCCGCGCCCACGAACAGAAGCGCGTCCGACGCTTCCCACGCGAGCGCCGTCCATGCGCGCAGGTCGGCCTTCCCCTCGCCGAACCCGCGCGAAACGGAAACGTCCCAGCCAGGGTCATCTTCACCTGTCTGCGCGCAATCGGAAAGCGCGCGTGCGGTGCGCTCCGCCAACGCATACCCCCTCTCAGTGAACGCTATGCAGGAAACCCTCATCTAGCGCACCACCATCGTCGAGAAGTAGCTGCCCCGATCGGGCACATCGTCGAGCGAGCGGTACACGCGCTCGCCCGGAAGCCCACAGTCCTCTACGAGCTCGGCACCGTCGAAGGCGCCCTCCTCGCGAAGGATGCGCTTCGTGTCCGCAAGCGAGCGGCGCGCCTTCATGACCACCTTCGTCCCCGGCCAGCCGATTGCGCGGCGCACGTCGTCGTAGCCGCCGGGCACGATGTGCAGAGGCGACGACATCTCGGGCGTGAGGTCGCGCTCGAGCGCCGCGGCGACCGCGCAGAAGCTCGGCACGCCGGGAATGGCGCGCGCCTCGAACCCGCGGGCGCGCACGTCAGGCACTATGCGCTGGAAGGTGGCGTAGATGCTCGGGTCCCCCAGGTTCAGCAGCGCGACGTCGCGGACCGCATCCAGGTGCGCGACAAGCTCGCGAACAAGCGAGGCATGCTCGGCCGCGCGGCGCTCGGCGTCGCGCGTCATCGAGAATCGCACGGGGATCACCGTCTTGCCTGTAAGGTCGACGGCGCCGCGCACGATGTCGAGCGCGACCATGACCCCGTCCGCCGTCTGCGGTGCGGCGATGACCGGACACGATTCGATTGTGCGGACGGCCTTGATCGTGAGCAGCTCGGGGTCGCCAGGCCCCGTGCCCACCCCGTACAGCACGCCTTTACTCATACGTCGCCCCCAATTCCCCGATAACTGCATCGGCGCCCGACGTGCGGAAAAGCTCGCGGCGCTCGGCGTCGAACACGACCGCGGCGATGTCGCATGCGCCCGCCGCGCGGCGGCGCAACCTGTCCTCGATTGCCGCAGCGAGCGAGGCGCGCGCAGCGTCCCCCACGCCGGCGGCCTCGATTACCTCGAGCGCCGCCGTGGTCGTGACCGACGACATGATCTCGCGCACGGTCTTCGCGCCCGCGCCGGCCAAGGCCGCGTGGGCGGTCAGAATCTCCGCGCGGCAGTCGGCGGTACGCGAATGGGTGTCCATGATGCCGCCCGCGACCTTCACCAGCTTGCCGATGTGCCCCACAAGAAGGACATTGGTGAATCCCTCGCGAACGCAGCAATCAATCGCATCGCCCACGAAGTTGGAGATGACGACCACCGGCGCACCGTTTAGGTGGAAATGCCCCGAGATGAACTGCTCGCCGTAGTTGCCGGGCGTGAGCACGACTCCGCGCCGCCCCATAGCCGCATGCTGCCGGATCTCGAGCTCGATGCTGTCGCGCAAGGCAGCGAGGCTGCGCGGCTCGACGATGCCCGTCGTGCCCAGGATGGAGATTCCGCCCTCTATCCCCAGGTGCGGGTTGAAGGTCTTTTCGGCAAGGGTAACACCCTCGGGTACCGAAATCGTCACAGCAATATTTCCAGAAAAGCCGTACGCGGCGCACACCTCGCGCACCGCCGAAGTGATCATCGCGCGCGGCGTCGCGTTGATGGCGGCCGCCCCCACCGGCTGCTCGAGCCCGGGCAACGTCACGCGCCCCACGCCCACGCCGCCATCGACGGAAACTTCCGATTCGCGCGCGGGCACGCCCTTGCTGCCCGCAGCGCCCGTGCCCGACCCCGCATGTTCCACGCGCGCGTACACGAGCACGCCGTCGGTCACATCGGCATCGTCGCCTGCGTCCTTTCGCACGGCGCACTGGGCGCACCCCTCGCCGATGCATGCGTCGACCACGTCCGCCTCGACGGGCAGCCCGCCGGGGGTGACAATCGACACGCGGCCGACGGGCTTTCGCGACAAGAGCATCTCGCAGGCCGCCTTCGCCGCGAGCGCGGCGCAGCTCCCCGTGGTGTAGCCGCAGCGCAGGCGGGTCGTCCCGGTATATATGTAGTGCTCGAAGGCCACGCTAGCTGCTCGCCTTCCGATACCCCGTGGCAAACGAAGGGTCGTAAAGCTTGCTGCGCTCGTACGACTCCGCTTGCGCGCCGTCGTGCGCAAGCCCGCCGCGAGCTCCGAGCACGCGGCCCACCACCACGAGCGCCGTGCGGTCGATGCCCTCTCGCGCGCCCGCATCGGCGAGCGTGCCCACTGTGCAGCGCACCACGCGCTCCTCAGGCCAGGTCGCCTTGTACACGAGCGCCGCCGGCTCGTCGGAGCTGCGGCCCGCGGCCAAAAGCTCGGCGGAAAGCTCGGCGAGCATACCCGAGCTCAGGAAGATGACCATAGTCGAGCCGCTTTCCGCCATGGTGCGCATGCCCTCGCCCGCGGGCATGGGGGTGCGCCCGGAAAGCCGCGTGATCACGACCGACTGGCTGATTCCCGGCAGCGTGTATTCCTGGCGAAGCGCCGCCGCGGCACCGCAAAAGCTCGACACGCCGGGCACCACCTCGTAGTCCACGCCGCGCGCGTCGAGCGCGTCCATCTGCTCCTGGATGGCGCCGTACAGGCACGGGTCGCCCGTGTGCAGGCGCACCACTTCCTCGCCCCGCGCATCCGCCGCGCACATCACGTCGAGCACTTCCTCCAAGGTCATGTGCGCGCTGTCGTAGACGACGCAGGATTCCCTGCACTCGGCGAGCAGCTCGGGGTTCACAAGGCTCCCCGCCCAAACGACCACGTCGGCCGCGCGCAGAAGACGCGCCCCGCGCAGCGTGATAAGGTCGGCGGCGCCCGAACCTGCGCCAACGATATGAATCATCCGAGCCTTCCCTTCCCGTTTCTCATCGCAACCGTTTACGCCGCCCTTCGTCGCGCAGCGGGCAAAACACGGCGCCCGCAGCGGCAATCGGCGCAAATACGTAGGCAGGAGGCGCAATGCCGCCCGCCCTGGCTTTGACACGCCCACAAACGCCCACTATCATAGTAGCAGTTTCGGCAACGAGCATATGACAATCGAATAAAAGGAAACGACCGGCGCGGCGCCCGCACAGCCCGCGCTGGCTTGCGGAGGGAACCAGGTGGGAATCCTGGGCAAGGGACATTACTGTGTAGGACGCGCGGGCGAACCGCCTCGCGCCCCAAGCCAGACTGCTTCGCCTTTTCCTCACGGCATCGCCGTGGCGTTAGCTCCTTGTGAACCCCGAGGAGCGCGCTTCCCTTTCGAATGAGCCGGCCGCAGCCGGCAAGAAACAGGCGCGCTATCCCTTTGCGGACGAGCGCGCTTTTCTTTTGCTTGTGCCGATAAGCAACTGTCGCCGGGGGACCGGCAAACCGAGGAAAGGGAAAACCATGTCCGACCAGATGTCACGCCGCGGCTTCATGGGCGCCGCAGCAACCGGAGCCGTCGCGCTCGCCGGAGTCGCGCTCGCGGGCTGCTCCAGCACCTCCGCGAGTTCCGAGAAATCGAGCGAAAAGGAGAAGGCCGTGAAGCCGGTCATCCTCGTCACGAGCTTCGGCACGAGCTACAACGACTCGCGCCACATCACCATCGGCGCCATCGAAGACGCTATCCGCGAGAAGTACTGGCAGGACTACGACATCCGCCGCGCCTTCACCGCGCAGATCATCATCGACAAGCTGAAGAAGCGCGACGGCATCACGATTGACAACATGACCGAGGCGCTCGACCGCTGCGTGGAAGACGGCGTGAAGGAAATCGTCGTGCAGCCGACGCATCTCATGGCTGGCCTGGAATACACCGACGTGAAAGACGAGCTCGACAAGTACGCCGACAAGTTCGACAAGATCTCGCTCGGCAACCCGCTGCTCACCTCCGACGACGACTACAAGAAGGTGGCCGCAGCCATTAAGGAGAACATGGCGTCCTTCGACGACGGCAAGACGGCGCTGTGCCTCATGGGCCACGGCACCGAAGCCGATTCCAACGCCGACTATGCCAAGATGCAGGAAGTGTTCAAGAACGAGGGCTTGACGCAGTTCTTCGTCGGCACCGTCGAGGCTGAACCGACCTGCGAGGATGTTATCGCCGCCGCGAGCGCCGCAGGCTACAAGAAGGCCGTGCTCGCGCCGTTCATGGTGGTCGCGGGCGACCACGCGAACAACGACATGGCAGACGAGACCGACCCCGACAGCTGGGCTGCGAAGTTCGTGGCCGCCGGCTTCGAAGTGACGTGCCTGCTCCAGGGTCTGGGACAGAACGTCGCGGTCGACGACATCTACGTCTCGCACGTGGACGACGCCATCGCCAAGCTGTAAACTCGCCGCGCACGGGGGCGCCGGTCGCGTCCCCGTGCAACGGGCATGCGCCTTCCCCGACCGACGGCGCATGCCCGTTGCATTCGCATCCCGCCCGCCCACCGCACGGCGCGGGCGGTCGAACCGATTGGAAGGAACCCCTCCATGTTGAAGAAAACCCTCGCCTTCGCCCTGTCGGCGGCGCTTTGCGCGTTCTCGCTCGCCGGCTGCGCCGGAAATTCAAGCGACAGCGCAAAGGCAAGCGATGCCGATTCCCAGGAAAAGACCGAACAGGCGGCCGATGCGCCCGAGGGCGCAAGCGCTGCCCCCATCACCGCCGACAAGGTGGCCGACGGCACCTATCCGATCACCGTAGATTCCAGCTCGAACATGTTCAAGATTGTGGACGCCCAGCTCATCGTGGAAAACGGCTCCATGCACTGCGTGATGACGCTTTCCGGCACGGGCTACGGCAAGCTCTTCATGGGCACGGGCGACGAGGCTGCCGCCGCGAGCGAGGCCGACTTCATCCCCTATGTGGAAAACGCGGAAGGCAAGTACACCTACGACGTGCCCGTTGAAGCGCTCGACGAGGACACCGCCTGCGCCGCGTGGAGCATTAAAAAGGAACAGTGGTACGACCGCACGCTCGTGTTCGAATCCGCCGGCGTCGATCTGCGCGCCGACGCGCTGAAGTAACGCCATGCAGTCGATTCTTCCCAAGGGGGAAAGCAGGAAGCGCCGCAGCATCGCGGCGCGCGCGATCGCCTGCGTTCTCGTCGCCCTGCTCGCGCTTCCCTTCGCGGGGTGCAGTGCGAGCCCGAACACGACCGGTGGCACGGCGGGCTCTCAGGAATACACTGTGAGCGTCTCGCTTTCCGGTGGGTCAGGGCGCACAAGCATCGCCTCACCCACCACAATTGTGAAGGATGGCGACACCTACACCGCAACCATCACCTGGTCGAGTTCGAACTACGACAAGATGACCGCCGACGGCGTGGACTACGCGCCCGTAAACGACGGCGGCAACTCCACGTTCGAGATACCCGTCACGCTCGACGAGGACATCGCCGTGTCGGCCGAGACCGTCGCCATGTCGACGCCGCACACCATCGACTACACGCTCTACTTCGACTCATCCACCATGAAGGAGAAATCGGGCGACGATGCAAGCGGCGGCTCCCCTGCGGGAACGGCTTCAAGCGCCGCGGCCGACTTCCACAACGCCGATTTGGGCTGCGGCTGGGAGCCGACGGGGGCGCTTCAGCTTGAATACGCCGAGCACTTCACTGTCGACGAGTTCGAAGGCGGCCTGCGGCTTATCTGCGTTTCGAACGGGGAGCGCTTCCTCGTGGTACCGCAAGATGCGAAGGTGCCTGATGGGTTGAGCTCCGACATCGCGGTCATAAGGCGCCCCGCCGACAAGGTGTACCTCGTGTCGTCGGCGACGATGTGCCTGGTCGACGCGCTCGATGCGAACGACAATATCTCCATGTCGGGCACGAAGGCCGACGATTGCTCGGTCGCGGGCTTCAAAAGCGCGCTCGAAAGCGGGGCGATCGCCTACGGCGGCAAGTACAGCGCGCCCGACTACGAGCGAATATCGGCCTCGGGCTGCACGCTCGCCATCGAGAACGCCATGATCAACCACACGCCCGATGTGAAGGAAAAGCTGCAGAAGCTCGGGCTCGTCGTGCTCACCGAACAGTCGTCGAGCGAGCCCGAAGCACTCGGGCGCGTCGAGTGGATTAAGCTTTTCGGCGTCCTGTTCGACAAGGAAGACGAGGCCGCGCACCTGTTCAACGAGCAGAAGGCCCGCGTCGAGCAAACGTCGGGGCTCGCGTCGTCAGGTAAAACCGTGGCGTATTTCTACATTAACTCGAACGGGGCCGCCGTCACGCGGCGGGCGGGCGACTACGTGGCGCAGATGATCGAGCTTGCAGGCGGCAGCTACGCGCTCGATGACGCACAGACGGCGTCGACGTCAGGTTCGTCAGTAACGCTCGAAATGGAGCGCTTCTACGCGACGGCGAAGGATGCCGACATCATCGTCTACAACGGAACCATCGACGAATCGGTTGCCACCTTGAACGACTTCGTAGGCAAAAACGCGCTATTGTCGCAGTTCAAAGCCGTGAAGAACGGCAACGTCTGGGTCACAAGCGCCGACATGTACCAGCAGATGACTTCTACCGCCGACATTATCGACGAGCTGCACGGGGCGTTCACCGGCGATGACGCGAGCGACTTCCATTATCTGAGGAAGCTCGGCTAGCGCCATGAGAAGCCGGCTTTCCATGGCATACGACGAATCGGGGCGCGCCGCGCGGTGTCGCGTCGTGACGGCGCTGCTCGCTGTTGCCCTCATCGTGCTCGTCGGGGCCAACCTGTGCATCGGGAGCGTGCTCGTGCCCGCAGACCACATCCCCGGCATCCTTTCGGGCGGCGCGGCCAATTCCATGGAAAGCCAGGTCATCTGGGAGATTCGCCTGCCGCGCGTGCTTTCAGCCGTGCTTCTCGGCGGGGCACTTTCGCTCTCCGGGTTCCTGCTGCAGACGTTTTTCAACAACCCCATCGCCGACCCGTTCATCTTGGGCGTCTCCTCGGGCGCAAAGTTCGTCGTCGCGCTTACGATGATCGTGCTTCTGGGCGCGAACCAGGCCATGTCCTCGCCGGCCATGGTGGCCGCAGCGTTTCTGGGCTCGCTTATCACCATCGGCTTCGTGCTCCTCATCGCACGGCGCATAAGTTCCATGGCCATGCTCATCGTGGCGGGCGTCATGGTGGGATACATCTGCTCGGCGGCGACGAACTTCCTCATCGCCTTCGCCGACGACCAGTCCATCGTGAACCTGCACAACTGGTCTTTGGGTAGCTTCTCGGGTTCGAGCTGGGACGACGTCGCGGTCATCGCGGTCGTGGTGATCACCGTGAGCGCATGCGTATTCGCGATATCGAAGCCCCTTTCCGCCTTCCAGCTGGGAGAAGCCTACGCGAAAAGCGTCGGCGTGAACGTCGCACGCTTCCGCGTGGTGCTCGTCCTTCTAGCGAGCATGCTCTCCGCCTGCGTGACCGCGTTCGCTGGCCCGGTGTCGTTCGTAGGCATCGCGGTTCCGCATCTCGTGAAGTCGGCGCTGAAGTCGTCGAAGCCCATCCGCGTGATTCCTGCGTGCTTCTTGGGAGGCGCCATCTTCTGCGCGGGCTGCGATTTGATCGCGCGCACGCTGTTCTCTCCCGTCGAGCTTTCCATCAGCGCCGTCACCGCCATCTTCGGCGCGCCGGTGGTTATCGCGCTCATGTTGAAGAAGCGGGTGAGGTAGATGGGGGAATTCGTGCCGCGGCCCAAAACGCTCGGAGGGGACATTCCATGCTTAGACAGTACTGAGCTCGCACGAAAGCGCCAGAAGGCACTTTCGGCTCGTGCTGAGCTGCGCGTGGAACGCCCCCTCCGAGCGGAGTCGAACCTCGAAACCCCGGTCGAAACGCAGGCTGACGGAGCGCCGCTTTTCCGCATAAGCGACCTGTCGGCGGGCTACGACAAGAAGGTCGTAGTCGAAGGCGTCGATCTGGAGGTTCGCGCGGGCGACGTCGTGGCGCTCATCGGGCCGAACGGCTCGGGCAAGTCGACCATCTTGAAAACCATCACACGCCATCTGGCACCGCTTGCCGGCGCGGTCGAGCTCGACGGGCGGGAGATTTCGCGATGGAAGACGGCGGAGTTCGCAAGGAACCTTGCCGTTATGCTGACAGATCGCCCCCAGACCGAGCTTCTCACCTGCCGCGATGTCGTAGAGGCGGGAAGGCATCCCTACACCGGGCGAATGGGCACACTCTCGCCCGACGACCATAGTCGGGTCGACGAGGCCATGAAAACCGCGCATGTGGAAGAGCTCGCCGAGCGCGACTTCATGCAGATAAGCGACGGGCAACGCCAGCGCGTCATGCTCGCACGCGCCATCGCGCAGGATCCGCGTGTGCTCGTGCTCGACGAGCCCACGTCGTATCTCGATATCCGCTACCAGATCGACCTGCTGCGAATACTTCGCCACCTTGCGAAATCGCGGAATGTGGCTGTCATCATGTCCATCCACGAACTCGAGCTCGCGCAGAAAAGCGCCGACAAGGTGATTTGCGTGAAGGACGGCCGGGTCTTCCGCGCCGGCGCACCCGGGGACATATTCACGCGCGAGACGATCGGCGAGCTCTACGGCCTTCAACATGGCACCTTCAACGAGCGCTTCGGCAGCGTGGAAATTGGGCGCCCGCACGGCGATGCGCACACGTTCGTCATCGCCGGCGCAGGTACGGGGTCGGCTGTGTTTCGCCAGCTCATCCGGCAGGGCAAGGCGTTCTACGCGGGCGTTCTGCACGAAGGGGACATCGACTGCGAGCTCGCGCGCGACCTGGCGGCGGAATGCGTGGCCGAGCGCGCCTTCGAGCCGATCGGGGATAAAACCATAGCCCGCGCCAAAGAGCTCCTCGTCCACTGCGCGCGCCTTATCGTGTGCCCCGCCGCCTTCGGCACCATAAACGCCCGCAACGCCGAGCTCGTCGAGTTCGCACGCTCGCATGGTATCGAGGTCATGCGAGCGTGCGAAGGCGCATCGGAGGATTCCCAATAGCCATTAGAGCAGCAAGGCAAATGCGTAGAGCGAAAGCGGGAGATTCCCGAGCGCAATGAGACCTGTTTATGTCAAGCAGGCGATGAACAAAGGGGACTGCGGTGGAAATCCTGGACCGAAATGAGGACCAGGAGGACCATGAGAATGTATAGCGCAGAGCAGAGAAAGAAGGCCATCGAGACGTTCGCCAGGTTCGGCTGCAGCGCCGCCGAGGTGGCCGGCAGGTACGGCGTCTCCCGTGCCGTGCCTTACGTCTGGCGAAGGGAGATCCTGGGGCATAATGGAGGGGCGCCCGAAGAGAAAGGTGCTCCCGTGAGCAAGCGATACGATGAGCTGCCGGATGGCGTCGAGGAGCTGGAGAAGATGCAATCCGACCTGAAGGCGCAGGTCAGGAAGCTGCAGCTCGAGATAGACGTGCGCCAAGCGACGCTCGAGATCCTAAAAAAAGACCCGGGCACCGACCCGAAACGGCTGACGAACGCGGAGAAGGCGGCGGCGAACTCGTCGCTTCTGGGCGCATGCTCCCAGCTCAAGGCGGGCGAGCACCCCAAGGAGCACAGCGACCGAGGCTGCCATTATCGCTGGCCCGGGTGGATAAAGATATGCGACGATCACGGCATCGTGAGGTCGATGTCGAGAAAGGGCTGCAGCCCGGACAACGCGCGCCGAAGGCTTCTTCGGAAGGCTGAAGATAGAGTTCTTCTACGGCAGGGACTGGAACGGGGTCACGCTTGACGAGTTCGCGGACATGCTCGACGCTTATCTCAGATGGTATAGGGACGTCAGGCTGAAAAGCGACCTGGACTACAGGAGCCCAATGCACTATCGGAGGGATTTGGGGCTAATCGCCTAACCCGAAACGGTCCAGGATTTCCACCGCAGTCCCCTTTCGTCAATATCGCTTCTACAACGCTCGGCGTCGTTCCCGCAAGATTCTTGCCCAAGCTCGCGAATCTTTAGGACGGGCAGACCTTTGTCGCCAGCACTAGGTCGGAATGTCTGCATTGCCAGGCCATTCTTGTAGTCGGCAACATCCAACAAAGATACGGTATCCCAAGTTTCATCGACCGTATTGAGGGACTGTTCAAAGTACAAGTCAAACAATTCTTCTAAATAGCCATTTAGCGGAGTGCTTTATGTTCACCATGGCGAGTCTCAGCATATGCCGATAAGGAAAAATACTTAAACGAATCCCCCTCTGCCCCGTAAATTTGTCCGCGCTCCCAATAGCACCCACCACCTATTAACGCCGCCGCCCATAATGACCCCACTCGTGGCTTGATGCCGAGAACGACGCTAACGCCCATCACAGCGCCACTGCTAGAATTGAAATAGTTTTTGAGGGCGCGTTTCAGTGCGAACTCGTTAATACAGGCGGCGAAAAACACCTGTTCAACAAACAATTCCCCAAAGGAGGAATCTGGTAATGATATCCATTGAGGAGTTCGAAGAGATTTACAACTTGATTCCTGGCGAGCCCAAGTTCGAGCTTTGGTTCGACAAAAACGGCCCCAGCTACATGATCATCAAATATGCCGATTGCGCTACTTTTCAGCGTTGCGGTAACGGGCCTCGCGGCAGTGGTGAGTTCGAATACCCAAGCCTGGACGCACTTCTTAGCGCCGACCTCCTCGACGGATTGAATCTTCGCAGGGACTGGAGTCGTATTCAAGGCATCATCGCATCGGAAAGCTGGCATCTAAACAACCCGAACGACCTTCAGCACCTGAAGCAACATTATCATCGCAACTAAAGTTCGCGCGCTATCTCCGCCCACCGCGCGGACGAAGGCTGACACCCACGCGCAAGTGCGCCAAGAAACCGACCGACCACCTAAGACTGGGGTCCACCGCCAGTGAGACAATACCCGCAACCAACCATCCAGCAGGAAACGCGGCATGACAGGCAACCACGAACAGCATGTCCAGGCAACTTGCAACCCGAAAGCTCGCAACAGCCGCAACCAACCCCACCCCGTCAACCAACTCCCAGGAGGATCAATGACCGCCGAATTGCTGCAGACCGGAGCAACAGAATTCCGCACCCCATTGGGAGCGTTTCGTATCACAGGGCCGCACGGGCCCGCGCCTTTCACAGTCTTGCAGCACCCCGTGCCGGATTCTCACAAGGGCGCGCTCAAGCAGTACTATTCCCTCAGCATCAGCCTTGACGAGCTCGTCGCGGACGAAGCGTATGTGATCGAGTTCGACGGCCCGGACCTTGCATACGCGGACTCCGACGAGTTCGGCCAGTTGAACGAAACGATCGCGAACGGCATCACGGTCGGTATCTCCGGATTCAACCCGAACGAGCAGAAAATCACGTGGCCCGAAGGCCCCTCGCCGGACCTTAAGGGCTACTACATCATCTGGGACGACCCGCGCGAAGGATGGTTCACCATCGTGAAGTGCCAAGACCCGGGCACCTATAATCACGCAAGCATCGACATCGGCTGGCTGCCCACCGACCAGACCCACGGCGACGAACTCGCGCTCGCGCTGTTCTACTAGCCTGCCGCTTCCCCAGCAAAACGAGCTAGCTAATCGAAAAGCAAAAAGCTGTGAAATCGTCAGCTGAAACGCCGTGACGCGCATCGGCGGCTTCCTATTAATTAGCTACCAAAGCAAATAGCCGAACCCACCCTCTTCTCGCGCACTTGCATTTCCATCCTAGCGCGGACCATTCGAAGCACCTTCCGCTGGGGGGGTGTCCCCCTTGCAGATTTGTTGCACAACAAATCTTGCTTGTGACGTAGTAGGTTTCTCGTATCGACCGAAGTTGTTGAGATTCGGATATACGGGAGGAACCGATATGGGAATGATGTATACACGCAGACGCTTCTTAACGATTTCCGCCACGATGGCTGCCGCCGCCTCAGCAACGGCGATGTTCGGTTGCAGCAGCAAGGATTCGGACGCTGCGGCGAACGACAGCGCCAAAGACGCGAAGAAGCAGGAGGATTCACAGCAAGAAGAGCCGAAGGCAAAGGAGCCCGGCACCTCTGCCGACAACCTCATCGAAATCAAATTAGGAGATACCATCCATCTCGACGATGCAGCGCTCACCATCGAGTCGAACGACGGCTTCGCTGAAGAACTGCGAGGAACAGACCCGACATTCTCGTTGAAAATCGAATCGGGCAAAGTCGCGCTGCTCGTTCGGTGCTCTTTATATTACGAAGGGAAATCGGAGGCAAGGCCCGAAAACTGCTTGGTCGCGCAGGTTCTGCTCGATGGAGACTACAAATACAAGGCCTCGGTCAATGACACCGAATCCATCGTGAAAAGCATCTCGCCGCTCGAGACGCGCGGCATCACGTTGTGCGCGCAAATCCCCGAAGATGTTGCGAGCCAGCTGACCAATCCCGTACTCATCTTACGCGCCGCCAAGAGGTTCGACCCCGCGGATAAATCCAAAGATACCGTCTACTACCGCTGCCCGCTTTCTTAAGGGAAAGGCCGAGAGATGAAGCACGCGAGCCGATTGGCGGCCGCAGCCCTCGCCGTCGCGCTTTGCGCCGGCGTTGCAGGGTGCGCCTTGGCAGACCCGGACGTCAAAGCCGCCCAGGACTCCATCACTTCGATTGGCGAAGTCTCGCTTGAATCCCACGACACCATCGCCGCTGCCCGCGCCTCGTACGACACGCTAACCGACGAGCAAAAGGCAAAAGTGTCGAACGCACGCAAGCTTGACGACGCCGAGCAGGCGTGGCAAGAAAAGTACGGATCCCGAATCGACGAGGCCGAGGAGGCCATCAGCACCATAGGCGCCGTCACACTGGACAGCGAAGCCGCCATCGACCAGGCCGCCGCAGTTTATCACGCGCTTTCGACAGACGAGAAGACCTTCGTGTCGAACCGCAACGATCTTGCGACCGCCCAAAACACGCTCGCCAAGCTAAAAAAGGAGGAAGCCGATAAGCCGAAGCCATTCGCCGTCGGTGACGCCACAGACAACGCGAAGTGGCACGTAGCACTCACTACAGCCTATACCGCGGAAGAGGTAGCAGATCCAACCACCCTCGATCTATTCCGCGCAGAGGACGGCTGCTTTCTTGTCATGGAGTTCGACGTGCGAGGCGCGGAAGGCTGCCGCGAGACGATCGACGAGAAGGTCATCACCGATATCGCAGCAACCTACAACGGACAGACATACAAGAAGTTCGACTACCAGGCTGGCGGCTTCGCCATCTTCACCTCCGCCCGCAATACGATATTCGACTGGGACGGGACGTCATCAGTGCACTTGTACGAGTTCACTCAACTTCCCGCGGATGCGCTCGGACAGCATGCGGACGTAGCGCTCAAAATCCTGGGAGAAAACAAGGAGATTGGCTTAAACTAGCCCACCAGCAAATCCCCCGGCAGCGCCACACAGCACTGCCGAGGGAAACCTCGCAGCAAGCAACCTCTACCCCGACCCGGGGCGCCCTCACTCGCCGTCCTCGTATACCACGTTGCCGGCACAGATGGTGTACTTCACCTTCCCGTAAAGGTCCTCCCCCGCAAACGGGGTGTTCGCCGCCTTCGAGACGAACTTCGGTCCCACATGCCAGCGTTCGCCTTCGTTGAAGATCACCAGGTCGGCGTCGGCGCCTTCCGCGATCGCGCCCTTGTCCAGCTTGTAGAGCTTCGCCGGGTTCAGGCTCATCTTCTCGATCAGCTGCATGAGCGTCAGATGTCCCTTGCGCACAAGGTTCGTGATGCCCAGGGCAAGCGCGGTCTCCAGCCCGATGATGCCGCTGGGCGCCTCGGCGAACGGCTTGGCCTTCTCCTCTGCGGAATGCGGCGCGTGGTCGGTGGCGATGATGTCGATCGAGCCGTCCTTCAGGCCCTCGATGATAGCGTATCGGTCCGCCTGCGTTCGCAGCGGCGGGTTCATCTTCGCCATCGTGCCCTTCTCCAGCACGGCGTCCTCGGTCAACGAGAAATGGTGCGGCGTTGCCTCGGCCGTCACGTGCGCGCCCGTGTGCAGCGCCAGCATGCAGTCGCGCGCCACCAGCACGTCCTCGGCCAGCGCGGACGCGCCGCCCAGCCCCAGCGCCTTCGACACGGCGCCCTGGTTCACGCCCGGCGACTCGATGAACGCGCGGTCCTCCTCATGGAACGAAAGCGGCAGGTCGAGCTTCGCCGCGCGCTCCATCGCGCACTTGACCAGGGCCTCGTCCATCAGCGGGATGCCGTCGTCGGTGAAGCCCGCGGCGCCGTGGGCGGCAAGCTCCTCCATGTCCACCAGCTCGCGCCCCTGCATGCCGCGGCTGATGGTCGCGCACGTCAGCACGTTGATACCGCAGCGCGCGCCGCGCTCGAGCACGTAGCCGAGCGTCTCCACGTTGTCCACGGGCGGCTTCGTGTTCGCCATGCACACCACGCTGGTGAACCCGCCTGCCGCGGCCGACGCGGCGCCGCTTTCGATGTCCTCCTTGTACGTGAAGCCCGGATCGCGGAAATGCACATGCACGTCCACCAAGCCCGGAGCCACTACGCAGCCCTTCGCCTCGATGATGCGCTCGTAGTCCTCCGAGCGCTGATACTTGCCGATCTTCGCTATCTTGCCGCCGTCTATCACCAGATCGAGCACATCGTCGATGCCGCGCGCAGGGTCGATGACGCGGCCGTCTTTCACCAGGATCATAGCGCCTCTTCCTTCAAATGCTCGTACATCACCATCGCGCCATCGAGGATCGATTCGATGGTGGCGAACTCTTTCTTGTTGTGGCTGATGCCCTTCACGCACGGGATGAACACCATGCCCGTGTCGCAGATGTGCGCGAACGACATGGCGTCGTGACCTGCGCCGCTGATCATCAGCCGATGCGGGATGCGCAGGCGTTTCGCCGCGTCGAGCAGCTTCTGCTGCGTCTCGGACGACATCTCGATGGGCGGGATGTCGGAGGTTTTCTCGCGGAAGTACTTGAGGCGGCGCTTCTCGCAGATGCGCGTGCACGCGGCCTTCAGACGCGCCTCCATGCGGTCGAGGCTGGCCACGTCGATGCCGCGCATGTCGATGCCCAGCTCCACCTCACCGGGGATGACGTTGAGCGCGTTGGGGTGGTTCGTTATGACGCCCACCGTGGCCACGGACTGGTGCATGGCCTCGGACTTGCCGATCTCCTCGACTTCCAGGATAATCTCGGCCGCCGCCGCAAGCGCGTCGGAGCGCATGCCCATGGGCGTGGCGCCCGAATGCTCCGCGCTGCCGTGCACATGCACCTTGAAGCGGCGCGGGCCGGCGATGGTGCTCACGATGCCCACGGCGTCGCCGTATTCCTCCAGGACCTTGCCCTGCTCGATGTGCAGCTCAAGGTACTCGCGGATGCCCTGGATGCGATCGGGCGTCAGGCTGTAGCCCTTGCGGTCGAACACTTCGTGCAGCGTCTCACCCTGCTTGTTCACGGCCTCGCCCACGTCGTGCTTGTAGATCTCCTTGGTGATAAGGCCGCTGCCGATAGTGCTCCTGCCGAAGTTGCTGGACTCCTCGCAGCGCATGGCGCCCACGCGAATGGGCAGGTCAAGGCCGTCGCGTTCGGCCCAGCCCATCACCAGCAGCCCGGCGATGATGCCTGCGACGCCGTCGTAGCGCCCGCCTTCAATCACCGAATCCAGGTGCGAGCCGACCAGCCAATAGGGCTCGTCCATGCTGTACTGCGGGCGGTACAAGTAGGTGTTGCCCACCTGGTCGGCGAAGTGGCCGTAGCCCTTCTCCTCGCCGAGCGCGCACAGGGCCCGGTGCATCTCGTCCTCGACCTCGGTGTAGCCGAGCCGGGTCACGCCGCCCGACTCGCAGCTGCCGATGCCGTAGAACCGGTCGAAAAGGTATTCTGCATACTCAACGTCTTCGATAGCGTGCCGCATAGCTTCTCCTTTCGCATATCGGCATGGTAGCCTAACGCGCCGGGGCAGCCTGCGACCACCACCGAAACCGCACTTCACAGGCACGAAATCGGAGTTTGCGCAACGGGATGGGCCCACGCAGCGGGCGCCGTTTTCGCCGTTGTATTTCGGGAACGTAAAATCTGCAACAAACCCTTGCAAATATTCGATATGAGAGTATTTTAATTGAAAGTTTGACCACTTGCGGAATGAGATGGAAATCACTATGCCACACAAAGAAAAAGCTTCCGAGATGAAGCACTACGCCGGCAAAGCCGTGTTCTCCGCGGCCATCGGCCACGCGCTCGACGGCCTGGACCTCATGATCTTGAGCTTCGCGCTCTCCGGCATCATCGCCACCTTCGGCGTTGACAACGCCACCGCCGGCTCGCTCACGTCCATCACGCTGGCGGGCGCCTTCCTGGGCGGCCTGGTCTTCGGCACGCTGGCCGACAAGCTCGGCCGCATCAGGGTGCTGACCTACTCGGTCATCTTCTTCGGCGTGTTCACCCTGTGCTCCGCCTTCGCTCCCAACTTCGAGCTGATGGCGCTGTTCCGCTTCCTGGCGGGCCTGGGCATCGGCGCCGAGTTCGGCTTGGGCATGGCCATCGCCTCCGAGGTTTCCAGCCCCGCTAATCGCGCGAAGGCCACTTCCGCCGTCGGTCTGGGCTTCCAGGTAGGCGTGCTGGTCGCCTCGCTGGCTTCCGCGCCCATCATCGCCGCGTTCGGTTGGCGCGGCCTGTTCGCGGTCGGCGTCGTGCCCGCCATCGTCGCCATCATCATCCGCGCGTTCGTCCCCGAGCCGCCCATCTTCGAGGAGCACAAGGCCTCCGGCAAGAAGCACGGTAACCTGACCAGCCTGTTCAACTCGCCCACGCGCATCAAGTACTCCGTGATTATCATCATCCTGTGCACCGTGCAGAACGCCGGCTACTTCGGCATCATGACCTGGCTGCCGAAGTACCTTAACGGAGAGCTGGGCCTGAGCCTGACCTCCACCGGCATGTGGACCGCCGTCACCGTCATCGGCATGATGATCGGCATCTCGGTGTTCGGCTGGCTGGCCGACAAGGCCGGCCGTCGCCCCGCGTTCTGGACCTTCCAGATCGGCGCCGCCGTCATGATCATCATTTACAGCCAGCTGACCAACCCCACGGCGCTGCTGTTCGGCGGCTTCTTCATGGGCATGTTCGCTAACGGCATGATCGGCGGCTACGGCACGCTGATCGCCGAGCTGTTCCCCACTGAGGTGCGCGGCACGGCGCAGACCGCGCTGTACAACGCCGGCCGCTTCATCGGCGGCGCGTCGGCCCCGGTTGTCATCCCGATCATCGCCGCCGGCCACGGCTTCGGCTTCGCCATCGGCTGCGTGGCCTGCATCTATGTGGTCGCATTCATCGCGATGTTCTTCCTGCCCGAGAAGAAGGGCTCCGACCTGGAGTAACAGGCGGCAAAGTAGGCTGGTGCGCCGAGTGCGCTTGCCAGTTCGATCACGCTTGCAAGTTTGCAATGGCGTCGTCCCGCAAGGGGCGGCGCCTTTTTGTTGCAGCTAGCACGAAAAACGCGACGACTCACCGACCCCCTGTCATGCTGTCGCGGCACGTCCGGCACCGTTGCGCTCGCCCGAATCCCGTCGCAAGATCGGAAAGTCGATACGTCTGCGTTTTAACCTCGCATCCGGCACTAGCCCGCTTCGGGAAAGCCTCATACGCCCAGCTCACAGGCTTGGACGATTGCAGGCTACTGCGCCGTACGCCATTTAAACACAGACGTATCGACTTTCCGCCCCGCAGCACCCGTTCCCAATGCGACGCATGCGGGCCGGGCATCAAAAAAGCCCCTGCGCAGCACACGCAGGGGCTTTCAGCTACCTGTTTAAGAAAGCGGTGGGTTACAGACGAACCACGTTGCTTGCCTGGAGCTTGCCGTTCTGACCAGTGGTCACGTCGAAGGAAACAGCCTGGCCCTCGTCGAGGGTCTTGAAGCCGTCCATCTTGATCTCAGAGAAGTGCACGAACAGGTCCTCGCCGTCGTTCTGAGAGATGAAGCCGTAACCCTTCTCGGGGTTAAACCACTTAACAGTACCTTCCGCCATTTTAAATCCTCTTTTCTCTCCCGCGCTATCGCACGGGGGTAACACTGCGCGTTGCATGGCGGCAACACTCGCCCTCACCTCGAGAGCACGCGTTCCATCATACGCTAACAGCCAAAGAAAACGTCCGGGAATCTGGCAGGGCGGGAAGATTTAACGTTGTGTTGTCAATGCAGCGCGATCGGCGGCCGGAAAGGAGGGGCGACCCCGATGGACTCGCCGCAGGCAGCATCCAGACGCAGCGCCAGAAACGATCGCGGGCGCAGGCGCCAACCGGGCTTGTCGACGGGTTAACCGGAAAACTGCCCGCCGGCATGCAAGGACCCGAGCAGCCCGTCGCCAGCCCTACCTTGCGCGGAACCCCAGAAGGCTACGGCACTGACGGCACTACCTCGCGCGCAGCTCCCAAAACGCTACGGCGCTGGCGGCGGCGACGTTGAGGCTGTCCACGCCGTGAGCCATGGGGATCTTCACCGTATAGTCGCACGCGACGATGGTCGAGGGGAACAGGCCCGCCCCCTCTGTGCCGAGCACCATAGCCAAGCGCTCGCACTCGGCAAGCCGTGGGTCGCCCAGCGCAAGCGAGCGGTCCTCGAGCGCTAGCGCCGCCACCTTGAACCCGGCTGCATGCAGCAGCGGGACGCCCTCGGCGGCCCATTGGCGCTGCGTGCCGATGCGCGTCCACGGCACCTGCAGCACCGTGCCCTGGCTCGTACGGCTGGCGCGGCGGAACAGCGGGTCGTGGCATGAGGGCGTGACCAGCACGGCATCGATGCCGAACGCGTGCGCCGCACGGAACGCGCTGCCGATGTTGGCATAGTTGCCCACGTCCTCGAGCACGGCAATGCGATGGGCGTTGGCGAGCAGCTGCGCGGGGTCGGGCAGCGCAGGGCGCTCGAACGCGGCCACGGGGCCGCGCACGATCTTGTAGCCAGTGACCTGGGAGAATAATGCGTCGGGGACGCACAGCACCGGGCAGTCGGGGTGCTGCGCGAGCAGCTGGCGAGCGAGCAGCGCGGCATCGTCGGCCAAGGACTCGCTTACCAGGAAGGAGCGAGGACGGGCGCCTGCCTCGACGGCCGCCGCGATGACCGCCCGCGACTCCGCCATGAACAAGCCAGCTGGCGCGTCGGGCCAAGCGGCCAAATCGGCATCGCGCACACGCGCATACGGCGCCAAACGTGCATCGTTTGCGCTGGTAAGGTGTTCATACGGCATGAAGTCGTCCTTTCTTTGCCAGGCGTTTGCGGCAAGGCCATCGTATCGCCCGCAAGGGCCGATCGGTCGAACGGGTCGGCAAGTCGTGAGGCCCACGCGGATCGGGGCTGGCGCTGCGGCGAGCCTATTGTTGCAGCAGAGTTCGGCTGGTTTGCGCGATTCGCTCACGCAGTTCGACGGGGTCGTCGTCCCGCAAGGCCGCAAGCTGGGCCAGCGTTTCCTCGAGCAGATTGCGCACTCGGGCGGCGCTCCACGGCGCACCTGTGGACGCAGGCTCATCGGTCTCCAGCAGCAACCGGTCAACGGGGATGGCCTGCGCGTAGGCTCGTCCGCGTTTCGATTGCAGCATGCGCGGGTTCACGCTGAAGTAGCAGCCCGTCCGCCGAGCGCGCGTGAGCTGGTCGGACGTACCGGAAAACCAATGGATGATGCAGGCGTTGCCCGTCATGCCCCCAAACACGCTCGCATGCTCGAGCACGTCGAGCACCTGGTCAACCACGCGAACCGCATGCACAGACAGCACTTTGCCCCCTGTGCGGGCACATGCATGAGCGACGCACGCCAGCGCATCAAGCTGCGCCTTGCGCGTATCGGCATGACGCGGCGAAAAGTCCAAGCCCACTTCGCCAACGAACCGGGTGCGCGCAACAAGACCGTATAAGCGGTCCCAATTAGCAGCGACGTCGTATTCGCCAACCCACCAGGGATGCAGGCCCGCACCCGTGCGCACGTTGCCCGCGCCGGCAAGCGCAACCCGCTGCTCGGCGAACTCCGACGGCGTCACCGTATTCGAGAACGCCCCCACGCCAGCGGCCGCAAGAGCCCGCGCCGCCTGTACCGCATCTTCGCAAAACCCCAGGTGACAATGCATATCGAAATAAGCGAGCTCGTTCATGCTCATGCGCCCCCGACAACCAGGCGCACCACCTTGGTGGACAAGCCATAGCGCTGCTTCATGTCAGCGAGCTTCGCAAAATGCGCCGTGCCCGTATGCGCTTGCTGTGCCTCGCTGCTCGACCAGCGCTCCAGCAAAAGCACCTGATCAGGCGCATCGACTGGCAGCAAGTACTCATACTGCAGACAACCTTGCTCCGCACGGCTCGATTCCGCCATGCGCAGCTGAGCCAAATCGCGCAGAAAGTCATCGCGTTCGCCCACCGTTACCGTATAGCGAACCTGAAAGAATACCTCATCGTTCATGAAAGCCTCCCCATAGCCCTTACGCCTCCGGCACCTGGGCTATCTCGCAGAGGACCTTGCCTGCCAGCATCTGGCCGAAAATCGGCGGCATGAACGATGCCGTGCCCAGGTTCGTGCGCTCGCGGCGCTCGGCGCCCTCCACGGCTGGGCGCTTCACCGGCTCCTCGCACGAGTACAGCACGCGCAGGCGACTGATGCCGCGCTTGCGGCATTCCTTGCGCATGACGCGCGCAAGCGGGTCGTTGCTCGTTTCGGAAACGTCGGCAAAGCGCAGGCACTCGGGGTGCAACTTGTTGGCGCCGCCCATGCTGGAGATGAGCGGCATCCCCGTGCGGTCAGCGTACTCGGCGATGGCCAGTTTTGCGGAAACGGAGTCGATGGCGTCGATGAGCATGTCAACTTTCCCCAGGTAGCGGTCGAGCAGCGGCGCCACGTCGTCGGCGCGCAGGAACATGTCGAGCGCCTCCACCTGGCAGTTGGGATTGATGTCGTGCACCATGTCGCGCACCACTTCGTGCTTTTTGCGCCCGAGCGTGCTGTGAAACGCGATGGCCTGGCGGTTGATGTTGGACAGGCCGACGATGTCGTGGTCGAGGACAATCAGATGCCCCACGCCGCCGCGCGCCAGCGCCTCCACGCAGTTCGAGCCCACGCCGCCCAAGCCGATGACCATAACAGTGGCCGCCTCCACGCGGTCGAGGCCGGCGCTGGTCATGATGACCTCAAGTTTCTCGGTGGGCGTGCCGCGGCGCGTGCGGACGCGCAGCGACTCAGCAATCTCCTCGCGCGTACGCGGCGTAGGTGCCGGGGCACCAGCGGAGGGGGCAAAACCCCTTGGCGAAGCATCCGCACGCGCGCTCGATGCAGGAGAGGAAGTTTCGGCTGCCGGGGAGACAGCCGCAGAAGCGGCGTCCACCGGGAAGCCGGCGCCCGCCGCCCCGCCCAAAGCCGCGTCGTCTGCAGCGGTCGCATTCTTGCTGTTCACGTTCTCGGCCATGCCGTCCCTTTCGCGCGCGCCGCAAAAGCGGCGGTTTCGTGTTTCGCGTTCATCCTAGCATCACGGGCGCGCGCAACCCTGCAGCAGCAGGCATCATCACGGAAGAAGGGGAAGCGAACGCAAAAGCGGGGCGGGCGCGATCGTTGCGCGCCCGCCCCGCTTGCCTGTTACGAAGCTGTGGTGGAGCTTGTGGAGCCGCTGGCCGAAGATCCGGATGAGGAACCGCCCGTGGACCCCGTGGAACCGCTGTTCGACGAGGAGCTTCCCGTCCCCGTGGAGCCGCTGGTAGAGGAGCTGCTCGACGAGCTGCCGGCGTCGCTCGCGCTGCCGCTGCCGGAGCCGCCGGTTTGCGAACCGGACGCACTGCCGGAACTGCTGCCGGAGCCGGTGGCGGAACCCGTCGAACTGCCGGAGCCGCTCGTGCTACCCGATTCCGTGCCGCTGGTCGACGACCCGCTGGCGCTGCCGGACCCGGAAGCCGAGCTATCCGACGACGCGGTCCCGTCCTGATGCACCGGTGCGGCGGAATCCTTCGTGGCGGCGCCTTGCTGATCCTGCGTCGCCGACTGTTGTGACTTGCCGCTCTGCTTGCCCTTCGTCGTGGAACCGTCGTCGGTTTGCGACGTCGAGGTGCCAGTGAACAGCGGCTCGGTCTTGGTGCCCACGCCTTCGCCCGCCGTCACCAGGTTGATGATGCCTGCGGAAATGGCCACCGCGGCCAGAGCCGATACCACCGACACCGCAATCACGCCGCGCTGCATGCGCTGACGGCGCAGATGCTCCGCGCGGCCGCGCAGCACGCCCGTCTCGCCGCTTTCGCGCAGGTCGCGCACGCTGCGGGTGGGGGTTGCGGAAGCGGCCGGGCCGTCGTCTGCAGCCAAGCCGCCGGGCACGGCCGAATCGCCGGGCGCTACCGCGGCGCCCATCACGCGAGTCGCCGAAGAGCCCTCGCCGGTCGCCGGCATCACGCGGGTTTCGCCCGCGGCTGCGGAAGCGCCAACCTCATCGAGCGGGTTCAACTCGCGCAGTTTGTCGGCGGACGCCTGCAGAAACTGCTTGTACACCTGCGACGCGACGGTGGACACCACCGAGCCGACCGCCACGCCGATAACCGAGCCGGCGATGCCGATCTTCGACGACAGCAGCATCGACGTCACCGCCGCCAACGCGCCGGCGGCTACCTGCGGCACGGACAAGCCCTCGAGCAACCCGCCAAGCCCCTTGCGCTTGGACGCCTCCTCCGCTTCGGCGGCTTCCGCAGCCGCGGCGCCGTTCGCGCCGGGCATGCCATTCGCACCACCTGCCGCAAACGCCCCGTTCGCGCCGGGTACACCGGGTGCGGCATTCCCGCCGTTCCCGCCCGGTGCGGCGAACGGCACCGCCACCCGCTGCGTCGGCGCCGGGCGACCCTGAAGCGGATACGGCACCTGTGCCACCTGCGCCGGCTTATCGGCACGCAGAGGCATTTGCCGCGTTTCGCCCCCCGTCGGCATCCTCGTATCCTTACCCGCGGTTTGCGGGTTTTCCTGCATATGCGCCATGAGCAACCTCCTCATGCTCGCCTTTTCCTGTGCGCGGCTGGCAATCATCGCGCTCGAACCTTGTATTAAGCTGAAGGCTACGCGCTTCGTCATCGCCCCGATACCCTTTCAGCGAACATTCACCGAAGCGATACCGACCCGTCAAACAACAAGCGCCGAATCCGCGCAAACCCAAACGAGGCCGGCACCCCGAAGGATGCCGGCCTCACGTCATGCCGTTTGCAATCGCGAAATCCAGCGCAGCGCTCCGCCGCCCTCGCGCGGCCACGCGCTGCACGGGCGAGGCGCCTGCGCGGCCCCGCCGCCTTATGCAGGCGCCCCTTACTCCGCGATTTCGATGTGGGGTTGGGGCGCGGAGGCCAGGTCGCCGACGGTCACGCCGTCCACGTAGTTCTCGATGACCTCGTCAAGGCCCGCCCAGAAGCGCACCGTGGTGCACACGCCGGCGCGATGGCACGGCTCGGGGCCGTCGAGCGCCGCGCAGGTCACTGGCACCGTGGTGCCCTCGACCGCGCGCAGCACGTCGCCCGCCAGGATATCTTGCGGATTGCGCGCCAAGCGGTATCCGCCGCCCTTGCCGCGCACGCTTACCAACAGGCCCGCCGACACCATGGGGCGGGCGATCTGCTCGAGATACTTCAGGGACAGCTCCTCGTGTTCGGCCACTTCGCGAAGCGACACCTTCGCCTCGGGCCCCGCCTGCGCGATGCACACCGCCAAGCGCAATGCATATCGTCCCTTCGATGAGATAAGCACGATTCCCCCTTATCGTTCCAACTACCTTCGCCAAACCACCGAAACGCTTACCGCGAACCACACGAACCGGCGCACCGAGCCCGCAGGCCCGCCATACACGCTTGCCGCAAGCCCACACGCCGCCGGCCGGCTTCCCAACGCCGCCCCAGCCACGCGCGCCAGCGCCTACCCACTCGCCAGCATGACGACCCCCGGTCATCCGCGGGTTGCCCGCCTCGTCCGGTGCCGCCCTTGGAACATATAGGTTACACTAGACGTAAAGCATGCGCGTTCGCGCTCATTCCGCGGATTGATTCCTTGCAGCAAGCATTTCGCTTGACAAATCCGTACGTCACGTTATCTTAATCCTATCAAACGGATATGAATAAGCATAGCCTTATTTATTGGAAATGAGAAGGGGAAGAAGAAGATGGCAGACGAGAACATCCTCCTCAACGTGGCAGGTCTTTCGGCCGCCGTGGATGAGAAGGTCATTCTTCACGACGTCGACCTGACCGTGGGCGCTGGAGAGACCCACGTGCTGATGGGCCCGAACGGCGCCGGTAAATCGACGCTGGGCCACGTGGTTATGGGCGATCCCGAGTACACGGTGACCGGCGGCAAAATCACGTTCAACGGACAGGATATCACAGATCTGTCCACCGATAAACGCTCCCACGCGGGTCTTTTCCTGAGCTTCCAGGCGCCGGTGGAGATCCCCGGCGTGCCCGTCAGCAGCTTCCTGCGCGCAATCTCCGCAGGCCGCCCGGGGGTGGGCGACATGAAGGGCAAGCAGTTCCGCAAGCACGTCAAGGAGCTGGCCGAGGAGCTGAACATGGACCCGGCCTACCTGGACCGCGAGCTGGGCGTGGGTTTCTCCGGCGGCGAGAAGAAGAAGCTCGAGATGCTGCAGCTGCTGCTGCTCGAGCCGAAGCTGGCCTTCCTGGACGAGACCGACTCCGGCCTTGACGTGGACGCGCTGTCCGTCGTCTCGCGCGGCATGGAGGTCTATCGCAAGCGCTGCAACGGCACGCTCGTCATCATCACGCACAACACCCGCATCCTGGAGCATGTGGACGTCAACCGCGTTCACGTCCTGGTCAAAGGCCGCATGACGGCCGAGGGCGACGCGTCCATGATCGCCGACATCGACGAGAACGGCTTCGAGCAGTTCGAGCAGGCCGCGGCCGCAGCAGCCGAATAAGGGGCAGCCATGGCTAAGCAACGCACCGAGGTAGCGGACATCGACCGCAGCCTCTACGACTTTTCATACGGCGACAGCACCGAGAAGCTCGAGGCGGGCCTGACGCCCGAGATCGTCCGCGAGATCTCGGAGAAGAAGGACGAGCCGGAGTGGATGCTCCAGCACCGCCTGAAGTCGCTGGAGATCTACCAGAGCATGCCCACGTCGGACTGGGGCCCCTCCATCGCCGGCCTTGACATGGACAACATCGTCACCTACGTCAAGCCCAACACCGACCAGAAGTCGGACTGGGACAGCCTGCCCGACGACGTGAAGAACACCTTCGACCGCCTGGGCATCCCCGAGGCCGAGCGCAGCTACCTGGCCGGCGTCGGCGCGCAGTACGACTCCGAGCTGGTCTACCACAACATGCAGGACACCGCTTCCCGCATGGGCATCGTGTACTCCGGCATCGAGGAGGCGTTGCACGACCCGCAGTGGGAGCCACTCATCCGCGAGAAGTTCATGACGCTCATCCCGCCCACCGACCACAAGTTCGCCGCCCTGCACGGCGCGGTGTGGTCCGGCGGCAGCTTCGTGTACGTTCCGAAGGACACCAAGCTCGACTTCCCGCTGCAAAGCTACTTCCGCCTGAACGCGAAGGGCGCGGGCCAGTTCGAGCACACGCTCATCATCGTGGAAGACGGCGCCGACCTGCACTTCATCGAGGGCTGCAGCGCGCCGAAGTACAACGTGGCGAACCTGCACGCGGGCGCTGTGGAGCTGTTCGTCGGCAAGAACGCGCACCTGCGCTACTCGACCATCGAGAACTGGTCGAAGAACATGTACAACCTCAACACCAAGCGCTCCACGTGCGACGAGGGCGGCTCGATCGAGTGGGTGTCCGGCAGCTTCGGCAGCCATGTGGGCTACCTGTACCCCATGTCCATCCTGGCCGGCCGCAAGTCCACGTGCACGTTCACGGGCATCACGTTCGCCGGCACGGGCCAGAACCTCGACACCGGCTGCAAGGTGGTGCTCGCCGCGCCGGAGACCTCGGCTTCCATCGAGACGAAGTCCATCTCCAAGGGCGGCGGCGTGTCCACGTTCCGCAGCAGCGTGGTTGCCACGCCGAAGGCCGAGAACTCCGCGTGCAGCGTGTCGTGCCAGAGCCTGATGCTCGACGACCACAGCCGCTCCGACACCATCCCGGCCATGGACATCCGCTGCAAGCACGTCGACATCGGACACGAGGCCACCATCGGCCGCATCGGCGACGACAAGGTGTTCTACCTGATGAGCCGCGGCATTTCGGAGGAAGAGGCCCGCACGATGATCGTGAACGGCTTCGCCGACCCCGTTTCCAAGGAGCTGCCGCTCGAGTACGCCGTGGAAATGAACAACCTCATCAAGCTGGAAATGGAAGGGGCGATCGGATAATGGGCGCCGACGTTTTGAACAACGTGAACGCGATGCCCGCGCCTACCTGGCATCGCCTTGATATGAACGAGACCGCCGTGGAGCTGCCCGAGGGCCTTTCCTTCGCAGCCCAGGTGGAAGTGGAAGCCGCCGCCGAGCTGATCGGCGAAGCGGGCGCCTTCGACGCGGCCGTGGCCGCGCTGCAGGAGCGCGTCGATGCGGCCCGCGCCGCCGGCCCCGCCGACACGCGCGCCATCCTGAAGGCGGTCGACCCCGACGTGGACCCCGCCAACCTGGACATCCCCGCGCTTTCCACCTACGAGCACAAGGCCGTGCGCCAGGAGATGGCGAACAACGTGGCCGAGGCGTTCGAGTGCGGCATGGGCGAGCAGGCCACCGCATGGCTGGCCGAAGCCGCCGGCAAGAGCGCCGCAACCGTGTTCGCGTCGGCCGCAGGCAAGCGCGGCCAGGCCACCGTGCGCATCGCCGGTGTGGACGGCGCCGCCAACGTGGCCGCCATCGACGTGGTGGCCCCCGCGGGCGCCACGTTCGACCTGACCGTGTCGCTTGACTCCCCCACCGCCGGCAGCGGCGTGGTGGGCGTGGTGCTGCGCGTGTTCGCCGGCGAGAACGCCCATGTCAACGTCACGTCCGTGCATACGCTCGACGAAACGTGGATGGCGCTCGACGACACGGGCATCATCTGCGACGAGGGCGCGTTCGTCACCGTGCGCCACCGCATGCTGGGCGCCGGCAAGTCCTACACGGGCCTGGCCACCGATCTGCGCGGCGACCTGTCGCGCGTGGACGTGGACACCCGCTACCTGGCCGCCGGCCAGGACGTGCGCGACTTCAACTACATCGTGCGTCATCGCGGCAAGAAGACCCGCTGCAACATCGACGCCAACGGCGCGCTCATGGGCGAGTCGAAAAAGGTCCTGCGCGGCACCATCGACCTGGTGCGCGGCTGCAAGGGCGCCGAGGGCACCGAGCGCGAGACCGTGCTTCTGGTAGACGACCGCGTGGAGAACAAGACCATCCCCGTCATCCTGTGCGACGAGGACGACGTGGCCGGCAACCATGGCGCCACCATCGGCCATGTTGCCGCCGACCAGCTGTTCTACCTGAAGTGCCGCGGCCTTTCCCAAGAGGCCGCCGAGGGCTTGTTCGCCACGGCGACCCTCGAGGAGACGGCGCTTGCCATCGAAGACGAAACCGTTCGCGCGGGCGTCGGCCGCCTGGCCGGCCGCCTGGGCATTCCCTATCAGGAGGTGGAAGGCTAGCTTATGTCAGCTTCCGCAAACAACGCAGAGCTCGATCGCACGGCGTGCGCCGTGGCCGACGCGGCGCACGCCGCCCAGGCCTCGGCCACGGCCGGCGACATCGTGTGCGCCGCCAACATCGCCGAGAACCCCTACAAGCGCGACTTCCCGCTGCTTGCCAACCATCCCGACCTGGTGTTTTTGGACAGCGCCGCCACCGCGCAGCGCCCCGCCGCCGTGCTTGACGCGCAGCGCCGCTTCTACGAGGAGATGAACGCCAACGCCCTGCGCGGCCTGTACCGCCTGTCGGTCGAGGCCACCGAGGCCATCGAGATCGCCCGCCAGCGCGTGGCGAAGTTCATCGGCGCACCCGACGCGCACGACATCGTGCTCACGCGCAACGCCTCCGAGTCGCTCAACATCGTGGCGAAGGCCTTCGCCCCCACCGTGCTTAAGCCCGGCGACGAGGTGTGCATCACCATCATGGAGCACCACTCCAACCTGATCCCGTGGCAGCAGGCCTGCCGCGCGGCCGGCGCGAAGCTCGTCTACCTTTACCCTGACGAGAACGGCGTCATCACGCCCGAGGAGATGGACGCCAAGATCGGCCCGAAGACCAAGATCCTGTCCGTTGTGCACGTGTCCAACGTCCTTGGCGTGCAGAACCCCGTCGAGGAGCTGGGCCGCCGCGTGCACGAGCAGGGCGGCTACCTGGTGGTCGACGGCGCGCAGTCCACGCCGCACATCCACGTGGACGTGCAGGCCATCGGCGCCGACTTCTTCGCCTTCTCCGCGCACAAGCTGTTCGGCCCGTTCGGCATGGGCGTGCTGTGGGGCCGCGACGAGCTGCTCAACGCCATGCCGCCGTTCCTCACGGGCGGCGAGATGATCGACTCGGTCACCGAGCAGGACGCCACCTGGGCGCCCGTGCCCGAGAAGTTCGAGGCCGGCACGCAGGATGCCGCCGGCATCTACGCCACCGCGGCGGCCATCGCCTACGTGGAGTCGGTGGGCCTCGACGTCATCGCCGCGCGCGAGCAGGCGCTCGTGCGCTACTGCATGGACGAAATGGCGAAGCTGCCCTTCGTCACCATCATCGGCAGCCCCGACCCCGACATGCACCACGGCGTCATCAGCTTCAACGTCGACGGCATCCACCCGCACGACGTGGCCAGCATCCTGGACATGGACCAGGTGGCCATCCGCGCCGGGCACCATTGCGCGCAGCCGCTGCTCACCTGGCTGGGCGTGGAGAACCTTGCCTGCTGCCGCGCCAGCCTGGCGTTCTACAACGACAAGAAGGACGTCGACGCCTTGATCGAGGGCCTCGGCAACGTTTGGAGGACCTTCAATGGCTAACATCTACACCGCCGCGCTCATGGAGCACAACGCGCATCCCGACTACAAGTACGACATGGAGGGCGCCACCGACGAGCACGAGGGCGTGAACCCCAGCTGCGGCGACGAGATGGTGCTGAAGCTGCGCATCGAGGACGGCGTCATCGAGGAGGCCGCGTTCACCGGCCACGGCTGCGCCGTCTCGCAGGCATCCGCCGATATGATGGCCGACCTGGTCACCGGCGAGACCGTCGAGGAGGCACGCCGTCTGTGCGGCCTGTTCATGAAGATGGTCAAGGGCGAGACGCTCACCGACGAGGAGAAGGAAGACCTCGACGAGGCGGCCCAACTGGAAAGCATCAGCCATATGCCTGCGCGCGTGAAATGCGCCGAGCTGGGCTGGCGCACCCTGTCCGAAATCATCGGCGAATAGGAGCGCGAAACCGCCATCGCAAAGCCGGGAGGGGTTAGCCCCTCCCGGCTTTTTTGGTTTTGCGGGGAACGGAGCTACGGGACGTGGACGAACAGGGGACGGAGGTGTGTTCAGGGTTATTCCTCGCGTTTTGGGCAAAGCGTCGTGAACGCACCTCCGTCCCCTGTTCGCCGGGCGTTTCGTTCTCGCCGGTCCCATTCCCTATTCAACAAGTAGGGAATTATTCGGTTGTCGGTAACATTTTGCCGACGAATGGCTATACTCGCGTTTGTCCTAGTTTTTCGAGCCCCGCCCGGATACCCGGGCGGGGCTCATTTGCGTTTCTGGGGCAGCGAACACACCGCAGGCCGAGCTCCTCGTGAACAGGGGACGGAGGTGTGTTCACGGTCGATCCTCGCGTTTTCGACAAGGCATCGTGAACACACCTCCGTCCCCTGTTCACCGGTCAAACGCCGCATATGCGGGCTTCGTCGGCGCAGCGTCCCCTTCCCCAGCAACGCGCGCACGTTAGAAAGGTTTCATCATGAAGGTCCTTGAGAAGATCAGCGACTTCGCCGGCAAATGGATGGCCATCATCGCGCTTGCGGTCGCCATCATCGCCTTCGTCGCGCCCGCGCCCGTGCATGCGGCGCTGCCCACCAGCTGGGTCAACCCGCTGCTCGGCATCGTCATGTTCGGCATGGGCATGACGCTCAAGCTCGGCGACTTCAAGGTGGTGTTCACCAAGCCGAAGGCCGTGATCACCGGCATCCTGTCCCAGTTCATCATCATGCCGCTGATCGCCTGGGTGCTGTGCCTTGTCTTCCAGCTGCCTACCGAGCTTGCCGTGGGCGTCATGCTTGTCGGCTGCTGCCCCGGCGGCACCTCCTCCAACGTCATGACGTACCTGTCCAAGGGCGACGTGGCGCTGTCCGTCGGCATGACCGCGTGCACCACCATCATGGCCCCGGTCGTCACCCCGGCGCTCGTGCTGCTGCTTGCCGGCCAGAGCGTCGACGTCAGCTACGTCAGCATGCTGCTGTCCATCGTGCAGGTGGTGCTCGTGCCCATCGCGCTGGGCTTCGTCATCAACGCCGTGGCGTCCAAGGTTGCCCAGGCCTGCTCCAAGGTGCTGCCGCTCGTCTCCGTCATCGCCATCTCGCTGATCATCATGGCCGTGGTGTCCGCCAACGCCGCCAAGCTGGCGACCGTCGGCGCGCTGATCATCGTGGTGGTCATGCTGCACAACGTCTGCGGTTACGCGCTGGGCTATTTCGTGGGCCGCACGCTCGGCCTGTCGAAGGCGCAGATGCGCACGCTGTCCATCGAAGTCGGCATGCAGAACTCCGGCCTTGCCACCTCGCTTGCCACCATGCACTTCGCAACCATGCCGCTAGCCGCCGTGCCCGGCGCCGTGTTCAGCGTGTGGCACAACATCTCCGGCGCCATCTACGCCAACATCCTGGCCCGCACCGCCGGCAAGGACGAGAAGGTGGGATAACGCCGCAGCGTCGCGCTGGCGCTTTATCGTTTGACCTGGTTTTCAAGCCCCGTCCGGTTATCCGGGCGGGGCTTGTTTGCGCATGCGGGCGCGAACGCGAACAGGGGACGGAGGTGTGTTCGCGATACGTTGCCGAAAGCGCGAGGATCGACCTTGAACGCACCTCCGTCCCCCTGTTCACGCAGAGCCGGCCTTCCCTCCCGCGTTCTCAAGCGGACACGCAAGGGGATTGCCTGCCCTTTACAGGTGATGCCAACGTGCCCCGCAGGATGCTGCTAGTATGGGGAACGTTTTGATTGGACGGAAGCTCGGGAGGTTCGGGATGCTCGCATTGCACGTATTGGCCAGCGGAAGCTCGGGGAACGCCGCGGTGATCGAGAACACCGCCACCGGCGCCGGGGTGCTGATCGACTGCGGCATCT
This sequence comes from uncultured Senegalimassilia sp., assembly GCF_934636665.1. Taxonomy (GTDB): domain Bacteria; phylum Actinomycetota; class Coriobacteriia; order Coriobacteriales; family Eggerthellaceae; genus Senegalimassilia. The sequence goes on from NZ_CAKUAT010000011.1 coordinate 34,298, forward strand.
GCAAGCGCGATTTCCTCAACCGCTGCGACGAGGCCGGCTTCGATCCCGGCCGCATCCAAGCTATGTTCGTGACGCACGAGCACGGCGACCACGTAAAGGGCCTCGGCGTGGTGCTGCGCGGGCTGGCGAAGATCGGCAACGTGCCGCCGGTGTTCGCGGCGGGCGCGTGCACGGCGAACAGCAGCGCACTGGCGAAGGTGGCCGAGGCGTTCGACGTCCGCGAGCTGGCGGCAGCTTGCACCCTGGCGGGCGGCCAAGGTATCGCGAACTCCGAGTTCGAGGACGCCACCCCGCATGCGGCGGTTGCCCCCGCCGGGCAGGGTTTGACGGCGCGCGCTGCAGGCCCCGGCGCCATCGAGGCCGCGGGGATGCGCATCATCCCTTTCGCCACCAGCCATGATGCCGCCGCGTCGTTCGGCTTCCGCATCGAGGACGCCGCCGACGGCGACGCGGTGGGCTACCTGACGGACTCCGGCATCGTCACGGCGCAGGCGCACACGGCGCTGCGCGACGTGCGCATCCTGGCGCTCGAGAGCAACCACGACCCGAAGATGCTGGCCGCCGGGCCCTACCCGTACGTCATCAAGCAGCGCATCGCGTCGAACAGCGGGCACCTTTCCAATGGGCAGGCCGCCGCCGAGCTCGGCACGCTGGTGGCCGAATCGCGCACCGCGGGCCTGCGCCTGCCGCAAACGGTAGTGGCCATGCACGTGTCGCAGAACAACAACGACTACGGCCTTGCCAGGCGCACGCTCGAGGCGGCGCTCGGCGAAGCCGGCTGCCACGCGGAAACCCTCTGCGGCTACCAAGCCCGCCTCACCACCGCCCGCTAACAGCCGCCAACGCCTCGGACACTTTGAGGACGAAGCGTTAACTGTCCGGATTCCTCGGATGCGGAATGTCGAAACCAAGCGTTGACCGAGGGCACTTCGCACCTGCTCGATTCGGACACCTAGTGCTACGTCCCCGAAGTGTCATCGTGACCCAGCCGCCTCCGTGCAGCAACGCAAGCCGCTGCCGCGCCTCACCACCGCCCGCTAAAACGCAAAAAGGCGATGCGCCCCGAAGAGCGCACCGCCTAACCGGCAGTTTCCGGCTTCACGCGCCGCAAGCCCATGGAACGGGAACACCCGCCGCAGGTCGATCGATCACGCCTGCCGCTTCAGCAACGCCAGCGCAACATCGAGCAGGCGAACGAAGTAGCCCTCCGGCTGCGACGCCGCCACCTTCTCGCGAAGACGGGGCACCCAGACAAGCGGATGCTCGCGGATAAACGACGCGATCTCCTCCGCATCCGGCGCGGCCGCATCGCAGGCGGCGGCGCCGGAGGGCTTTTCCGATGCCCGGCGGCAAAGCTCGGACAGGTACAGCAACTCGATGCCCACATGGTCCTCGTACTGGTTGTTCTCGTTGCACAGCTCCAGGCCGAGGGCGCGCAAGCGCTCCCGCATGGCGAACGTCGCCTCGCCGAAGCCGACATGCGAATCAACGGGGCCGTTGGCGGACTCCCAAGGTGCGGCCGCCGGCTTCGGAGGGCCGACGAACAGCTTCGTGAACTCGACGGACACGCGCTGCACCACCTCGGAGCGGACGACGTCGGCAGACGCGCGCTCGGCCCAAGATGCCAACGACTCGGCCGAATCGGCCAGCGCGCCATCGAGCAGGCCGCCCAGTTCGCGCCAGAACGCCGGATCTAGGCCGACCGATTCCGTACGGCTCATAGGAGACAGCAGGCTATTGCCCAAAAACGCATACAGCTGGGATGCGACCATCCATTCCTCGCACGTCATCGAACGCATTTTCCGTCCTTTCAAACCAAACGACCCGTTACGCCATCAAGAAGCGCCGCCCGCGGCGCCCCGGTATGGGGCGCCGCGCAACATGGCCTTACGCCTTCGCAACCAGCTTCTTCGACAGAAGCGCGATGCCCAGGATGCAGAAGCTCACCACCGCCGCCACCACGGCGAACTCGACCGGCTGGGGCATGTACGACCCGGCAAGCGCCCACATGTCGAACCCATCGGCACCGCGTGCCGCGGTCGACCCGGACGAGATGCCCGGCGCGCCGTACACGTTCGTGACCGTGAAGCTGGTGAACAGCAGCCACACGCGCTTGCAGAACACGCCGCACATCACCAGGGCGCTGGCAGCGACCACCACGCCCGTGCACTCGCGGCGCTTAGCGGACGCCAGCAGCACGAACGGGATCAGCAGGCCGCCCAGGATCTCGAACCAGAAAAACGGTGCGGTCGCGCCCGAAGTCATGATGCCGAGCACATGGGATGCGCCCTCGGTCCCCGGGTACGCCGTGGTCAGAAGCTCACAACCGATGAAGAACGCATCCACCGCGATGAACGTGGCGAGCAGACGCGCCAGGTTCGCGAACAGCTCGCGACCGCAATCGAACACGCCGGCCTTGCGCACCGCCGCCAGGACCACCATCAGAAGCGCCAAGCCCGAGTCGCAGGCGGACGCCACGAAGATGGGGGCCATGATGGCCGAATACCAGCCCTCCTTGGCGATCTCCAGGCCGAAGATCCACGCCGTCACGCTGTGCACCAGGATGGCGACCGGCAGCGCCACATACGACAGCATCTTCACCTTGCGCTCATCGCCGCGACGCAGCCAGATGATGTCCAGCACGTTGATGACCAGGTACGTCGTGATGACGCACATGTCCCATGCCAGCGGGCTGGTGAAGTTCAAATGGATGAACATGTTCCAGATGCGCTGGATGCCGCCCAGGTCGATCAGGATGAACGCGCCTGCGCACAGGATGCACACCGTGGAGGTGATGACCGCGGGCATGGACACGCGCTTGAACGACTCGATGCCGAACACGTGCGCCGAGCTGGCCACGATCAGGCCGCCGGCGGACAGGCCGACGAAGAACATGAAGCACGTGATGTACAGGCCCCACGACACGCCGTTGGACATGCCCGTCACGCACAGGCCCTGCGTCAGCTGGAACACGTAGGCGCAGAAGCCGATCACCATGATCGCCGCCAGAACGCCGACGCCGATCTTAGACTGAGCCGAAAGTTTCATAACGGCACCCCTTTACTCGTCGAAGTAGAAGACTTGGGGCTTCGTGCCCTTCTCTTCCAGCAGAATATGCACGTCCTTGCCCTTCGCAGCGCGCAGCTGCGCCAGCTCCGAGTTCGGGTCGTCCAGATCGCCGAACACGCGGGCGTGCGTCGGGCAGCACACCACGCACATCGGCTCCTCGCCGGCATCGGTGCGCTCCTTGCACAGCGTGCACTTCTCCATCACGCCGCGGGTGCGCACGGGCACGCGCGCGTCGCCCCAGTTGAAATCGCCGTCGCGCTGGGGGTCTTCCCAGTTGAACACGCGGGCATTAAAGGGGCAGGCGGCCATGCACATGCGGCAGCCGATGCAGCGGTCGTAGTCGATCTCCACGCGGCCCTGGTCGTCTTTGTACGTGGCGCCGGTCGGGCACACCTTCAGGCAAGCCGGGTTCTCGCAGTGTTGGCACGCCAGGGGCACATAGGTGCGCGTCAAGTTGGGATACTCGCCCACGGCGCCGTCGATGGCGTCGCAGCCCTCGGTGATCACACGGTTCCACAGCATGCCGTCGGGCACGTTGTTCTGCATTTTGCAAGCGTTCGCGCAGGTGTGACAGCCGATGCAGCGATCAAGGTTGATACCGATTGCAAGTTTCGTCATGGCATATCACCTACGCTTTCTTCACTTCGACAAGAGTGTCGTTGTACGGGATGGGCGCGCCGGTGGGCAGGTACTCATCGCGCGGGTTCACGTGGTCGTTCGTGACGTTTTGCGTGTTCCCCTCCTCGATGTACTTGCTCCAGCCCGCTTCCCAGGTGCGGCAGGAGCCGGGACGCACGGCGTTGTTCGCGCGCGCCACGCACTTGAACGAGCCGCGGTCGTTGAACGCCTCCACCACGTCCCCATCGGCGATGCCGCGCGAGGCCATGTCGGCCGGGTTCAGCTCCAGCGTGGGCTTGGCGAACTGCTGCACCCACTTCGCCGCCTTGAAGTGCGAGTGGTTGGAGAAGCGGGTGCGCGTCTGCGTGAACTGCAGCGGGTACTTCTCCGCCAGCGGGTTGCCGGCGTACGCCTCGTTGTTCTCCTCCCAATTCGGCCATGCCTGCTCGCAAGGCTTCCAGGCCTCGTAGTACGGCTCCATGCGCGTGGAGGGCGTTTCGAACTTCAGGTCGGTGTAGGCGCGGCGGGGCTCGTCGACATCGGCCATCTTCATGCTGCCGTGGTTCTTCTCCAGCTCGGCCAGCGTGATGCCCTGCTCGGCAAGGTCCTCGGAGTGCTCGATCTGGTAGCGCACCAGATCCTCCGCGGTCTTGGGCAGATACTCGCCCACGCCCATCTCCTCAGCGATCAGGCGCATGACGTCGAAGTCGGGCTTGCTCTCGAACAGCGGGTCGATGCACTTCGTCTGCAGGTTCACATGGTTGTAGTCGCTGCGCACGATGGAATGCTCGACGGTGTCCTCGAACTTGCTGCACACCGGCAACACGATGTCGGCGTACTTCACCGTATCCTCGTAGTACATGCCGATATGCACGATGAAGTCCAGCGAGTCGATCCACTCGCGCGTCTTGTTCATGTTCGCCCAGTACTGCTGGAACGTGTTGCCCAGCGAGATGATCACATGCACGCCGCCGTCGCGATCGGGGAAGCGGTCGGCGCGAACGTCCAGCTCAGCGGGCTTGAACTGCTCGGGAAGCTCCCATTCGCCCAGCGAGACGCTGTAGCCGGCGCCGCCGATGCCGTGGCCGATGCCGCAGCCGGGCTTGCCGATGTTGCCCGTGAGCGACACGAGCACCATGCCGGCATGGCCGATGATGTCGGGGTTGGAGTACTTATCGGAGCCGCCCTGGCCGAACGCCAGGTACGCCGGGCCGCTCGTGGCGTACTTGCGCGCCACCTCGGCGATCGTCTCGGCGCTTGCGCCGCAAACGCCCTCGGCCCACTCGCACGTGTACGGACGCTGGTTGCGCTTGAGGCTTTCGAGCACGGTGATGGCCTTCTTGCCGTCAACGTCGAACGAGCCCTCGAGCGCAGCGGTGGCAACGGCCTCGGCGTACGGGACCGCCGCGCCCTTGGCAGCGTCCCACACCATGAAATCGCCGGGATCGACCGGCTCGCCGGTCTCCTCGTCGGTTCCCCAAGCCGCGCCCGTGCGCAGCAGCTTGCCCGTGGCCTCGTCCATGAGGAACGGGAACGACGTATGCTCGCGCATGTAAGCTTCGTTATAGAGCTTGTTGTCCAGGATGTAGCTGACCATGCCCAGGTAGAACGCCGCGTCGGTGCCCGGGATCACGGGGATCCACTTGCTGGCCTTGCCGGCCGTGGTGGAGAAGTGCGGGTCGAGCACGATGATCTCGCAGCCGGCCTTCTTCGCGTCCAGGAACGTGTTGGACTGCATCATGGAGCTTTCCAGCAGGTTGGTGCCGGAGATCACGAGCGTCTTGGTGTTCACCCAGTCGCGCGTCTCGTTCGTGCCGCCGCCGAACACGTCGCCGCCGATGGCAGGCGCGGAGCCGTTGCCCGTGCCGCGGTCGATGCCGGGCTCGACGCCGGTGGCGCAGCCCAGAAGCGCAGGCAGGAAGCTAAAGCGCGGCTCATTGGAAGCGGACATGTACACGGACTGCTTGCCGTACTTGTCCCAGGCCTTCCTCAGCTCGTCGCCCACCGTCTTGATGGCCTCGTCCCAACTGATCACCTCGAACGAACCCTCACCGCGTGCGCCGACGCGGCGCATGGGCGACTGCAGGCGCTCATCGCTGTAGACGTGCTGGATCTCGGAAATGCCCTTCACGCATACGTGGCGGTAGTACGGATCGACCGTGTCGTTGGGCTGGATCATGGCCAAGCGGCCGTCGCGCACCGTGCATTTGAGCGAGCAACGCCCCGTGCACATGAACTGATGCAGCGTGTATACGGTCTTCTCGTCGGCAGCCTGCTGCGTGGCGGCGCCCAGCCAGGCGCCGCAGCCGGTCATGGAACCGGCGGCAGCCAAGCCCGTCGCTCCCGCAACGCCGACCTTGAGAAAATCCCTACGGGTCAAACCGCGGCTTGCGCTTTGCGTTCCCGTCATCTCTCCTCCTCGGTTATCTTTCCGAAAGCATCGACCCCGTACCGCGCGCCCCCGCCCGTTTGCAACCGCGCGAAAGAAACGGCCCGAGATCAAGCTCCCCCATTCGTGCATACCATGGATGGCCAACCTCTCGAGCCGTATATTACACTTATGTTGAACTAGTTCAATAGTTCAATGGTTATATTTTGCAAAGAATATTTTCTACCTGCGGAAACGTTTGCTTGTTACCTGCTGCAGCATGTGATTTCCCGACTTGTTTGCCTTTTGAGCCCATCGAATCGACAGCTGCAGCAATGCAAACCCGAAGCATTTCCCGGCTACTTCGCCATATCCTTGCCCAGGTCGACGAAGCCGTCGGCCAAGCTGCTGGGCGCCAGGAGGACGCCCTTGCCGTCGCGGGCGCTTTCATAGGAAAGGTTCATGGCGCGCAGCTGCATGGCGCCCGGCTCCTCGTTGTACACGCGTGCCGCCTCCACGTACATCTCCGAGATTTCGCGCTCGACGTCTGCCAGCAGCACGCGGGCGTCGCGCTCGCGCTCGGCCTGGGCCTCTCGCGCCAACGAGTCCTGCAGCTCCTTCGGGATCTTGATGTTGCGGATCTCCACGGAGATGACGCTGATGCCCCACTCCTCGCACTTTTCGGCCATGAACTCCTGCAGCTCGTGATCGAGCTGGCGACGGCGGACGGAAAGCTCGGCGAGCGTTACCTGGCCGATGGCGTCGCGCACCGCCGTCTGCGCCGCGCGGCGCACGGCCTGCGGGAAGTTCGCCACCTCGAGGCACGCCTTCTCGGAGTCGTAGACCATCCAGAACAAGATGGCGTCAACGTCGACGCTGACCAGGTCGGACGTCAGCGCCTGCTCGGCATAGAACGCCGTGGTGATGGTTCTGCGGTCGATATGCATCGCCACGGAGTCCACGAACGGCACGACCACGTACACGCCCGGGCCCGCGATCTTGCGGAACCTGCCGAAGCGCAGCAGCGCCACGTGCTCCCATTGCGCCGCCACGCGCAGCGTCGACGCGAGCAAAAGCCCCGCCGCGGCCGACCCGAGCACCGTGAACACGCTCAGCCACGGCAGCAAAAGGACGAAGACGACGGCAAAACCCACCGCGAACATAAGCAGGGCGAAGCTGTACACGCCCACGCGGCTTGCATCCTTTTCGGTGATGATGTTGTCGGGCGACTCGTGCGACACGTTGGCGAACGCGGCGTCGCTTTGGTTGTTTCCACGATGGGCGCGCTGCGGTCCGAACCTTCTCATACGAACATCCCTCCTGCCCGCTTCGCCACCGCCTCGGCGGCATCCGCCTCGGACAGCCCCAGCTCCTTGCATTGCTCCAAGAACTTGTCGATCAGCATATCCACCGCAGCCTTCGCATCCTGCGCCTCATAGCCGCTCGAGTTGATCTCGGCCACGAACGTGCCCTTGCCGCGGCGCGTGATGACGTAGCCGTCCTTCTCGATGTCACGATACACCTTGCTGACCGTGTTGTAGTTCACCTTCAGCGACGAGGACAGGTCGCGCACCGTCGGCAGCTTCATGCCGGGCGGGAACGTGCCGGACACCACCAGGTACACCAGCCTGTTGCGCAGCTGCATCCAAATGGGGATGCCGCTTTCCTCATCGATGGTGATGAGGTTTTTATCGGCGACTAACGCGGATTCGCCGGTTTGCCTTGTGTTGGAGATCGCCGTCATGGCCTGCCCCGTTCCATATCGATACGTTTCGCCAAGGCGCTTACGAGCCGTGTAGGCCCTGCATCCTGCTTTCGCACGGATCTGAAGCGCCTTGCGCAAGCGCGTAGTTTACCTAATGAACTATCATTATGTCACAATCAGCGAAACGGCGGCGTGCGAAGCCGCAAGCACCACGCAATATCGCAGGCATAGGCCGCCCGCCAACGTCGATGCCGCGCTTATCGGCCGCAGGGCCGGCACAGGCGCCACGCGCGCGAGTAGGCCCGCAAATACCGGGACGGCGAACCCGCACAGCATCAGCCCGCCCCAGAACACCCCGGCAAGCTGCCCCGAAAACAGCAGCTCGCACGACTGTTTCGCCGCGCCGCCCGCCAACCACCGCGACGCAAAAAACGCGACGAGCGCGACAAGCTCCGCCGCGCGCAGCAAACGGGTGCCGGCGTCGAGCGCTGAGGACCCTCGCGCAGACCCCGAGAGGATGAAAACGGAGAAGGAGATGAAGGCGCAGCCGCAGCTTACGGCCGACACGACGAACAGCGCGACCAGAAGCCAGGTATTCCAAAACTCGACGGCCGCCATCGACGACAGCAGCACGCCGGTGTAGCCCATCACGCCGACGGCCGCCGCAGCGCCGGCGATCTCGAGGCCGCGGAACAGATACGGCGCGTCTATCTTCGCGGCGATCATGGCCGATACCGCCAACGAAAGAGCCAAGCCCAGCATGATCAGCCATGCGCCCATCGACACGATGGAGCGCAGCGGGTTCTCGAACAGGTACCATATATCGAAGGGGTTCCCCAAGTCGCAGAACAGCATGAGCGCCGCCAGCGCCAAAAGCCCGAAAGCGCCGAACATGCCGCATCGCGCGCAAAGCGGCACGCGGCGCGCATCCCAGCCGATGTTCTCGCGGACATCGATCATCGCGGCGCACAGGAAAGCGCCTCCGGCGGTGCCGGCGAGAAACAAATACCAGATAGCGAAATCGCTGAACACGCGTACCCCTTCCCTTACCACGCCGCAGTATACCCAACCAACAGCGCAGCAGGCAAAAACCGAGGGATCCGAGGTTGCTGCCCATATATCCGGACACCTCGGGGACGTAGCGTTAACCGCCCAAAACCTTTCGTGCCGCATGCCGGGGCGGCAAGGTCGACGCCTAACATTTCGAGGACATAGCACTAGGTGTCCGAAACGGGAAACCGCTACCTCGCATCCTCCCAGGGATGGGAAGTTAGATGCCAGCCGCCGCAATAGGGGCACTCGTAGATCTGCAGGCCGCGTTTGCCCTGCTTCTGGCACCAGGCAAGGTTTTCCTGCGCCTCTGCCAGCGTGGCGTAACGATTCTTCGATTCGCATGCCTTATATCGCTGGGCGCTGTCGCGCTCCTCCGCAAGGTGAGCATGGCGCGAATCTTCCCGCGCGAACACGTCGTCGAGCGCATCGAAACCGCCCAGCTGTGCGTTGAACTGCGCTTTCTCCTTCGCCCAAGAAGAGCGATTCTTCTTCGAGGCCATAGTCTCCCCCCTCAAAACAAATCACCTCACCATATACCAAGCTGCGCCGTTTTTCTCAAACAGCTTCCGATACTGCGAAACCGGTCATCGAACGGTTGGCGGCCATGCGCCGCGGCAAGCTATTTCGGACTCATTTTCTTCACCGATGTCGCCAAGTCCGACCCGGTGCTCGCCACGCTGCTGGCCTTCGTCACCTTCGCGGCGAGCTTCCTGGCCCGCCCGTTCGGCAGCCTGCTGCTCGGCGGACAGAACGACGCCCTGGTCATGAACTTCGGCATCCAGACGCTTGGCTGGTACCTGGGCGCGATGGCCGTAATCGCCCTGGTCGCGCTCGTGTTCTTCCGCGAAAGCAAGGACGTGGACTTCGAGCAATAGCAATCCCGAGCGCACCCAACTTAAGCCCGAGAGCGCGGGCAAGCTTCAAGCAGGTCTGTCCCGCTTTTGCTATTCTGCGGGCTTCACCACCGTAAGCTGCATTTTGAACGGGGTAACGCCGCGCACGCTGTGCGGGCTTCCCGAGGTCATGACGATAGATTGACCTGCGGAAAGCTGATGCGGCACGTCGTTGACGGTGATTTCGCCCGTGCCCTCGAGCACCGTGATGAGCGCGTCGCCCGACGCTGCATGGCTTGACATGCCCTCGTCGGCGTCAATGGCGAACACCGTCATTTTGCAACCCGGCGTCTGCGACAACGTAAGGCTGTTCACGCGTCCCGGTTCGATTTCAACCAGGTCCTTCAAGGCGAAAATGCTTGCATGATCCACGTTTTTAATGAGTTCTGCCATGGGATTTCCTTTCTTGCTGCGTCATCGTGACACGCCGTTGACCTGCCACGATGCCTGTGTTTCTCACTACCTCTATCCTTCCGGTCACCGATATAAACCGGCTTAAGGATGAGCCAGCTCCAGCAAACGCTTACTCGTGCGCATTCAGCTGCAGCAGCTTGAAACCTTCGTTGCCCGCGTCTTCCACGGCATGCTCAACATGCGCGGGGACACGCAACACCTGACCGGCCTTAAGCACAATGCGGCTTTCCGGCAGCACAACGCACGCCGTGCCTTCCACCAGGTAATACAGCACATCGCCGAAGTATTCTTCCTCGCTCACGCTTTCACCCGGTGCAAACGCCAGCAGCGTAAGGTCGAACCCAGCATTGCGCGTAAGCGCCATACTCGACACCTGACCTGGGCGAATATCGATCATCTGAGCCAGCGACGTTGCGGCATCGGTTGGTAAGTTGCGAAGCGGCATAAAAGCCTCCGTTCGTTCGTGGCCTTAAGGGTTGCGCTGCCTCGATTGCGAATATAAGCGAATCTTGCTTGTCAATGCCATCATGTAGCGAAAATGGCAACTCGGCGCCGTGTAGCGCCGCCTATTGGCAGGCGGCGCTACACGTAGTACAAAAACGATCGCAGGCGCTCTTCGACGCTTTGGTCAAGCGCGCCGTCGAACGCCAAGTGCAAAAGCGGCGCCTGGCAAGGCACGCTCTTCAAGCGCAGCATGATGTCGACGTTCTCGTACATAGACGCCACCGCCACAACGCCGTCGGCCCTCTGACCCGCCTGCACTGCCTTCGCGTACCGATACCGCGCGTTCGCGCCTGCGAACTGGCCCAGCACGTCGGTTGCAATCTGGCGAAGCTGCGAATGGTCCGACGCATAGGCGGACATATCACCCAACGCGTCAGCCACTTGCTGCATCATGCCGGCAAGCCGCCCCAGCAACGCACGCCACTCGTCCTGCGGCAGCGTGCGCTGTTCCACGCCGAACAGCGGGTCGGTCTCAACCGCCGTGCTCACTTCCAGCGGCCCCGTTGCCAGCTGCGGCTGCGCCGCCGCGTGCTCATGCGAGCCGTCACAGCCGCCAAGCGCGTGAGCGCATGCTGCTTCGCAACCGGCAGCAAGCGCCTGCACGTCCGAAAGCGTGAGCGCCTGATCACGGTCGGACTCAGGCTGAGACGCCGGCACGTCCGGCAAGCCCACCACCCTCGGTGCGCCGGTTTCGCCCAACATGGGCATGAGGCCGCCGACCACTTTGCCGTGCCTTGCCTCGTCGCAGCCGTCTTCCCAGACGAACAGCAAGTATTCGGCGAACGGGGCGCGCATCGCGCGGTAGCCTTCGCCCTCCAAGCGGGCGAACAAACCGCCCGTGAGCTCGTCGCCGACAACCAGCGGCCACTCGCCCACCAGCGCAAGGGTTTTGCGAGGCGCTACAGGCACATCCTGCCAGCTTTCCCGGGCAGCGCTCGCCGCCGTCAACACGTCTTCCAAGGTCAGATGCGGTTTTGCGAACGCTTCCTGCAGCGCGGGACGCGCAGCAGGCGCGGCCGCCCACACCACATCACCGGCAAGCACATGCACGAACAAGCCCTCGAGATCAGCCACATTGCACGGCAGCAGCTCCACATCGGGTGCCACAACACGCACGTCGCCATGCCCCTTCGCATCCAGTACGCTACGGATAACGCGGTCGAACTGCCCATCGGCTTCGCCGCCCTGCGACGACGGCAGCAACAACTGGCCAACGCGCCAGCCACCTTCCGCACTCGCGACTGCAGCCGCAGCGGCATCACGTTCGGCATACGGCCCGTCAACAGCACCAGCACCTTCGCCGCATGCTTGCGCCCCGCCCTCAAGACGCGCAGCTGCGCCAACATCGACAGCAGCTGCCAAGCTCACGCCCAGCAAGCTGGCAAACGAGTAGTATTCCTTGCTGGTGCACTCTTTGCGCCCCAGCTCCAGCGTTGCCGGCGTGGGCGCCAGCTCGCGCACGGGAATGCCCTGGTCACGCAACCACTGCGCCGCAAGCGGACCATACGGTCCGAACGATGGCAAGCCCGCTAACTCGCCTTCGCGCAGCGGCTCGCACGCCGAGTTCACCACGCGCCACGACGTAGGCGTGCCGCGCAAATCCGCCGCCTCGTAATGCTCGATAGCGTTCAAAAACGCCTCCACGCGCGTTTCCACGCCCACCTTCGAGTAATGCTCGTCCATCTCGATGTGCAGGTACGGCTTGCTCCCCATCTCCTCGGCGAACAGATGGCTGATCATGGTGTCGGGGCCGCAACCGTGGTTGGTCAGGTACACGGCGAACAGGCGCGGGTCGCGGCGAACGAGCTTCGCACCTGAAAGGATATGCTGGCCGAACGGCCACACCACGCCAGGATAATCCGCGGATATGCCCAGGTCATGCGCATGCAGGTGACTTACGGTGATAACTTTCCAGCCTCGATCGAGCAGCATGTCGGGTATACCCATGTTCAGCGCCGGGTCCACGATGCCGTAGTTGCGCGTGATCAGCACGATAACGCGCTCTCCTGGTTTCAGACCGGCCAGCAGCTGGTCGCCCAGCTCCTCGGTTTTGCGCGTGAACTCCGTGACGGCGAACCCGCCGGCCAGCATGGCGCGCGCCGTTTCCTGCGGCGTGCGGCCAAGTTGCGCTCCGACCTGCAGCATGACCTCCGCCATGGCACCCTGTCCGAAATCAAGGTTCATCAGGGGATTCAACAGCGTGATGCCGTGGCCTTCGTAGTCCAGTTCGGACGCCACGATGGCCGGGATGGACTGCATATACGTGCACGCGTAGTTGTGCGGCACCGTCGACTTCAGATGGCGAATGGTGTGCACGCTGGGCATGAACACGTAGTCGACGTCCATATCAAGCAGCTGCGCCATGTGACCGTGCACCAGCTTCACGGGGTAGCATGTCTCGCCTTGTGCGCTTGCTTGCGCAAGGCGTACCGTCTCCTCATCGGATGCGTCGGTCAGCACCACATTGAAGCCGAGCTGCTTGAAGAAAGCATTAGCCATGGGAAACAGCTTGTGCAACATCAAGCAGCGAGGGATACCCACCGTTTTCTTCGCCGGGTCGCGCGTGGGGTCGTAGCCTTCGAGGAACATCTCGTCGACTTTATGGAAGAACGCGCGGTTTGCGGCAATTTCGGCCGGGTCGATGTGGCGGGTTTCGTGCGAGGCGCCCGAAAGGTCCCAGCCCTTGAAGTTAGAGCGTACGTTTGCCTGTCGGGGGGCATGCTGGTTCGACATCGCGCCTGTGTCCAGCTCTTCACCTTGCTCATCAGCGCTTTCACCGTTTTGCACCGGTTCTAGCACGCCTTGGGACTCCGCAGCCAGCAGCGCTGCACCCACGGCACCCGAAACGGCGAACCACGGGCTGACCGTAAGGCTCTCGCCCGCATACGCGCGGAAGGCCGCCACGATGGCGGGGTTGTAGGCAACGCCGCCCTGCAGCACGATGCGCTGCCCCACTGGTTTGGCGTTCACCACTTTGTGCAGGTAGTTGCGCACCACCGACAGGCACAGGCCGGCAGCAACCTCGGACTTGGTCGCGCCTTTCGCCAAAGCGGCATTGATAGCGGTTTCCATAAACACCGTGCAACGTTCGCCCAGTTCAACGGGATGTTCCGCCGAAAGCGCCAGCGAGCCGTAATCGGGAAGCGCAATGCCCAGGCGCGCCGCTTGCTCTTCCACGAAACTACCCGTGCCCGCCGCGCACACCTTGTTCATTTGGAAATCGGCCACCTGGCCAGCAACCAGGCTGATGTACTTAGAATCCTGCCCGCCGATTTCGAACACGGTGTCCACTTGCGAGTCAGCCGCAGCGGCAGCGCGCGCTTGTGCGGTAATCTCGTCGCGTACGGCATCGGCTCCGATGAGCTTGCCGATCATGGTGCGCCCGCTGCCCGTCACACCCGCGGCCACTACACAGGCGCGATCGCCCACGCGCTGCGCCAACGAGGCAAGCCCGTCGCGCACGGCCTGCTTGGGGTTGCCGCGCGTGCGCAGGTACTGCGCGTCCAGCAGCACGCCGTCAGTGCTGGCAAGCACAAGGTTTGTGCTGGTAGACCCCACGTCCACGCCCAGCGCCACTGGCACGGGAGCACCTTGTTCCAGCGCATCCACCACCGCCGAGCGCGGCACCGCGCCACCTTCGCGGGCGGGCGAACCCTGCGGGTTCCACGGGCTAGGAGCCAACGCAAAACCGCAGTTAGGCACGCAATCAACCTGCGGCAGCTGAGGCAGTCGCGGCAGGTCGTCGGCCTGCGCAGCCTGCGTTCCTTCAAGCGCAGAGCGCAAGGAGGCAAGCGACGCAAGCCCCGCGGACGCGTCGCTTGCCGCGCCCGCAGCAATGCGTTCGCCATCGCGCCCGCCCGCGCCTTCCGCCGCCGCCAGCGCCGCGCCCACCGCTTGCGCGCACACAAGCTTCTCGTCCGCGAGCAATTCGCCTTCCGCCAGGTCAAACACCTCGCGCACCGCACGAACCACTCCAGCGTTCTCCAGCACGCCGCCAGCCAGCGCCACCGGCTTTTCAACCGGCAGATTACGCACAATAGTGGCCTTGAACGCTTTCACCGTCGCATGGCACAAGCCTTGCAAGATATCCTCAACAGGCACGCCCTCCTGCTGGCGGTGAATGATGTCGGTTTTGGCGAACACGCTGCAACGGCCTGACAAACGCGGCACACTTTGCGCACGTGCAACCAGATCAGAGTAGCTTTCCAGCGGCAACCCCAAACGCTGCATCTGATCCTCGAAAAAGCTGCCCGTACCCGCCGCGCAGCTTTCGTTCATAGCGAATTCCGGCGCCGAACCATGGGCAAAACCCGTAGCAAACACGCCCGACTGCGCGCCCATCCCAATCACGCTCGCCGCCTGAGGCGCAAGCGCCCGCACGCCTTTGACCAGGGCCGGAACCTCTTCCAGCACACGCAAACCCGGAACCAGCGCACGCAGCATGTCCGCGCCGCTGCCCGTAGCGACCACACCGCCGCACGCCTGAGCGGACAGCGACAGGGATCGGTCGGCGCTCCCGTCGGCCAGCTCGGCCAGCATCGCGCGCAAACACGGCAACGGCGAGCCTTTGTGCGCACGCCGAATCACGCGCAGCACGGTGCCACCCGCGTCAACCGCCGCCACTTTCACCGACGAGGCACCGATATCGATTCCCATGTAATACACGCTCTGCTCCTTCAAGCTACTCTCGTCTATCTCGCGCGCAAAACCTACGCGCCGGCCTTGTATGCCTCGAACTCGCCCAAAAACTCGTCGCGATCAAGGCTGCGCACCTGGCACACGTCCTCGAACGTGACCAAGTCGACGATGGGGTTGTCCAGCGAGAAGGGGAAACCCTTCGACTGCAGGAAAGCTTCGAGTTTCGGCTCGTCCGCGCACAGCTGGCGCATGGTCTTGGTTGTATCCATATGCAAATCCTTTCAGAGGGTCGATAACGTTTCTGGGCGGCTCGGAACATGATCGGCCTCGCGAAACTGCCGCCCCATCAGGTCTGCGCCCGCAAGTGCCCCGCGATGCGGGCGCGCCGTCGGCTCGCCCGCCGCGGACGGCTTACCTAGCTTTCGTCACACCGCCGCCTGCGGCCACGCAAACCCCGCCGCAGCGTCCGCACCACCGTCTTGCGCATCGGCCAGGTTGATGCGATCGGCACCCAACAGGCGCGCGTCGTCTTCGCCGTGTGTTGCCACCAACAGCGTGCGCCCGGCGCGATGGCGCAGCACGAACGCGATGACCTTTTCCTTTGTGGCCTGGTCAAGACCGGTAAACGGCTCATCAAGCACAATGAGGTCGCTCGGGAACGCAACGGCACGCGCTAGCGACACACGCCGGCGCATGCCACCGGACAGCTCCATGGCTGGCTGCCCCAGGCAATCCGTCGGCAAGATCTCTGCCAGCAGCGCGGCGACATCGGGCCGCCTTGTATCGGGCGGCAGCACCTGCGCCACGTTCTCCACCGGCGTCAAGGTTTCGCACAAGCGGTCTTCTTGGAACATCATGCTGATGCGACCAGGGGAAATGCCGCGAATCTCTCCGGAGTCGGCGTGTTCGAGGCCCAACAGCACCCGGAACAGCGTGGTCTTGCCGCTGCCCGACGGCGCCATCAGGCAGCGCACGCCGCCGCCCGGCAACGTGAACGTGACGCGCCGCAGCACCTCGTTGGCACCGTACGCCTTGCACACGTGGCGAAACTCCACGTCCGACAACGCGCCGCCAGAGGCCAGCGAGTCGGCCGCGCCGAATAACGCCGCACCTGCGAACGCGCCTTCACCCACGGCCACGCCAGAGCCCGCCGCCCTCTTCTTCCCGAATAGCCCCACGTCACTCGCCTCGTTTCCCGATGAATCCGCCAAGCGGACGGTTCGCGCGCTTGAGCAGCGCCATGAACGCCTTCTCGAACAACACCGATGCCACCATCACCACCACGGTCCATGCCAGCAAATCGGGCGTGTCCAAAAACGTGCGCGCCGTAGCCATTTCTTTGCCGATAGAGGGTTTGGGCGTGGCCAGAACCTCGGCCATGATGCCGCTTTTCCACGTCATGCCCAGCGAAATCTTGGTGCTGGACAGCAGAAACGGCATGAACGCCGGGCGATACACGTACAGAAACGTGCGCCACTTCGACAGCCCGTATACGCGCGCCATCTCCAGCATCTGCTTGTCCACGCTTTCGAAGCCGGTGACCATGTTCGTGTAGATGAGCGGCAGCACGATGAAGAACGCCAGGAACACGGTGAGCGCCTGGTTGCCTACCCAGATGAGCAGCAAGATGATGAACGACGCCACGGGGATGGTGCGTAGCAGGCTGATGATGGGGTCGATGAAGTCGCGAAACAGACGCACGCGGCACGCCACCAGCGCCAGCAGGAAGCCCACCGCAAACGACAGTAAAAAGCCCAGCGCGATGCGCCCGAAGCTAGCGCCGACGATCATCCAGAAGTTCGGCATGACCACCTGGTCGGCCAGCGCCTGAGCCGTGCGGATAGGCCCGGCAAGCACAAGGCGGTTGTCGACCACGTGGTCCAGCAGCTCCCATACCACCAGCCAAAACGCAATGATGATCGCCTTGCGGGCGAACTGCTTGCGCGCGCTGGTCTTGCTGGCGGCGGCGCGGCGCTCGGCTGCAGCACGTTCGGCGTCCAAAATACGCTGCGCCTCGTCCTCGGCCATGAGCCCTTGCGCCGACATCACGCGCACCACCTGGCTTTTCGCCACGCCCATGCTGGTGAGCATGCTCATGATCTCCTCACAAGTGACGCCTTTAGCGGTGGCCGTCTGCATCATGAAGCCCATCTGCGCGTCGGCCATGCCGTTTTGCCGCACCATTTGCGCCATCATGGCAACCTTTTCTTCAGGCATGCCCACCTTCGCGGCAATGGCGGCGAACTGCATACGAGGCAGCTCGTCGGGCGCATCGGTGGCGACGGCGCCACGCGCGCCCATACCGCCCACCAGGCCTTTCAACTTTTCGAACATGGTTCCCTTTTCCGCTACTTGCCGCCAAGCGCTTCAACGGCGGCCTGCGCGTCGGCCGCGCTAGCGGTCACGCCGCCGTTGCCGGTGCCGGCGCTGCTTTCATGCTTCGTGGCCTGCTCCAAGCCCGCCTGCAGGAAGCGCTCGTCCAGCTGACCTTCAGGCGGCAGGTAATAAAAGTCCTCACCGGGCATCTTGCCGCCGATAGAATCGGGATTCGCCAG
This sequence comes from uncultured Senegalimassilia sp., assembly GCF_934636665.1. Lineage (GTDB taxonomy): Bacteria > Actinomycetota > Coriobacteriia > Coriobacteriales > Eggerthellaceae > Senegalimassilia. The sequence continues at coordinate 52,115 of NZ_CAKUAT010000011.1, forward strand.
ATACAACTCGTGCAAAAAGCCCGACAGCGCCGTGCGCATATCCTCGCCCGTCAGGTTCACCATGGAAATGTAGGGCATGGCGTCAAGCGCCACGGAGTTGTTCAAGAACGTGCCCAGCTCCTCTTGCAGCGCGGCGGCGTCGCCCATGTTCTCAAGCGTCCAGCTCACGGACTGGCCCGCCATGTTCAGATACTCGACGACGGCCTGCTCATGCTCTTCCAGGAACTGTTTGTTCACAATGGTTGTGGTGGTGACGGCCTGACTGCCCGTGTCGGCGAAGGCGCGGTCCCACTCAACCGTCAGGTCGATGGGAATATACAGCGGGTTGACCAGGATCTTCGCCAGCGAAACGAACGGCTGGGGCAAAATAGCCACGCAGTTTTCCTGCTGCTGCATCATGTTGAGCACCTCAAGCGGGCTGGATTTGAACTCCAGGTTGAACGTGCCCTCGAGGCCGTTTTTCGCCAACAGCGCCTCAATGGTGTACTCCGGCGTGCCACCCTCGCCGTAGCTGTATACGGTGCGGCAGCGCAGGTCGTCGAGCGTGGACACCGATTCGTCGTTGGTCATGACGTACAACACGCCCAGGTTGTTCACGCTGATGACCTCGTAGCGGTTTTTCAGCTCGGCGTTGTTGTACAAGATGGGTCCGATGTTGCTGGGAAGCGTGCAAATGTCGTAGTCGCCCTTATTGAACAGGGCAGACAGGCCCACGTAGTCCACGCCGTTGGGCTCGAACGTGAAGTTGTTGAACGTCTTGCCCACTTGAGCAGCCACGATGAACTGCGACAAGCCCATAGACGGCGGTCCCATGATAAGCCCCACGCGCACGTCGCACGCATCGGCGCTGCCCATAAGCTCGCGCGCTTCGGTGTACGTGGAGAACGTAACGCCATCGTTTGCATCGCTGCCGCCCGCAGCTACGCCGCCCTTCGCGCCTTCGCCCGACGAGCATCCGCCCAGTCCCAACGCCGAAAGCGCCGCCACGCCCGCAAGCGCCGTGAAGCTGCGCCGCGTCATCAAGAAGTTAGCCATATATGTCCGCCTTTCACACGGAAAGGCTTTGACGGAAGCAACACGTAGTAAGCCAGCCAATGTATGCGCCCGGATTAATTACCGCTAATCATAATGCCCTGTCAAAGCCGCTTTTATACACGGCTAACAAGTTTAGTTAAACGAGGCGAATTTGTCAGTGACCTATGTTACCTATAGACAACTTCACGAAAAGTTTGCAAAGGGAAATTCACGAATCAGAGCTGCTTAGTTAAGTACTCCCTGATAAGGTAGCTCAAACGCCACCACCCCACGGCCACACTCGCCGATAACGTCTGCATCTATAAATCGACGGCGATATTGCGATATCTGCTGCGGCTTTTTGCCGAGCCGCACAATCCTTGCGCCTATGCCGTTGCCTGAGCTTTTGCAGGGCGGCCGGCCTTTGGCTTTTCGGCAAGGCGAGCCTCTATGCTATCGAGCGTCACCCAAACAGTGCCACCATCCCTAAAAGCTTCCAGCTGATTTGCCTTGACCATCTGCGAAACACGGCCCTTGGTAACGCCGAGCATTTCAGCCGCACGCGACGCGTTAACTTTGCGAACAGTGTCTTTGTCGGCATTGACCGCGACAATAACGGCCTTACCGCCATTTTTCGGCTGGTTGCCAAACGTCTGCTTCGGAAAAGGCTCATCGTGGATTGCCCGATATTCACACTCAACCTGCAACCATTCTGCAGCCATTTCGCACGCATTGGCAAACGTGGCACCCTGCGTGCCACCATCGAAGTCATACGGCAAGGCCACGAACAAACCGGCTTCTTCAAAAATCTCGAACTCATATACATGCAGCATGTTCGACCTCTCTTTCACGCATCACTTCAAACCCGCTTGTTTTCGTATAGCGTCCGCCAAACGCTCGCCAATCTCCCTATGACGAGGAACCTCTGTACGATGGCCCGGCTTTGTGAACACCTCGTGGTTTGCGCCGCCTTTGCTCACAAACCCTGCGGCAAGCAATTCCCTCACCAAATCACGTCGCTTCACCATCTCTGCTCCTTTATCATAAACTTTTATTTATATTATTACAAGCATCCTTTGCCTCTGAATTTACTAGAACATATGTTTGTTTTAATCATACCGAAAACAAACATATGTTCTAGTCTTGACTTACACGAAAGGCGAAAAACACGGAGGGGCCCACAGCGCATGCCTGGCCACGAGCCCCCATTAGCGACTCAAAACGTTACGAAGCCGGTGGCTCACTCCGGCCGTCCCCCCAAAACGCGAAAGCGCCCCGCGGGCTCTTTCGAACCTGCGGGGCGCATCGGCCAGTGAGACAGCGCACCCAGTGCGCTGCCCCAGTTGCTCGCCCGCTGCCGACGGCGGCGGGCTTGCTAGCCGCTGCTCAGCGGCAGCCGTTACTTGCTGCCGACATCACTTGCCGCATCGCCGGCAGCCGCAGCTGCGCGCTTCTTGCGGCGGTACGCGTACGCGCCGCCAGCCGCGCCGGCAACAGCCAACACGGCGATGCAACCCAGCGCGATCGCAACCGCGGGGTTGGACGCGGCCGCGTCGGCCAGGTCCTCGACCGCACCGGCCACGCCGGACTTCGCGGACCCGGACGACTTGCCATCGGCAGACTTGCCGCTCTTGGTAGCGTCACCGCCCTTGGCAGCACCGTCCTCAGCCGCCGCCAGCGCAGCAGCCGCAGCGTCGCCAGAAGCAGCCACACCGTTCTCGCCATTCAAGATGGCCTGCGCCGCGGCCGGCAGCTCGCCGCCGCCGCTTGCGGGCAGCGAGCCTGCCACCAAGTCAACTTCCCAATTCGTGGACCACGTGTGGTCCCACACGCCGTTGAAGATGCCCGCGGCGATGGTCTGCGCCAGCCAGCCGATGGTCACGCTGGAAGTACACGTGCCCGTGAACTGCGTCTGGTCGGCCGTGGGCGCGCCCAGGTCAATGGTCACCGTGGAGCCGTCGTAGCTGCTCACCGCGCCGCCCCACACGTTGTTGATGGTCATCACCTTGTCCTGGATAACCACCGGAGCGCTCACCCACGCATGGCCGGAAGCGTCCACCGTCATGGTGGCGTTGTTGCTCACCGGCGTCGAAGGCGGGAAGCCGCCGTTGGTCAGGTGCGGGTTCAGCGGCAGGCCCGTGGTGGCCTTGTCGAACCACAGGTTGGCCGAAACCGTGTACGTACCAGCGGCGAAACGCCCGCTCGTGGTAGTGTCCACCGTGGTCGAACCGCCCGGCGTGGGGCTGGGGCTCGGCGAAGGCGTCGGCGTCGGGTCCGGCGTGGGCGTAGGATCGGGCGTGGGCTCCGGGTCCGGATCGGGCACCGGGTCAACGCCATCGGGCAGCGCCGAAGCCGGCAAGCTGGAGTAGTTCACCGTCAGCTGCAGCGCCACCGCGCCGGTAGGCGCAATGTCCATGTCCAGCGGCACTGCATACAACTTGCTACCCGCAAACGTATAGGACTTCACGCCCGTTACCATGTCGTCGGTCAGCGGCACCGACACGTGGCTGATGCGCGTATCGTACTTGCCATAGCTCCACACCGATGCGTCGGCCGGAGCCTTGCGCGTCACGTCAACCTTCGGCAGCTCGGCACACGTGCCCAGCTCCTGCGTGGTGAACACGGGGTTCAGCACGTCAAGCTCAAGCGTCTTGGAGCCATCGGCCGCAACCACCAACGTGGCGTTCTTCGTCAGCGGGGTGGTAGGCGTGGTGCTCGCCACGCCTACCGGGTTGTTGCCGTCCAAAACAGGCTCATTGCCCGCCTTGTCGGCGAACGGGTTGTTCGGGTTGTTGGCGTACACCGTAGCGCCCGGGATAACCGGGTTGTACTCGCCCGGCATGCTCAAATTTGCCGTAATGGTGTACGTGCCCGGCTTCAGCGTGCCCGTGGACGCAGCCTCAACCGTAAGCTTGCCGCCCACGTACACGAAGTCGTAGTTGGCTGACTTGCCGCCAGCGGGCGTCAAGTCGTAGGTTTTGCCAGCCTCAAGCGTTGCAGGTGCGGAAACCGTCGGGGTTTCATAGCCCGCAGCGGAAACAGCCGTCTCGCCGCCCACGAAGCCCGTAACCTCCACGCCCAGCTGCGGCGCAGTGCCAACCGATACCGTTTCGCCCACATACGTGGCCGTCAAAGTCGCCTTGGCAATGGACCAGGGAATCTCCACCGGGTCGGTGGAGCCGTCGTCCCACACAAAGCCCGTCTTCAGTGTAGCCACCGCCGTGTAGGAGCCGGCATTGGTGGCGGTGGCACCGGAAAGCGCGAAGCCCTCCGCAGCCTCAACGCCCGCCTGCTCGGCGCCCGTGTACACCAGGCCAGCAACCGCAGAAGGCTTGGCGACCTTCACGCGCTCGTCCTTGGTGCCCGGCTTCATGGAAGCGCGGAACGCGTCAGCCGCAGCCCGCAAGGCATCAGCAGCATCGGTCACCATTTGATTGGACACCAAGTTGGCATCGATCACCGCAGAAGCCTGAGCAATAGCGTCCTTGAACGCCGCCATAGCTTCCTCAGTCACCCACGTGCCCTCGGTCGATACATCGGAGCCGTCTGCGGAAACAGCCACGCCAGCAGCAAGCTGCTCGGCATCGGTCACCGCAGAAGTCAACGCCGAACGATCAACCACGGCATCAGCCTTGGCCGACGAGTAATCGATGTCCAGAATCAGCGCATCCTTGCTGGCATCAGGAGCAATGTCGGTGTTAATAGGCACCGCGTACAGCTTACTGCCTTTGAACACGAACTGCTGCTCACCGGAATCAGCGCCCTCAGGCAGTTGCACCGTAATGCTGCCAACACGCGTGTCGTACTTACCGTAATCCCACACACTCTTGTCAACAGGCGAAACGCGGTCAACCGTTACGTTGGGAAGCTGGTCGCACGCGCCAAGCTCTTGCAACGTGAACACCGGGTTGGGAAGTTTCAGCGTCAGCGTCTTGGTGCCGTCGGGAGCAACCGTAATAGTAGCGTTGTTCGCAACCGGCGTAGTCGGAGCCGAAGCCTCAACACCAGCCGGGTCGTTGCCGTCCAAAACGGGACTATTACCCGCCTTGTCCGCAAACGGGTTATTCGGGTTGTTTACATACACCGTTACGTTCGCAAGCACCGGGTTAAATTCACCCGGCATGCTCAAGTTCGCCGTAACCGTATACGTGGTGCCAGCGTCCTTCAGGCCCGCCTTCTGCGCGGTTTTGAACGCCGTCACGGCAGCGGCCAGGGCTGCTGCCTGGTCCTCTACCGCTGTTTTGCTAACTGCCTTCGTGCTGCTGGCAAGCGCCTGAGCATCGGCAATGGCAGAAGCAAGCGCATCGTGGTCAGCTTGGGAAACCCACTGGGTGTTGGACGAAACATCCTTGCCATCAGCGGAAACCGTGGTGCCGTCAAGCAGGGCCTGCGCCTCGGCGATAGGCTGGGTCAGCGTGCTAACGTCGCCAGCCTCCACAATCTTCCACGTAAATGTGCGCTCCGCGCGGGCGTCGTCGCCCGTGCAGCCAGCCCATCTCACAAACGGAAGGGCCTGACGAACCGTGCACGTATACTCGCCCACCTCGGTAGCCTTGATGTCGCCCGACACAACCTCAACCATAGGCGAGATACCAGTACCATAGCGAACGGACGAAATAGTATACGCAGACTGCTCCTTGCCGGTATACACAAGTTCCTTAGCAGTAGGCGCCTCAACTTCGCTCCACTGCAGCCAACCCCATTGATCATCAATCAGATAACAATCCTCAAAACCACCTAGACAGACTTGTCTAATCCACTGACCATAGAAGGTTTTGGTTCCATCCTTTTCGTCCACGGCTTTTATTGAATCGTAACTTGCACGGCCTTTTTTCTTGCCACTCCATACCACAGAGCCATCCGAGGCGCACTGAATCAAGTCGAAGGGCTGCTGAGTGCCCTCTATACCATAAAGGGCGGAATTGTAGGACCACGTTTCCGGCCCATACAAATTCGACAGCGTAATCGTCGTATAAGAATCGCTGTCAACACCTACGTACTGCGGTTCCGCGTAGCTTCCATCAACGCCGCGCAAGCGAATGGAGTAACCCACATATTCCGGAACGCGGTACGCCGAAGCCTTCATGGCCGACTCGAATACGTCGCTCGAGTCAATCTTTTTCACCTCAAGCGTTGCAGCGCCCTCGTCCTTCAGATACTTCTCCATGCACGGCTCAGACGATCTAACCCCAACGGTAAGATCACGGCCATCAACCTGCGCGGCGAAGGTCCTATCGTACCTTTGACGCTTATCAGCATCCGCCGTATCCGCCAGAACAAGCGACGAACCGGGTATCACGTCGCTATCTTGCAACATGCCGTCTTCGCCGACGGACGCATGTCTATTGGTAATAGAGTACGCGCCGTCTTTCTCGTACAGGGAATACAAGCTAGACCCGACCTTCGCGGGAAGCGAAAGCGACAAGTAGAAGCCCGAACCAAAGTGGATGACGTTACCATCTTTATCCACCAGATCAATGGTGTAAATCGCAAAAGGAACTTCCTGAACATACTCCTGCTTCAGCAGCTCAGCCGTTTGCTTATAGCTTTCGCTATCCGCATCCGTCTTCGTCACCTTCAGGGAAATGCCCTCGGCACCAAGCTTCTCGGCAAAGGGCTTGTACGTCGTAGAGCACGACGCGACGATGCCGGTTTCCTCATCCTTGAAGGTAAACGAATACTCTTTGGGACGTGCTGTGCTCGCGTCAGCAAGGATGTACGTTCCCATTGCCGCATTCTTTAGGGTAAATGAATCGTCGGAGCCTTGCGTGAGCAAAGTCAACCTCGATCCATCCCATTGATAGATGCGACTGTTTGCGTAGCCCGACTTCAGCGTAAGTTCGGTTTCCTCGTCAGAACCAAGAGCGATGCCATTCCCATCAGCGCTCTGAATATCCACATTGAAAACGCGGAACGTAGGGTTGATGTTAAGCTGCGCATCGAAAGCATCCTTGATGGGAGACGCTTCGTCGGCTGTAGACTCATACGCGCTAAAGTTAGCCCTCGCCTGCTTCAAAGCAGCCGCGATATCGCCCTTATAGGTGGAAACCTTATAGCTTGCATCAGCCGCCGCGCCCTCGCCGGTAAACGTACGCTCATATTGCTTCGCATCCGCGCCGGAGGCAAACACGATATAGGACTTGCCATAGCTGTCGTATGCCGAGTTCGTTTGGCTGCCCTCGCCGTTGAAAAGCCTGGTAAGACGCGTATCCGCCTCATCGCTTGTAAGCGTACTGGGGAACACGGTAACGTCCACGCTGCTATCGGTCACGCTGGTCGGAAGAAGCTGCACACTCGTTACGCCATTTGCAACCGTAATCAGAAACGCCTTGGTGTCGGAAGTTACCTTGTCGCCATCGGTGCGAGGAACGGAAAGGGTACGCAGGCTTTCACCCTGCCACCATCCGCCAACAGCTTGATTAAGGTTGAAGTTACGCGGGAAACAACCGAATGCGTTTATTAGATTTGTTTTTTCGGCGCCGTCGGCGAATGCGGCATCAATGCATTTTTGCCAATCGGCCAGAGTATCGGAGTCGTTCACCTTCGAAACATCAAATCGGACAATACTCGACAAGGTACTTCCAGGCGTGGCTCCGTTTCCATTTTTGGAAGCATCATCCGTGTAGGATTCTGTCCAAGAGTAACCGGTTTCGCTGTTTACCAACGTTTTGCTTGTCCACTTGCTAGCCTTGGTTTTATCAACAACGGCAAAGGTACCAAGCTTTTCGCGGACAACCGAAAAAGCGCCACCCGTTGCCTTTTCGTTCTCAAAAAGGGTTTTCGCAGACCCGTTCTGCAGCAATGCCACGTCGCAGATATCTCTCTTAGAAGTGGGCAATTTGATTTCAACCTTAGTGTTTCCAGCAAGCTTCACTTGATTGCCGGAAACATCAACCAGCCTTGCGTCGTAGAAATCAAACTCAAGCTCCCCGTTATAAAGCGGGGCCAAAATGTTCTGTGCGTTCTTATACGCGTCGCCGGAAGCAGAATTATCCACAACAAGCTTCGTGCCGTCGTTTTTCAACGCAGCAACAACACTTTCTTCTGTTGTGGTCACTTTGGCAGAAAAGCCGGTAGCGGCATCCGTGAAATCGCGAGAAACCACGTCGGCGGCGTTGTCCGGCTCAACGTAGCTTCGACGAGCACTGGACAAATCAACCGAAAGCCTCACCTGCATAGTGGTGTAGCGGCTCAACGGAGTTGGGAACTCCTTATAAGAAGTGAAGGAGTAGTCGCCGCTATCGTTAAGCAGCTTCACATCAAACGAGCCCACGCGGCCATAGCACTTGGTATTCGTGCTGGCTTCCGTGCCATATAGCACATCCTCTTTGACGCGCTGCACGTTGGATACTTCGGTTTCGCCCGGGGCACCCGCAATATCTTGCAGCGTAATCACATCAGAAGGACCGTTGTCCAGCACGAAGCTGATGGTCTTATTGCCGTTTTCGTCTACCACCATCTTCGCGTTATCGGAAACCGGGATGGTGGGAGCAAACGTCGGACACAGCATATACACCTGCACACCCGGAAGAACAATGTTCTCCGCGCCAGGGATATATAGGTTGGCCGTTACGGTATACGTTCCAGCCTCAAGGGTATCGTCAGTTTTCTCGGAAAGCTTCGAGACGTCGGCCACCACCACGGTCTGGCCGGGCTCGACGGAAAACGTAGCGGTCTGGCCGCCGCCGTAGATGGCGGACAGGGACTCGTCGTCGGCCAGCTCCACCGGCGTGAGCGCCGAGCCGTCCCACGCCCAGGCCTTCAGGCCCGAGGAGGGGGCGGCCTGGCCGGCGCTGAGGCGCCAGGCCGTCAGCTTGGCGTCGGAGGGCATGGCCTTGCCGTCGGGCAGGCCGAACGATCCCACGGACACCGCCGAGTCGTCGGCCACGTCGTATAGCTCGGACAGCGCGGCGCGGGCCGCCTTGTCGGTGGCCTCGTCGGCGGAGAACGTGACGTTGGCCGCGCCGAACCAGCTCATGAGGTCGTCGGGGGTCGCGGCCTGCGGCATGTCGCCGTCGGCGGTGTTCACCTTGAGCGCCCAGCTCGCGCCGTCGATGGTGTCGAGGTAGTAGTAGTCCTTGGGCTGCGCCTTCTCGGAAAGCTTCGAGGCGTCGGCCACCACCACGGTCTGGCCGGGCTCGACGGAAAACGTAGCGGTCTGGCCGCCGCCGTAGATGGCGGACAGGGACTCGTCGTCGGCCAGCTCCACCGGCGTGAGCGCCGAGCCGTCCCACGCCCAGGCCTTCAGGCCCGAGGAGGGGGCGGCCTGGCCGGCGCTGAGGCGCCAGGCCGTCAGCTTGGCGTCGGAGGGCATGGCCTTGCCGTCGGGCAGGCCGAACGATCCCACGGACACCGCCGAGTCGTCGGCCACGTCGTATAGCTCGGACAGCGCGGCGCGGGCCGCCTTGTCGGTGGCCTCGTCGGCGGAGAACGTGACGTTGGCCGCGCCGAACCAGCTCATGAGGTCGTCGGGGGTCGCGGCCTGCGGCATGTCGCCGTCGGCGGTGTTCACCTTGAGCGCCCAGCTCGCGCCGTCGATGGTGTCGAGGTAGTAGTAGTCGCGGGCCTGGGAGGTTTGCTCTATACCAGCCGCAATTTGTTTCGCAGCTTCATTTTCGCCATCGCCCTGCACGCCGTCCGCAGTCGGCTCATTGATGACTTGCTGGTTTTGCTCCTGCGTGGCTTTGGGGCTTTCTTCCTGCCCATCATCACCAAATGCCACGTAGGACGGCATGAGCGACACGGCTAGAACCACGGAGAGGAACGCGTTGCCCAGCACGCCCCACTTGCTCATTTTCCTTTTCACCGCTTTGAGGTTTGCCACGTTCCCGCCTCCCTTCTTGCTTCGGTGTTCATAGCGAATCACCCTTTCTTTGCGGCTTGTTTGTATTTGGTGGTGCAACCTTGGGCGCCGATGCCGCATCCTCGGCTCCCAAGGCATCCCGCGACGGACCGGAAAGGCCCCGCCATGTGGAATCTGGGTACGACAAGACAGACGCGCGCCCGCGTTGCGTGAGGGATTGGGTTGTTGCAGGGGTTGTGCGCTTGCCCGCGCGAGCTCGGTGTTCGCCCTGGTTGAAAGGGCGCTCCAGCCGGCAAGTAACACGCGGGTAACTGGCTTGACGGCTGCTATTGTAAGCCTGGGGTTACCGAAATTACAAGAAAAAAGTTCGAAATGGGTTCCTTTTCCGACAAAATCTTCTCCAAGGGTAACATATGTTACCCCAGGTCAGATGGGTACGTCGGTCGGCGAACACGTCAACTCGTAAAGATTCCCAAACATTTGTTCTTGTGTTCTGAACGGATGTTTGGTGATACAGATCGCGCTTGACGTTCCCCCTAGCCGAGGGGCTACTACCTACAGCATGCGGATGAAGCGGCCATCCACTTCTAGCACGCCTTCTTTTTGCAGGGTGCTTAGTTCGCGAATGAGCGATTTGTCGGCGGCACGCAGATACGTGGCCCATTCCTGGCGATTCATGGGAACCTCTACGCGACCGTCCGCGTCCTGGGGTAGCGTGCGCAAATGCGCCATGATGCGGTCGGAAAGACGCGGCTCGCCAACCACGGAGAGCGTTTGCGTAAGCACGCCTATCTTCTTCGACATTTCGGTCGACAGGTTTTCGCGCAGCAGAAACGCATGCGGGCTCGTGCACGATTCGAGTTGCTTTGCGGGGATGCACAGTATGCTCGTGGGCTCAAGCGCACGAATATTCACCGGCGTATGCTTAAGCGTCGCCGGCACGGCCTCGGCAAACGACTCGCCCGAGCCGAACTGCGCCACCGGGCGGTCTTGCCCACCTTGCGGCATGCTTGCTTGCACGGTGCCCGAAACAACCACGGGATAGAAATCCATACGGTCGCCAGCACGTCGCAGCAGTTGGCCTTCTGACAGCTCGATAATGCGCGAATCGATTTCGCGCAGCAAATCGCGCAGGTCCTTCACGGGAATGCCCTCGAACACGGCCGACGAATGCAGCGAGCGAATAAGATCCTGCGTAAACTCCATGCGGCTCACCAACTCCTTGCTGCGCTCGTCGCCCTGGCAAACGTTCCCCGCGCAAGCCTCGTATGCGTGCGGCCGCACATGGCGATACCGTCACTCCAGCCATTCCCGCCATCGCGCCGAAACCAACCACCGGGCAACATTTGCTACCGAAAGTTACCTTTATCTAATTCATTATCGCACTGCGCAGCTTTTTGTAAACAAAGGGTCATATTTTTCCCAAACAAGAAAGGCGACCCGCTCGGCTGCCTTTCCCCAAACCAGCGCTTCGGAAGCGCTTCTTGCAAGCAATCTTGTTCGCAGCAAACCTGGCAAAGCATCCGGCCCCCTGTCGCGCTTCACGCCCTTCACGCCCCGCCCATCATGCAGCCGTACCCGGCACAGAAAGCAACAAAGGGCCCGCGGCATTTCAACCGCGAGCCCCTCGCAAAAGTTAGCGAGTCAAAACCTTCCGAAGGCACTGACCCATCCGTTCCCGTCACGCGGCCTTAAGCCAACAGTTTGCGACCTGCCTCCTCAAGCTCGTCGAGCAGCGCGTCGGCGGCTTCGCGGCTGGCGTCCTTCGCGAACACGTACAGCTTGATCTTCGGCTCGGTGCCGCTCGGGCGCACGATGACCTTGTTGCCGCCTTCAACGTCGAACTCCACCACGTTGGCGGAAGGCAGGCCGTTCACGCCGCCCTGGTAGTCGACCACGGCCTCGACCTTGCGGCCGGCCAGCTCTGCCGGCGCGTTGGTGCGCAGGCCCGCCATAAGGTCGGCCATCTTCGCCGCGCCATCGGCGCCGGGGTAGGACAGCGACACGGTGCGGTTGAGCCACCAGCCGTGCTTGGCATACAGGTCGCGCATGGCCTGTGCCAGGTTCTTGCCCGCCAACTTGTACTCCTGCGCCATCTGGCAGATGAGCAGGCTGGCGTTCACGGCGTCCTTATCGCGCACGTGGTCGCCGGACAGGTAGCCGTAGCTCTCCTCGAAGCCGAAGATGAAGCGGTCGGCTTCGCCCGCGTCGGCCAGCTCGGTGATGATGTCGCCGATGTACTTGAAGCCCGTCAGGCAACGGCGCAGCTCGAAGCCGTATTCCGCAGCCAGCGCATCGACCATGGCCGACGACACGATGGTGGTCACGGCCACCTTGCGCGTCAGGTCCTCGCCGCGATCGGCGCGCATGCGGCACACGTAATCCAGCAGCAGCACGCCCATCTCGTTGCCGGTCAGCAGCGTGTAGTCGTCACCATCCTTGCAGGCGACGCCCACGCGGTCAGCATCGGGGTCGGTGGCCAGCAGCAGGTCGGGATGCACCTGCTCGCACAGGTCGATGCCCTTCTGCATGGCCTCGCGGATCTCGGGGTTCGGGTACGGGCACGTGGGGAAGTTGCCGTCGGGCTGCTCCTGCTCGGGCACCACGGTGACGTCGGAGACGCCGGCGCGCGCGAGCACCGTGGTAACGGGGACCAAGCCCGTGCCGTTAAGCGGCGTGTACACCAGCTTCAGCGGGGCGGCGGCGATCTGCTCGTCGGACAGGTTGTTCACCGACTGCGCCAGCACCGCGTCGTAGTAGCGCTCGAGCACGGCGTCTTCGATCCACTTGACCTTGCCCGATGCCACGGCCTCATCGAAATCCATGGACTTCACGCCGGTGAACGCGTCGGTTCCGGCGATGGCCGCGGAGATGGCGGCGGCAGCCTGGCTGGTGATCTGGCAGCCGTCGGGGCCGTAGGCCTTGTAGCCGTTGTACGGCGCAGGGTTGTGGCTGGCCGTCATGCAGATACCGCCCGAGCAGCCCAGGTCGCGCACGGCCCACGAAAGCGTGGGGACCGGGGAGATGCGCGGGTACACGTATGCCGTCACGCCGTTGGCGGCCATGATGGCGGCGGTGGTGCGCACGAACAGCTCGCCGTTGTTGCGGCTGTCGCGGGCGATGGCGACGGAGGGGTTGTCGAAGTTCGCGTTCAGGTAATCGGCGAAGCCCTGCGTGGCGCGACCCACCGTGTAGATGTTCATGCGGTTCGTGCCGGCGCCCAGCACGCCGCGCAGGCCCGCGGTGCCGAACGACAGGTTCTGGAAGAAGGCGTCGGTCATCGCGGCGTCGTCGCCGGCGTCGGCCTTCGCCTGCATGTCGGCCAGCTCGGCCGCCAGATCGGCATCCTGCACGTTCTCAATCCAATGCGCAAGCTCGGCGCGCACATCGATATCGCTCATAAGGTTTCCTTCGCTTCTAGCGGTTTCTCCCCGGTTGCGCGGGCGCAATCGGGCGCGTCGCGGACATCCGCCCCGCGCGGAGGGCATGCGTCCCGCGCGGCCGGCCCCAGTCCGATGCGGCACGGGCACGCAGCCGCCCTTCAACCAGGCTTTCCTGCATATGCCGCCCATTGTAAACGACAGGCAGGCAAAGCGGGCGAACCCGACAGCATCAGCGCAGTTGCACGCCGAACGTGAACGCACCTCCGTCCCCTGTTCACGATGAACGGGGGACGGAGGTGCGTTCAGACGGGCGGCGGCACTGCTACCCCGCCGGCCGGGTGGGCGGGTTTGTCTCCCCTCCCATCCACTGCTTTCGCGTCACCCCCCTTACCTGATTGTTTTCGTTGACCTTTTTCTTTAAACAAGAGTTGAATCGCCGTCCTTCCCCGTGTGATCCATGGCATACTAGTACAGTTTCGAATTTTGGGGGTGACATGGGGTTATTCGGCACAAAGCATAAACAATCCGATGCGCGGCTTCATCAGCTGCTCGAGGACGTGTGCGCCGACTCCGACCAGTGCGTCCGCATCCTGCTGCGGCGGGATGACCTGTACCCCGTCTACATCTCCGCGAATTTCCGCACCATGCTCGGCATCGACCCGCAACGCTACGTCGACGACATCTACGTGCTGCTGCGCCGCATCCCCGCCGAGAACCGCTTGGAGATCGAGCGAACCATCAAAGCATGGGACCGCGCCGGCAAGCTCACCCAGCTGTGCGCCTACGACATGCCCGGCGACCAACCGGTCCGCAAGCACCTCCGCATCACGACGACGCCCGTCGCCGACGGCGAGCGTTACCTGGTCGAGCTCATCGACGTCACCGAGGAGCGGCAAGCCATCGAGCAGGCCCGCGCCGAGCGCGACCGCGCCCTGCAGATCGTGGAGGGCCGCTCGAGCTTCATGAGCCAGATGAGCCACGAGATCCGCACGCCGCTCAACGGCGTCAAGGGCATCATCGAGCTTGCCCGCGACCACAGCACCGAGCCCGAGCTCCTGCTCGACGACCTGCAGCGCGCCGACGAGCTGTCGGGCTACCTGCTGTCGCTCATCAACGACGTGCTCGACATGAGCCGCTTGAACAGCGGGCACGTGGAGCTTGAGGCGCTTCCCTTCGACATGCGCCTGGTGGCAAGGGAGCTGCAGTCCATGTTCGAGAAGCAAGCCCAGGACGCGCAGATCGATTACCGCGTGGAGACGGACGGCTGCGACGACGTGTTCCTGGTCGGCGACCGCATACGCCTCAACCAGGTGGTGGTGAACTTCATATCCAACGCGCTCAAGTTCACGGATGCGGGCGGCAGCGTCACCGTCACCATGCGCGAGATGTACCGCAGCGAACGGATCGTCAACTACCTCATCCGCGTGCGCGACACCGGCAAAGGCATGGACCCGCGCTACATCAGCCGCATCTTCCTGCCCTTCGAGCAGGAAGACCGCACCATCGCCCGCCGCTACGGCGGCACGGGCCTGGGCATGGCCATCACCGATGCGCTCGTGGACCTGATGGGCGGCAAGATCGTCGTCGACACCGAGCCCGGCAAGGGGAGCGACTTCACCGCGTACATCCCCTTCAAGCTGGCCGACGAGAAGCAGATCGAGCAGCTTGAGCAGGAAGGCGAAACACTGGAAACCCGCTCCGACGAAGGCGGCACGCCGACCGAGTACACATTCGCCGGCAAGCGATTCCTGCTGGCCGAAGACAACGATCTTAACGCCATGATCGCAACCGCGATGCTCGAGGACCTCGGCGTCGCCGTCGACCGCGCCGACGACGGCCCCGTGGTCGTGGACATGTTTGGGAAATCGGCGCCCGGCGCCTACGACGCCGTCCTCATGGACATCCAGATGCCCACGCTCAACGGATGGGAGGCCACGCGCCGCATCCGCGCCCTCGATCGCCCCGACGCCCAAACGGTACCCATCATCGCGCTGTCCGCCAACAACTACGTGGAGGATGCGCGAGAGTCCCGCAAAGCCGGCATGAACGGGCACGCCGGCAAGCCCATCGAAATCGCCGAGCTGAAGGCTCAACTTGCAGCGGCAACAGCGGAATCAGCCTTATCGAGCAGGAGGTAACTATCATGATCGTCGAGCAATCGCGCGCCATCATCGACGAGGTGGGCAAGGCCCTCGTCGGGAAAAGGGACGTCATCGAGAAGGCCCTCATGGCCATCTATGCCGGCGGCCATATCCTGCTCGAGGACGTCCCCGGCACCGGCAAGACCACGCTGGCGCTGGCGCTGTCGAAGGCGCTTGACCTGGAGTACAAGCGCGTGCAGTTCACACCCGACACCATGCCCTCCGACATCACGGGCTTCTCCATGTACGACCGAGACGCCCACGAGTTCCGCTTCACCTGGGGCGCCGTGAACTGCAACCTCTTGCTGGGCGACGAGATCAACCGCACCAGCGCGAAAACCCAATCCGCCCTGCTCGAGGTCATGGAGGAGCTGTCGGTCACCGTGGACGGCGTCACGCACAAGTTGCCGCGCCCGTTCGTGTGCATCGCCACGGAGAACCCCGTGGGCTCGACCGGCACGCAGCCGCTTCCCGACAGCCAGCTGGACCGCTTCATGGTCCGCCTGTCCATCGGATACCCGTCTGCCGACGACCAGATGGAGATTTTGAAGGCCAAGCGCTACGCGAATCCGTTGGATTCCGTGCAGGCCAAGATCGACCGAGACGACCTGCTGGAGGTGCAGAACTTCCTGGGCAACATCAACGTCGCCGACAGCGTGCTCGCCTACATCGTGGCGCTGTGCGAGCGCACGCGCGAGTTGGAGCTGGTGGAGCTGGGCATCAGCCCCCGCGGCATCATCGCGCTCACCCGCATGTCCCGCGCCTGCGCCCTCATCCGCGAGCGCGACTTCGTCACGCCCGAGGACGTGCGCGAGGTGTTCAAGGCCACCTGCGCGCACCGCCTGGTGCTCAAGCCTCAGGCGCGCATCGAGTCCATCGACGCCGACACCGTGCTCGACCAGGTCATGAACGAGGTCGCCGCGCCCTCCATGGGCCGGGCGCGCGGCCGCGCCTAGCGAAGCGCCGACGGCGAACCGAACCGGGCGAAAGGCGAACAGGGCAGATGAAGCGCAATCGAATCATATACGCTATAGCGTGCGCGCTTGCCGTGCTGGCGTTCCTCGCCGTCAACAGCGCGGCGGCGTTGGCGCTTGCCGTCTGCGCCATAGCAGCGCCGGCGGCAAGCTGCCTTTTCGGCGTGCTCGCAGCCGCCCGCACGCGCATCGCCTTCGACCTGCCCGCGGCCGCCGTGTGCGGTCAGAAGCTCGCCATGCAGGTCACCGTCACGCGCCCCAGGCCGCTGCGCAGCCACATGGACCTGGTCCTCGACGTGAAAAACCTCCTGACGGGCAGCCAGGAGCGCATGACGGTGCTGCTCGCGCCCGATATGGCGCGCACCGAGACGTTCTCTATCCCGCTCGACACCGCCTGCTGCGGGCATTACGTGCTCGATCTGGCATCCGCCGGCACCGTCGATGCGCTCGGGCTGTTCGGCATCCCCTTCCCCAACGTCTCGTTCAGCGGGTCCGCCACCGTCTATCCGCCGATGATCGACATCGACGTCCTTCCCGCGCGCGGGCGCATGGCCAGCGAATCAGGCGCCTCTTACGACCACGATCGCCGCGGCCAGGACCGCTCCGAGGTGTTCGAGATGCGCGATTTCCACGACGGCGACTCGTTCAAGCAGGTGCACTGGAAGCTGTCGGCGCGCTTCGGAAACCTGACGGTGCGCGAGGCGTCGCTGCCGACCGACTACGATATCGCGCTTCTGCGCGATGCCCACGCGGGATCGGGCGAAGACGACGAACGGGAGGATGCGGTGAACGCCGTCATGACCATGTTGTCCGCGCTGAGCCTCGCCCTGCTGCGCCAAGGCCTTGCCCACACGGTCATCTGCAAGGACGCCGAGGGTGCGCACGTGCAACGCATCGACTCGCTGGCCGGGTTCGAGGACATGATGGATACGGTGCTGAGCATGCCGCTGGAAGCCAGTCCGCCGCACGACATAGACGCCTTCAACCAGGTGCGCATCGCATACGGCATCACGAAGACGATGCTGGTCACCGACGCCTTGCGCAAAGACGCGCTCGACGAGCTTGCCGGCATGACCGATCTTTCCGTCATCCATATCGGCGAAGCCGCGCAGGCCGGCGCCGACGATGGCGGGCGCTATCTGCTCACGCACATCCCCGCGGAAGCCGTGTGCGGCGGGCGCATCAAGACCTTGGAGCTGTGACATGGCGAAGGCGAACGGACATATATATAAGGAAAGGGCCCTCGTCGTTTCGGCGCAGGTGCCCGGGCGTCGTCGCACCCAGGCCGGGGCGGCGCGGGCAGTCGCGTTCGCGGTCGCGCCCGCCCTTCTGGCGGCTTCGGCGGCGTTTTCGGTAGCCGCATGCCTGAGCGTGCCCGCCTTGGCCTGCGTGCTCGCCGCCGGCGCCGTCGTCGCGGGAGCGCTCGGCGCGCTGGCCTCCGCCGAGCTGCACAAGGCCAAGGCCGCCATGGCAGCGGCCGCCCTCGCCTGCGCCGCGCTGGCAGTCGCCCTGGCCCTGCCCGATGCGCGATCGGGGCTGTTCTGCCTGTTCAACGGCATCGTTTCCCATTTCAACCACGTGTTCGGCACCTGGGCGGGGCTCATCCCAGGCCAGGGCGCCGTCTGCGGATCGCCGGCGTTCGGCATATGCCTCGGCGCCGTCATCGGCGTGGTTTCGTGGGCAGTCACTCGCCTACGCGCCACGTCCATATCGCTCCTGATCGTGGTCGCCTTGTGCGCCGCCACCACGTTGCTCGGGCTCGGCAACGCCCCCGTGGGCTGTGGCCTGGCCGTTGCCGGGTGGCTGACGCATTGCCGCGCTGAACAGCTGAGGCATTCCGCGCGCAGCCTGGCATCGCTTGCCACCGGAGGCGCGCTCGCGGCTTGCACCGTCGCCGTCGTCTTCGCGCTGTGCTGCGAGCTGTACGTCCCGGCGCCCGCCGTCGACGCGCTGCGCGAAGACGCTGCACAGGCCGCCGACCAGGCGCGATACGGCTCCGACTCGCTTCCCCGGGGCAACCTGCGGCAGGCATCGGCCATGAATGCGTCGCAGGACGAGACGCTCGAGCTTTCCTTCGACGGCAGCGTCTCCGACGATGTGCTGCTGCGCGGCTTCCAAGGCGCCACGTTCCAGGGCGCCGCGTGGCTTCCCCTTGATCATGGCGCGTTCGAGGGGCAATGGTCCGGCATGCGAAGCTGGCTAGGCGCCCACGGCCTTGCGCCCGCCTACCAGCGCGCGGACTTCGACGATGAGGCGGCGGCCGCCGGACAGGGCGAGGAGCCCACCGCTTCCGTGCAGGTGAGCAACGTCGGCGCCGATGCGCGCTTCGTGTACACCCCCTACACGCTGCGCAACCTCGACGGCGCCCGCGGCGCGCACGACCTTGACGCCGGCCTGCACAGCGGCTTTTTCGGCGCGCGCTCGTACTGCTTCACCATGGACGACGTTCCCGCCGCCGACGTGCTTGCCGACACCGCCTGGCTTTCCGGAAGACAGGAAGGCTACGCAGGCGCCGAGGGCGTGTACGCCGCGTTCGCGGAAAGCAGCTACCTGCAGGTAAGCGAATCCGAGCAGCGCGACATCGAGCGGCTGCTGTTCGGACAGGATAGCTGGGATGCCGACGGCGCCTCCGACTACGCCGTCATCAGCCGCGTGCGCACCATGCTCGACGCCACGGCAAGCTACACCGCCTCCCCCGCAACCGTGCCCGCAGGCATCGGGGAAGAGGGCGAGCCCACGTTCACCAGCTGGCTTTTGGAGCAGCAGCGCGAAGGCGGGCCGGCGTATTTCGCCACCGTCGCCACGCTGGCGTTCCGCTCGCAAGGTATCCCCGCGCGCTACGTCGAGGGCTATCGCGTGGACGCGGACAAGGTCTCAGCGGCTACGGAAAGCGCTCAACCTGTCACGCTGACGGCGGCCGACGCGCACGCCTGGTGCGAGGTGTACCTGAACGGCCTGGGCTGGACCCCCATCGAGGTCACGCCCGGCTTCTACACGCAGACGCTGCAGGCAGACAGCGTGATGGACGTGAGCGAGGCCGTCAGCTCGGGCAACGGCAGCGTCATGGACCCCGGCTCGGTCGCAGGCGAAGTGAGCGGCGATGCCGACCAGGGGGCCCAGAAAAGCCGCACGCTTTCGGCACGCCACGTCATCCACATTGCGGGTATCGCGCTCGGCGCCGTCATCGCCGCTACCGCGGCGGCCTTCGCGCAGCGCGCCCTGCGGCGGCACCTGCGCGTCAGACTCTGCGGCGACGAACGCCAACAGATTTGCGTCCCGGCGCTCTACCAGCAGCTCGCGCGTCTCATGGCCGCCGGCGTCCCGACGTTCGACACCACCCGCCCGCTCGAATGCGCCGCCGCCGTGCCCGCGGCGTTTCCCGGCATCGATGAGCTGGACTACAAGCGCGCCATCCAGCTGCACCAGGCGTTCGCCTTCGGGGGGCGCCCGCTGAAACCCAACGAGCTGCGCACAGTGCGCAGCTTCAACGACCGCCTTGCCGCGACCCTGCCGAAGCCCGGCACCGTCGCCGAGCGCGCCCGCCGCTTCTTCGCGGACGCCTTATAGAAAGAAGGGATGTATGGCAGACCGACGCACCCCGCATTCCAAGAAGAACCTTGCCACCGCCGCGGCGTCCATCGCCGTCGTCGCCGCGTTCGGCGCAGGCGCCGCCGCGCTTGCCCAGGGCGGCGCATCGTTCGACCCGAGCAGCTTCACCTCCGCATACTCCCCGGCGCCGACCGATGGCGCGAAGGGCTATCAGGCAAGCGAAACCAAAACCGACGCGCAGGCCAACCGCCAGCAAGACGATGCGGAAAAGCAGGACGAGCAGCACACGGCGCTCGACGCCTTCAGCGACCTGCCCCTCGAGGGAGGCACGGGAACCACCGCCTACAACGCCACGGGCGAGGGGTCGCAGACCGTCGCCGTCGCGAACGGCCAGGCCAGCGACACGGACGGGGGCGCCGTCATCGGCACCCCCACGGCGGCGGGGCCCGTCATCGGCCAGGGAACCGACAACGGCGACGGCGGCGCAACCGGGAACGGGAACGGGCAAGGCGGGCAGAGCGGGCAAACCGAGAGCCCCCAGCCCAGCCCGCAGCCCTCGCCGCAGCCCACGCCCGACGAACCCGCGAAGGACTCCTACGACTACCTGCCTCGCGACCCCGCCCCGATCAAAGAGGCGCCCAACGGCGGAACCGGCGGCGATTTCGCGCACATCTACAACGGCGGAAAAGATAGCTCGCTCATCAGCGACGATGACATCACGATCAGCGGGGACGCGAGCAAGGTCTACGATGGCCAAAAGCTCGATGCTTGGACGCTGTTCTGCTCCATCGACGCATACTGGCTGGATTTCGAAACCTGGTCGTTCATCTACTTCGGATGCGCCAAGGACGACTTCGACGCCTACCCGTATTTCCGCATCAACTCATGGAAGAACCAGATCACGGGCGAAAAGAACCCCGCCATCTGCCCCGGCCCCGATTCCCCGCTCACCGTCAACGTGTCCTACCGCGTCTCAACCGACGAGCCATGGCGCAACCGGGACGTCACGCTGACGCCCCAACGTTCCTGCGTCTTCGTGACGGGGCTTCCCGATGCATCCGGAAACAGGCCGGTGCTGTTCTCGCACACCGACGATGCCCGCAAGCTGTGCCTGCTGACCGCCACCACCCAGGAAGCGCTCATGGATTCCGCCGGGTACGTCGACGCCGAGGGGTATCTGGACGCCCTGCTGCTGGGATGGAAGGAGGGCGATTCCGACATCCCGAGCATGTTCGAGCTCACGCCGGGGCGACACGTCATCATCCCCGGCGACATCGCCCCGCTCGACCCCGGGTTCCTGGTGCGCTTCCAAAGCTACTCGCTCGACGACGACGGCCGTGTGATCGATTCGCCAACCGGCCCCTATAGCGCAGCGCGCCTGCAAACGCTCATCGACGTCGACGGCTCGGTGGTGGAGACCTCCGGGGAAGGCGACGGCATAACCGAATCCCTTGAAGTTCCCGAAGGCGTCCAGGCCATCGACGGCAAGATGAACGACGACGGCACAAGGCACGGCTTCGTCTGGAGCCTGACCGAGCTTTCCCTTCCCTCATCGATCATGTACGTGAACGTGGACGCGGGCATCCAGGTGCGCGGCGCCTACCGCGTGGCCGAGGACAACCCCGTTTACGCGGCAACCGCCGACGGGATCCTCACGTCCAAGGACGGAAGCGCCTACCTGGGCATCCCCACCGATGTCAGGGACCTGGACGTCCCCGCCGGCATCACGCGCGTTGAGGTGCCTAAGGCGAACCATCTCGACGCCGTTCACGTGCATGCGGCCAAGGACGGCAGCCTGCCCGATATCGAGATCGGCAACCTTGACGGCTGCACGCTCATCATCGACGACGGCATCTTCGACGAGTTCCTTACCGAGAACGGGGACGCCATCGAGAACGCCTGGACTGTAGAGGTGGCGAAGGCCAGCGACCCCGAGAAGCACCTCACGCTTTCCGGGGGCGTGGTGTTCTCCGAGGACGAGATCGTGCGCGTGCTCGACCTGGGCAACGAGACCGTGTTCACCCAGTTATCCCATATCGTGAAGACCGGCGCGCTTGCGGGCAACGGGTCGATCGAGACGCTCGTGCTCATGAACGCCTACTCCGGCGAGCCGCTCGTGCTCGAGGACGGATGCCTTGCCGATAGCAGCGTGTCCACCATCGTCTGCAACAGCGAGCAGGAGGCCGCCTACGTGAACAGCCGCCTTGCAGCCGCCGGGGCACCGGACGCCGAGGTGGTCGTGATGGACGTCTCGCAGGAAGGGTTCATCTACTTCACGGACGGCGACGGCTGGACGACGCTGCTCTACGACTCCTGGTGGGTCGAGAGCTTCGACGGCACGCTGACCAGCGAAAACGGCGGCAAGATCAAGGTCAACGAAATCTCCGACTACGCCTTCGCGGGCGACCTGGACCTGAAGTGGGTCACGCTCGACGAGAGCGTGACGGAAATCGGCAAGAACGCCTTCCAGAACTGCTCGAACCTCCAGGGGCTGTTCATCGGAACGTCCGACACCATCGATGTGGGTGCGAACGCCCTCGCAGGCTGCAGGAACCTGGGTTTCGTGGCCTCTCGTGCCAAGAACGCCTCCTTCGCCACCGACGAGAACCCGGGCGGCACCGGCTGCACCTGGTACTGCCCTAGCGACGCTGAAAGCGGTTACGACAGCCGCTTCGTCAACATCGAGGGCGTGAACGACCTGGTGGCGCTGCCGCAAAAGGACGGATCGCTCATCCTGTACGGATACCTGGAAGACGACGAGGACGGCGCGCCGAGCCTTGCCCTTGGCGCGGGCACCAGCCTGCAGGGGACCGTCGTGCTTCCCTCTTCCGTGACCGAGATCTTCGGCGGCGCCGTCGTCGGCGGGCAAACCCTGCCTGGCGCATTCGAGGGCACCGGCGGCGAATGGACCCTTGACTGGGAAAAGCTGACGAACCTGCAGTACATAGACCGCAACGCCTTCAAGAACTCCGGCCTCCAAGGAAGCGTGATGATCGACCAGCCTGACGCGTACGTGTGGGTCGAGATGAACGCATTCGACGGATGCGCGGGCTTGACCTCGGTCGATATCGCGGCGGGAAACCTTTTCGTCGACCAGGAGGCGTTCGCCAACTGCCCCGGTATCACCGCCGCCAAACTGGTCGCGCACAACGAAGAGGCCACTGACAAGGCGCGGTACAACCGCATCGGCGTAAATGTGTTTGCCGGCAACGAAGCGATTATCGATATCACCCTCGGCGAGCGCGTGGCGTCCTTGGACCTGTACGGCCCGGGCGTCGGATACACGTTCACCGGCTTTGAAGGGGAGGAGGGCAGGATCCGCCTCCATATGCCCGACGACGGCCAGGTCCAGCGCGCATACCTGGACGCATGGACATACCGGTTCGCGGGATACACCGATTACGACAGCATGTTCTTCCAAGTCGAAAACGAGCTGTTCGACTGGGACATCTTCACGGCGCCGACCGAGACGCAGGTGCGCAAGGAGATGGCCGCACGCCTGCTTGAGCCTGAAAACCGCCTGCGCGCGATGATGGGGCTGCCCACGGTCGACGCATCCACCGTGGTGGTCGTCGACGAGGCCGTGGACACGAAAGCCCCCGTCGCACCGCCGACAAGCGAGCCGGATGCCGCCGCGAACGCAAAATCCGCCGGCGAAGCAGGGCGAATCGCCGATTCCGCCGGTATTAACGGGTATGATGGGATTTGGCACCCCGCTGACAAATCCGGCGGGGCCGACGCCGCAGGCGCCGACTTCGCTGATGATGGCGGCGACGGCTCGAGCGACGACGCGGGCAGCGGCCCCGCCGCCCGCCCGGCCATCGAGGCCACGGAAGCTCGCCCAACCGATACGGAACCTTCGACCAGCGCCGAAACCACGCCGGCCGAGCACTAGGAGGAATCCAGTATGCACATGCGCACCAACCGCCACGCCGCAGGCGTCACCCAGGAAGACGGCGCAACCGACAACCGCCGCAGCCGCCGCGCGCACCGCGCCCGCCCCCGAAAAGCCGCGCTGGCCGCATTCGCCCTTACCGGCGTGCTTGCCGCTGCGCTATCCACCGGCTGCGCCGGCGATAGCGGGAAGACCGCCGTCAAGCTGGACCCGAGCAACCCCACCACCATCACCGTATGGGATTACTACAACGGCGCCCAGCAGGCATCCTTCGACAGCCTGGTGTCCGAGTTCAACTCCACCGTGGGCAAGGAGAAGGGCATCTACGTGAAAAGCAAGACCCAAGGGTCGGTCGCCGAGTTGGAGAAGGCTATCTCGAACTCGTCGGCAGGCGAGGTCGGCGCCGACCAGATGCCCAACGTGTTCTCCTCCTACGCCGACACGGCCTACAACGTGCAACAACAGGGCAAGCTCGTCGATCTGACGGACTACTTCACCTCCGACGAGCTGTCCAACTATGTGCCCGACTACCTTGACGAGGGACGCTTCGACGGCAACGATTCCCTGTACCTGCTGCCGGTGGCGAAGTCCACCGAGGTGACCATGCTCGACGAAACCGACTGGGAGCCCTTCGCCCAGGCAACCGGCGCAACCGTCGATGACCTGGCAACGCAAGAGGGCATCGCGGCCACCGCCAAGCGCTACTACGAGTACACCGATGCGCTGACGCCCGACGTCCCCGATGACGGCAAGGCGTTCTACGGCCGCGACTCCCTGTCCAACTACTTCATCATCGGCATGAGGCAGATGGGCGTCGATCTGCTCGCGCCCAACGCCGACGGCAAAACCGCGGTCAACGCCGACAAGGAAAAGGTCCGCCGCCTGTGGGACAACTACTACATACCCTTCGTCAGCGGATATTTCGACGCCAAGGGCAAGTTCCGCTCCGACGACATGAAGACGGGCGACATCATCTGCTACACGGGCTCCACCGCATCGGCGGCGTACTTCCCCGACCAGGTGGTCGACGACAACGGAACGCACGAGATCGGCTATCAGATCATCATGCCGCCAACCTTCGAGGGAGGCAACGCCGTGGCTCCTCAGCAAGGCGCCGGCATGGCGGTGGCGAAGTCGGACGAGCAACACGAATACGCTTCCTGCGAGTTTCTGAAGTGGTTCACCGAGAAGCAGAACAACCTGCGCTTCGCGACGGCGGCGTCGTATCTTCCCGTGCGAACTGATGCAAACAGCGTCGAAGAGCTTGATAACGCGATTCAGAACGAGAACCTCTCCGTAAACCCCAAGACCCGCGACTGCATCGCCATGGCCATGGACTCCTTCGACGACGTGGAGCTGTACTCGCTTAAGAGCTTCGACAACGCTTATGCCGCGCGCAAGGTGCTCGACCATTCGCTCGACGATAAGGCGACCGCCGACAAAGCGGCTGTTCAGACAGCAATAGCCGCCGGCCAATCGCGCACCGAGGCGCTTGAGCCGTACGTGGGCGATGCCGCGTTCGAGCAATGGTACGCCTCCTTCTGCCAGCAGCTCCAAGCCGCAGCCGAGGGCACGGAGTAGCAAGAAGTGCATAACGAACGCAAGAACATAGTCTCTGGCGTGGGCGCGGGTACGAGCGCAGGCACGAGCACGGGCAAAAACGCCGCAAAGGGGAAGCGAAAGGTATCTTTCCTTCGAGTGCTCATGATCTCGCTTGCCGCGATCGTCCTGATCCAGGGCGCCTTGCCCATCTCGGTCCTCACGTTCAGCGGAGTGAAGAGCACGCTTGAGGACAACGCCATCTCCATCGACGCCCGCGCGGTGGACAACCGCAAGGTGAACCTGGAAAGCGCTATGGTCAAAAGCTGGTCCGGCATATCCCGCGAGACCGTCATCTTCAACTCCGCCCTCTCCGACCAACTTGCCCAATCGGGCCTCGACGTGTCGGAGTTCCTTGCCGATAACGATCAGAAGGAGGCCTTCGTAGCCGCCGCCTTCCCGCGGCTGCTCTCCATCATAGGGGCCAACACCGCCAGCGGCGCGTACCTGATCTTGGGAAACGACGGTGACCTTTCCGCCGCGCAGGACCACATCGGGGCGTTCCTGCGCGATTCCGACCCCACCGGCAGTTCGGATTCCTATTCCGACCTGCTGCTTGAGCGAGGGGACAAGGAAATCGCCCGCGACGCGTCCATCGCCCTTGACAACACCTGGGCGCCGAAACTGCACCTCGCCGGCAACGGCGCGCGCGGCGCCGACGACTTCTTCTACAAACCCTACGAGGCCGCCCTGCAAAACCCGGGCGCCGATGCGAATGCCATGGCGTATTGGTCGCAGCCGTTCGTGCTGGAGGGCAATCCGAGCGACAGCTACCGCATGATCGCCTACTCGGTGCCGCTCATGCTCAACGGGCAGGTGTACGGCGTGCTGGGAATCGAGGTGTCCACCGCATATCTGACGGACTTGCACTTCCCCATATCCGAACTTTGCGGCAGCGAAGCCGGCGGCTACGCCCTTGCGCTGGCGGACGGCAACGGCTCGTACCAGGTCATCACGGGAAACGGTGTGCTCTACAACGCGGTGAACGCCGAAGGGCCCGCCTTCGCACTCAAGGAAACGCGCAATGCGGGCCTTATGCAGGTCGAAGGCGTTACCATGGGCGATCAACAGGTGTACGCGATCGCCGAACCGCTGAAGCTGTATTCGGGCATCGTACCCTACGACGACACGAACTGGGCGGTCGTCGGCCTGTTCTCCGAGGATTCTATCTTCGCCACGGGCAACTCGTTGTACCACCGTCTGGGCGTGACCATCGGCCTTACCACCCTCGGATGCCTGGTGCTGGTGGCGCTGGTCTCGCGCGCCATCAACCGGCCGCTCAGGGACCTAATCGAAAGCGTGCAAGGAGGCATGGAGAAGCTGCACGCGTTCCGCACACCCGTCGCCGAGGTCGACCAGCTCCATAAGGTCATTCTCGACCTTACCGAGGACGGCCTTGAGAAGCAGCACAAGCTCAACGAGGAGAAGGAGCGCTATCGCCTGGCCGTCAAGGGCACCAACGACGCCTTCTTCACCTTCCATCCCGAAACAGGATCCATCGAGATCGTGAACTCCCTCGACGACGGCGAGTACGATGCCACGCGCTTCTGGGACCTGTTCCGCCACGACAGCGCGAACCCCGAGGCGGTGGACGCCATCGAGCAGGCCGTAAGCCTGATGCAGGAGACGAGCATCCAGGTGGAAGCCGTGACCGAACGCTCGCCGCAAGGTCATTGGCTCGAGGTGAGCTCATCGCGCGTTCAGGACGCCGACAACGGGCAAGACTGCATGGTGTGCGTCATCCACGACATCGACGGCAGGAAGCGCCGCGAGATCGAAGCTGCGCGCAAGCAGGCGCTCGACCCCGCGACATCGGCATATCGCTTCAAGCCCGGCATGGACGCCATCGCAGCGGCGCGCGTGGGCGCAGACGCGGGGCAGCTTGTCGTCGTCGAGATCGACGGGTTCGCGAACATCGTGCGCGACTACGGCATCCCCTTCGGCGACGTGCTGCTCAACGAGCTGGCCAAGGTCATGCGCACCTTCAACCACAACAGGGGCGACCACGATGCCATCCTGATGCGCGTCGGCGCCGGGCAGTTCGCCTACTGGCTTCCCGGCAAATGCGCCGGCGATGCGATCGGCGAGGCGACCGAGCTGCAGCGCCGGTTCGCGCGATTGGTCCGCCCCGGAGTGCTGGAGCTGAGCTTCCATGTAGGCGTGGCATCGGCAGAGGATGTCAGGAACACCTCCGAGCTGCTTCGACGGGCGCGCACGGCGCTTCAGGCGTCGATGGAGCATCGTGCAGCCTGCGCATGCTGGGACCCGTCCATGGACGGCTCGTTCGAGCCAAGGCCGTTCGACCCCATATCCTCGTTCAACCACGTCGAGGATATGGGGCTGCCCGCCCTGACGCTGAACCTGCTCGACCGACGCCTTTCGCTGACGGCGGGTATGGACCTGCTTATGCGGCAACTGAACGAGAGGCTCGACGTGACCAACCTGTTCATCACGTCGTTCCAAGAAGACTATCAAACGGCATCGGTGCGCTACTTCTTCGGCCCCATCCCGGGCATCGACGAAGGCGCCGTGTTCCCGCTTTCGCGGGAGGCCGTCGACACGCTGCAACGATTCGGCGAGCAGGGCCTGGTGCATCCCGTGAGCGAGATGCCCATCTTCGCCATGTGCGAGGAGGTGCGCGCTTACTGCGGCGGCGTCGCGTTCACTATGACGAACGCGGGGAAATACTCGGGGGCCGTGTTCTTCCTGAGCAACGCCGGCAAGGCATTCGACGACGATGAGACCGCAAACACTCTGCGCGAGGTGGGCACGATCATCCAAAACCGCATCAACCAAGAGGAGCTTGACCAATCGGCACAGGCGAAGTCCGACTTCCTCGCGCGCATGTCGCACGAGATCCGCACGCCCATGAACGGCATCATCGGCATGACCGAGATAGCCTTGAAACCCGAGCAGAGCGACGAGCGCCGAGTCGATTGCCTGAACAAGGTGCACGCGTCGTCGCTGTACCTGCTCGACCTTCTCAATGGCATCCTGGACATGACGAAGATCGAGAGCGACAAGATGCTGCTCGGCGATGCGCCCTTCAGCATGAGCCACGTGGTAGAGGAGCTCAACGCCGTAAGCGCCGGAAGGCTTGCCGCGCGCAACCAGAAGCTGATCGTGGACATGCGGATGCAGCACGATTGGTTCACGGGCGACGCGCTACGCCTTAGCCAGGTGCTCATCAACCTGGTGGGCAACGCGGTGAAATATTCGCACGATGGCGGCATCATCACGGTGACCATCGAGGAGAGGGCCGCCGGCGCCGGCGCCGCGGGCAGCCTGCCGGTAGGCTGCGAGGCCACGGGGGCTGACGCTGCGGGCGCGGCGAGCGAGTTGCGGGCGGGTTGCGAGACCGCGGGAGCTGACGCACAGGCAACGGAAGGCGCGGCGGCGGGTACGCTTCCGGCAGGCTACGAGGCAGCGGAAGGCGGCACACAGCCGGCGGACCGCGAAGTCACGGGCGCCGAAAAGCGGGCGACGGGGAACGGCGCCCGGACGAACGACACCCGAACGGCAAGCGTGTATTTCGCCGTCACCGATGAGGGCGTGGGCATCGCCGAGGAGGACATCGATCGCATCTTCGCAAAGTTCGAGCAGGTAAACGCCACGGACGCCCGCCAACAGGGCACAGGACTGGGACTCGCCATCAGCAACCGCATCGTGCTCATGATGGGCGATCGCATCCACGCGAACAGCCGCCTCGGGCATGGCAGCACGTTCTATTTCGAGATACCGCTACCGATAACCGACGCAGTCGGCAAGCCGGCAGATGCAGATGCCGAGCAGGTCGATTTCATCGGCAAGCGCGCCTTGGTCGCCGAGGACAACGAGCTGAACATGGAAATCATCACGTACGTGATCGGTGACATGGGATTCACCGTGGATAAGGCGACGAACGGCCAAGAGGCGGTGGACGCGTTCAGGCAGTCCCCTGTTGGGCGCTACGACATCATCTTGATGGACGTCATGATGCCAGTCATGGACGGGCTTACCGCCGCGCACCGCATCCGCTGCCTGGACCGCGCCGACGCCGCCAACGTGCCCATCGTGGCAACCAGCGCGAACGCGTTCGCCGAAGACGTGAAGCGCTCGCTTGCCAGCGGCATGAACGCCCACGTCTCCAAGCCCATCGACCCGGCGAAGCTCGCGAAGGTGCTAGCCAAAGTGATGCGATAAGGGCGCCTGCGGCTTGCGCGCATCGCGCCGCGAGCCCCTGCCTTTGCTAGCGCTGCGCACTGCACGCGGGTTGCAAACGATTGTTGCACCCCACGGCTTACGCGCCGCGAGCCCTCCGCCTTCACTAGCACTGCGCTTTACAGCTTGCCGCAGCGCTCGAGCCGCGCGCAGCAACTGCCGACGGTACACTCTGACCATGTCTGCGTGAGTCGATTCACTTACTCCGAATCGACTCACGCGCATCATCGCTCGCATTGCTTGCACGTCCTATAACGCACGAGGAGCCGCTCATCAGCGGCTCCTCGTTTACGTTTGCGATTGCGTTAACGCTATTCTGCCAGCTTCTTCGCCAGTAACTGGTTGATGATCTTCGGATTGCCCTGGCCGCGCATCTCCTTCATGCACTGGCCCACGAAGAACCCGATGACCTTCGTGTTGCCTTCCTTATAGCGAGCAACCTCGTCGGGGTTCGCCGCGATGATGGCATCCACAACGGCCTCGATGGCGCCGGTGTCCGACACCTGCTTCATGCCACGCTCCTCGACGATGACCGAGGGGTCCTTATCCTCATCCATGATGGCGGAGAACACCTGCTTGGCCTGCTTGGACGAGATGGCGTCCTCGGCGAGCAGCTTCACCAGCTCCACCGCGCGGGCGGGCGTGAGCGGGCTTTGCGCAAGGTCGGCATCCTCGCTGGCGTTGAACCATGCGGTGACGTCGTTGATGGCCAGGTTGGCAACGGGCTTCGCCAACCTGGCGGCATCCTTGCCCGCAACCTCCATGCACGCTTCGAAGAAGTCTGCCGTGGCGCGGTGGTCGACCAGATGGCGAGCATCGTACGCGGACAGGCCGAACTCCTCGGCGAAGCGGGCGGCCTTCTGGTCGGGCAGCTCGGGCAGCTTGGCACGCACGCCTTCGATGAACTCATCGGAGAGGTCATAGGGCGCCAAGTCGGGCTCGGGGAACAGGCGGTAGTCGTCAGCGGTTTCCTTCACGCGCATGACGATGGTGTGTTTCATGGTGGGGTCCCAATGGCGGGTTTCCTGGTAGATTTGACCGCCCTCTTCCAGAACCTCGGCCTGACGGCAAATCTCGTAAGCCAAACCATCATGCAGGTTCTTGAAGGAGTTCATGTTCTTCAGCTCGGTCTTCACGCCCAGCTTCGTGGAGCCGCGGCGACGCAGGCTGACGTTGCCGTCGCAGCGCATGGAGCCTTCCTCCATGGAGCAGTCGGAGATGCCGATGGCCAGATAAATCTGACGTAGCTTCTGCATGAACAGGCGCGCCTCCTCGGGCGTGCGCAGATCGGGCTCGGTGACCAACTCGATGAGCGGCGTGCCGGCGCGGTTGTAGTCAACCAGCGAGTGCGTAGCGCCCGCGATACGGCCCTCATCGCCGCCGATGTGGATCATCTTGCCGGCGTCTTCCTCCATATGGATGCGCGTGATGCCCACGTGGGCCGTGTAGCCGGAATCGGTGACGGTGACGTTCTCGCACGTCTCGCCCGGCTTCAAGCCGGCGATATCGCCGCGTTCCTTGGCTGCCGGACCGTCGACATCCAAATCGAGATGTCCTCGCATGCAGAACGCCACCGGACCCTGCGTGGTCTGGAAGTTCTTAGCCATGTCGGGATACATGTAGTTCTTACGGTAGAACATGCTGTGCTTCTCGATATCGCAGTTCGTGGCCAGGCCGGCAAGCACGATGGACTCGATAGCAGCCTTGTTCGGCACAGGCAGAGCACCCGGAAGACCCAGGCACACCGGGCAGGTGTGCGTGTTCGGATCGGCGCCGAACTCAAGCTTGCAGCCGCAGAACATCTTCGTGTTCAACGTGGTCAGCTCGGCGTGGATCTCCAAGCCGATGACCGCCTCCCAATCCTTGAGGACTTCTTCGAGCTTACGCATTACTCAATCACCTTCCCGTCGGCGAAGTTCGGGGCCACGGGGGCCTTGCCGTAGGCGGCCTCAAGCGCCATGGCGGCGCGGAACATGTTCTCGTCCTTGAACTGCGGGGCGATAAGCTGCACGCCCACGGGCATGCCGCTTTGCGCACCCAAGCCGCACGGCACGCTCATGCCGCCGTTGCCGGCAATGTTGATGGAGATGGTGAACACGTCGGACAGGTACATGGTTGCCGGATCGGCGATCTCGCCGAACTTGAACGCCGTAGCCGGGGCCGTGGGCGCCAAGATGACGTCGCACTGCTCGTAGGCGTTGCGGTAGTCCTGCGTGATGAGCGTGCGGACCTGCTGGGCCGGATAGTAGTACTGCTCGTACACGCCGGCGGAAAGCAGGTAGCTGCCCAGCATGATGCGGCGCTTCGCCTCTTCGCCGAAACCATGGGCGCGGCTTGCCTCGTACTGGCTGCCCAAGTCCTTGTGGCCTTCCTCGCAGTAGCCGTAGCGCACGCTGTCGAAGCGGGCCAGGTTGGAGAACGCCTCGCACGGGCCCAGCACGTAGTAAGCGCTGATGGCGGCGTCAATATGCGGCAGGTCGACCTCGACGATGGTGGCGCCGGCGGCCTCGAGCTTGGCAGCGGCCTCGGACACGCGCTCCGAGACCTCGAAGGACAGGCCCTTGGCGTCCATGAAGCTGCGAACCACGCCGATGCGCATGCCCGCAACGTCCTGTTGGCATGCAGCGCGGAAACCGGCCTTCACGTCCTGCGACGTGCAGTCCAGGGGGTCATGGCCGCACAGGGCGTCCATCGCGGCAGCGGCGTCCTCGACGCTGCGGGCGAACGGGCCGACCTGGTCGAGCGAGCTGCCGAAGGCCACGACGCCGTAACGGCTGACCGTGCCGTACGTGGGCTTCACGCCCACGATGCCGCAGAAGCTGGCGGGCTGGCGGATGGAGCCGCCCGTGTCGGAGCCCAGCGTGACGCACGCCATGCCCGCGGCGACCGCCGCCGCAGAGCCGCCCGAGCTGCCGCCCGGAACACGACCCAGATCCCACGGGTTGCGCGTGGGGCCGAACGCGGAGGACTCGGTGGTGGAACCGAACGCGAACTCGTCCATGTTCAGCTTGCCCAGCGGCAGACCGCCGGCGTCGATGATGCGCTGCACGCACGTTGCGGTGTACGGGGACACGTAGTTTTCCAGCATGCGGGAGGAGCAGGTGGTGTGCGTGCCCGTCATGTTCATGTTGTCCTTGAACGCCACCGGCACGCCGGCCAGCGGGCCGAGCGTATCGAACGTGCCGTCGGCGATGGCCTGGTCCACGCGCTGCGCGGCGGCCATGGCAGCCTCGGAGGTGACCTCCAGGAACGCATGCACCTGAGAATCGGCCTGCGCGATGCGGTCGAGGCTTGCCTGCGCAACCTCGCAGGCGGTGAACTGCTTGGATGCCAGACCCTCGCGGATCTGCGCGATGCCCATATCGGAGATGGCCATTACGCATCGCCCCCTTCGCCCAGGATGGACGGAATCAGGAAGCTGCCGTCCTGCTGCTTCGGCGCGTTCTCAAGCGCAACCTGCTGCGTGAACGACTCGGTTTCCACATCCTCGCGCATGACGTTGGACAGGCTTCCGATGGGATGGAACGTAGGCTCCACGCCCTCGAGGTCCAGCTGCTTGATGGACTGCAGCGTTTCGATGATGTTGTTCAGATCGACCGTCATCTCGGAGAGCTCCTCCCCGGAAAGGCCGATGCGCGCGTATTCCGCGATGCCGCGGACCTCGCGCTCGGTAAGGTATTGGGTCATTGGTTTCTTTCCTTTCGATTCCAACGCACGTGTTAGCGGCTACGCTGCAAAGCGACAACTACCCCGCATCCGATCGACGCCGATGCAGTAGCAGCACCCGCGGGCACACCCGGGGAAGCCACCGCAATCGCGACACTTGCGGACACGCCCGGGGAAGCCGACACGATGGCGACGCCCGCGGACACGCCGGGAAAGCCGGCGCAACCCAGCTCCACGCACGCTGAAAGCGGTTAGACCGTTAACTTGGCTATGATAGCAAACAAGCCCGCCCATCAGGCCGCGAACCCTCAGGCGACAGCGATTCGATAGACACGGAACCCAGCCCCATCGCGACGCTGACCGCTACGCAATACCAGCGAGCTTCAAATCTTCATCTACCAGATGGCGAAGATATTCCGACCGTTTCATCCCAAGCTGCGCTGCGCGGATGTCTATGAGCAGGATTTTATTCACCGGCTCTTTAAACCCCACCTGCTTCATTTCCTCATCGAACATAAGAGGGCGGCCGGGACCATAACCCGGCGCATACACAACAGGACCGCTGGGCTCGCCGTGGAAAACGCCCGCCGTTGCATCAGCTTCCATCTTGTCGAGTTGTTCAGGAGTGTATCCGAACCGCTTTTCAACTTCTTCAGCAGTTAACACCGTCATCGCTTCCTCCTTACAAGCCCCAGTTCCTTTAAGACCTTTTCAGTAGGCGGCTTCATCGCATGATAGACAAGGACACCTTGCCATTTCAGCGAGGCAACCAATTCGATGGCCTCGCCCTTTGCCGAAAGGCCGATTGCGACGATCGTTTCCTCGCATGGTGCCGTTCTGAGTCTCATGGCCACGATGCTGTTCCATGCTTGCAAGATCTCATCGCTTGTGACGCCATGCTTGAAAGCATGCACATCTATCTGTACGTCATCCATTAATTCCTCGAATTTCGTACAACGATATTTTAGCATGCCTTATCTGCGAAAACTATCGTTGCATTCCGTGGTTTCGAGGATCTTGCAGAAGAGGAAAGGGCACCCCGGAGACGGATGCCGGCCACGACATTCCCGCAGGCCCAACGCCCGAAGGGAAAGCATCTGCACTGGCTCATGTGATGCAAGGATTCTAGCACACGCACAGATGTTCGTGCAAGTCGAAAACCGAACATATTTTCGCTAATTTAGGCACAAGCAAACGCGCGATGGCAAGACGGCCGAGCAGCCGTTCTTCGCACGCATATGCAAAAGGCCGCATCGCCTTCGAAACGGCGATGCGGCCTTAGCAGCTGCGGGAAGCCCGCGAGCTCATCAAACGACGTCGCAGACGTCGCCCCCAGGCGGGCGCAGCGAATTCCGAACAGGTCGAGCTATCTCCACTCCGCCCAGATCACGTCGCCGCGCTCGGGGGCCTTAATGCCCGGGCCGTTGGGCAACATATAGTAGGCGTTGGCCTCGAAGCTCTCCGGGCTGCCGGGGCGCCCGGGCACGGGCCAGGCGCGCAGCGTGCCGTCCTCGGCACGCTCGGCACGCAGCAGCTTGATGCCGAAGAACTCGGGCTCGCCGGGCTTGTGCGCAGGATGCTCCGCGGGCCTGTCCTCGCCGCGGACCGGGCCGCCATGTCCCTTCGGACCGTGCCCACCTGCCGGGAACGCCTCAGCCAGCACCATGGGCGTGCGCGGAACCTCGGGGTCCAAGCCGGAAAACGCGCGCATGAGCGGGCGCAGGTAGAAGTTCAGCGTGAACGACGCGCCGGCGCTGGGGCCCGAGATGCCCACGATGGGCGTGCCATCGACGATGGCGAAGCTGGAATGGTGCCCCGGGCCGTGGTTCGTCTGATGGCAGATCATCTGCCCCATCTGCTCCATGACCTCGCAAGACCAGTCATCGCTTCCCTTCGACGACCCCGCGTTGAGCACCACGGTGTCGGCCTGCTCGACGGCTTGCGCGATGGCCTCCTCGATGGCGTCGCGGCGGTCGGGAACGATATCGAACGGGACGAAACGCCCGCCCCACTGCTCGCATTTCGCCTTCACGAGCACGCTGTTCATCTCGAAGTTGCGCCCGCGGGCCGCGAAGGATGCGGCGCGGTCGGGGTCGAACGGCACGCCGGGAGCCACCAACTCGTTGCCCGTGGGGATGAACGCCACGCGCGGGCGGCGCACCACCGGCACCGACCCGTTGTTGCCCGAGCCCATGCGCGCCGCCAGGTCGGGCGTGATCAGCTGGCCTGCGCGGCCCAGCACATCGCCGCGACGCATGGTGCTGCCTACCGGACGCGTGCCCACACCGGGCCTCGACGGCGCTGCATCGATGATCACATGCTGCTCATCTGCGGAAACCTGCGCATGCTCGATGACGATGGCCGTGTCGAACCCTTCCGGCATGGCAACACCGGTGTTTGCGAACTCCCAGTCCCGGCCGCGCACCCACGCGCTGGTGTCGGGCACTTCGCCATCTGCCAGGTCGACAAAATCGGACCAGTGCAGCGCGATGGAATCCATGGCGCAGGTGAGCGCGCTGGGCATGTCGTTCACGGCGCATACGTCATACGCCAGCACGCGCCCTACCGATTCCGCCAGGGAAACGCGCTCCACCAGCTTGCGCGCAACCTCACGCGCATGGAATTTCCCGGCATCGGCGCCTTTTGCCTGCGCCTGCACGCCGCGCCAGCCGAAACCCTCCGGCAGCGCGTCCAACGCCGCCAACGTCGCCGCAACCGCCTCCTCGCGCGACAGCTGTATATGTTGCGAATGGTCCCTCATGGCCGCCTCTTTCCCTGATGCTCAGCGCAAAGCCGACGCATTGCGCGCACGCAACCCGCCGCCCGCCGCCCGATACCCGACCGCCCGGATGACGACGAGACGCAGCGCGCGTCACCTGCCTACGCCGAGAGCTTGCCCTCGGCAAGCTATTCTCGGTTGAATACAACCCGAACTATAGTCCAACTTCATCTGTTTGCGTGCCTTTCATTTGGATTCGGAATCGAATGCCCACGACGCTTGCATCGGCGCTTCGCCACGGCGTATACTGCCCCCTCGTAAAGGAGCGCGGGTGACCCGGAACAAGTCCAGGCATCCAGCCTCGCAGCAAAGAAACGAAAGGCACTGACGTGACCGTATCGGTTGGTTCGTGCCCCGCAGAACGTGACGCGCGCTTGCGCGTGGGGTTCGTGGGAGCCGGCAAAATCGGGTTCGCCCTGGGAACGCATCTGTTCGAACACGGTTCGAAGGTCTCAGGCTATGCAAGCCGCACGCAAAAGGCGGCGCTTTGGGCATCGCAGTGCACGCATTCCGTTTCCTTTTCCTCGCTGCAAGCGCTTCTTGATTCCACGAACCTCATCTTCATAACCGTGCCCGATGGCGCCATCGCCGAAGCGGCAGGCCAGCTGGCCGACGCCGCGGCGAGCACGCCGGCAGGCAGCCTTTCCGGAAAATTGGTGTGCCACGCAAGCGGCGCGCTGACCTCCGGAGAGCTCGACGCATGCCGAAAAGCCGGGGCAGCCTGCGCGAGCGTTCACCCACTGTGCGCCGTGCCCGACGTCCCGACCAGCGCCGATGCGCCCGATCGCCTTGCCGGCATGTTCTTCGCGCTTGAAGGCGACCAGGCTGCGGTCAACGCGGCAGGCGCGCTGCTGGATGCGGCGGGCAACCCGCACTGCACCATCGCAGCCGACGCGAAGGTTCGCTATCACGCCGCGGCGGTGTTCCTGAGCAATCTGGTGTGCGGCCTTGCCTCCGAGGGGCTGGGCATTCTGGAGGGCTGCGGGTTCACGCCTGAGCAAGCTCTGCAGGCCGCCGGCCCGCTGTTCACCGGAAATTGCGCCGCCATCGCGCAAAAGGGCCCGCAAAATGCCCTATCCGGCCCCATCGAGCGCAACGACATCGAAACGGTGCGCAAGCATCTGGCCGCATTGGACGGGCAGGCGCGCGAAACCTACGCCACGCTGTCGCTTTCCGTTTGCGAACTGGCCGCGCGGCGCCACCCCGAACGCGATCACGCCCCGATGAGGAATCTGCTGGAATCAGCACAAACCCGCAGGTAAAGCGAAGGAGAGAAACCCATGAAGAACACCGTGGCAACGTTCGCCCAGGCCAAGGCCGAGGGCCGCAAGCTCGCCATGCTCACGGCCTACGATTACTCCACCGCGAAGCTCGAGGACGAGGCCGGCATCGACGGCATCCTCATCGGCGACTCGCTGGGCAACGTGGTGCTCGGTTACGAGGACACCCTGTCCGTGACCGTTGAGGACATGATCCACCACAGCGCCGCCGTCGCCCGCGGCGCCAAGAACGCCCTGATCGTCTGCGACATGCCGTTCTTGTCCTACGAGGTCAGCGTGCCCGACGCCGTGCGCAACGCCGGCCGCCTGCTCAAGGAAGGCCGCGCGAACTGCGTGAAGCTGGAGGGCGGCGAAGAGGTGTGCCCGCAGGTTGCCGCCATGGTGGCCGCCGGCATCCCCGTCATGGGGCACCTGGGCCTGACGCCGCAGTCCATCAACGCGTTCGGCGGCTTCAAGGTGCAGGGCAAGAGCGAGGCCGCTGCCCGCAAGCTGATCTCCGACGCGAAGGCGCTCGAGGCTGCCGGCGCGTTCGCCATCGTGCTCGAGGCCGTGCCCGCCAAGCTTGCCGCCCTGATCACCAAGGAAGTGGGCGTCCCCACCATCGGCATCGGCGCCGGCGCCGGCTGCGACGGCCAGATCCTCGTTTACCAGGACATGCTGGGTATGTTCAGCGACTTCTGCCCGAAGTTCGTCAAGCGCTTCGCGAACGTGGGCGAGGCCATGCGCGACGGCTTCGCCAGCTACATCAACGAGGTGCGCGAGGGCTCCTTCCCCTCCGCCGAGCACACGTTCAAGATCGACGACGAAGTGCTCGAGAAGCTGTACTAGCCGATAACGGGCTGATGGGGCAACCGAGGCAACCTTGCCGCGCCCGCCCGCCCCATCAGCCCCACGATCATATCGGCTTGCAATGGATCCGAACGCCAGCGCGCCCGGATCCATTGCAAGCCGATCAGAACCCCAATGCAATAAGCCGCGTGGGGGTGCCGAGACCTGCTGCGTCCACGGCGCTTCGATTTCCGCCGCTTCCCGATTCATCGCACCCGAAAGGAAACCTACTAAAATGCTTACCGTTGCCACCACCCCCGAACAGGCGAAACAGGTTATCAGCGAGTGGAAGGCGCAGGGCCTGAGCGTGGGCCTCGTTCCTACCATGGGCTACCTGCATGAGGGCCACGAGAGCCTGATCAAGCGCGCCGTCACCGAGAACGACCGCGTCATGGTCAGCGTGTTCGTCAACCCCATCCAGTTCGCCCCGGGCGAGGACCTGGAAACCTACCCGCGCGACTTCGATGCCGACAAGCGCCTGATCGAGGGCGCCGGCGCCACGCTGGTGTTCCATCCCGAGCCCGCCGACCTGTACTTCCCCGATGCGTGCACCTACGTCAACGTGGAGGGTATCACCGCCGAGCTGTGCGGCAAGACGCGCCCGACGCACTTCCGCGGCGTGTGCACCGTCGTCAACAAGCTCATGAACATCTCCCAGGCCGACCGCGCCTACTTCGGCCAGAAGGACGCCCAGCAGCTGGCCGTCATCCGCCGCATGGTGCGCGACCTGAACATGAACGTACAGGTTGTGGGCTGCCCCATCGTGCGCGAGGAGGACGGTCTGGCGAAAAGTTCGCGCAACACCTACCTGTCCGCCGAAGAGCGCGCAGCCGCGCTCGTGCTCTCGCGTGCCGTGGCCGAGGGCCAGCGCCTGATGGAAGCCGGCGAGCGCTCCGCCGCCACGGTGCTCGACGCCATGAAGCAGCTCATCGAGGCCGAGCCCCTGGCGCGCATCGACTACGTCGAGATGGTGTCATGGGACGGCATCAAGCCTGTCGAGACCGTCGACGGCCCGGTTCTGGTGGCCATGGCCGTCTACATCGGCAAGACGCGCCTCATCGACAACTTCATCTTCGGCGAATAACTTCGATTTTCAAAACCTACGAAAGGACCAATAACCGTGTTCTCTACCATGCTGAAGGGCAAGATCCACCGCGCCACCGTCGTCCAGGCCGAGCTTGACTACGTGGGCAGCATCACCGTCGACGAGGACCTGATGGATGCCGCGGACATCCGCGAGTACGAGCAGGTGCAGATCGTCGACGTGAATAACGGCCAGCGCTTCGAGACTTACGTCATCGCAGGTCAGCGCGGCAGCGGCATGATCTGCCTCAACGGCGCCGCCGCCCGCTGCGTCTCGGTGGGCGACAAGGTGATCATCATGTGCTACGCCCTGATGACCCCCGAAGAGGCCGACGCAAACCCGCCGCGCGTGGTGTTCGTCGACGACGACAACCGCCCCGAGCGCATCACGCGCTACGAACGCCATGGCCGACTGGAGGACATGGACCGCTAGCGCTCCGATAAAATCGGGCGCTTAGCGCTGCGTCCCCGAAGCGGTCCGCGCAACGCGCCCGGACCGCTAGCGCGCTTTGGCAGAACGACGGTCAGGGCTACGTCGCCAAAGAGGCTCGAAGCTCAAGGACGAAGACATCGGAAATGAACAGAGGCCGGGATACGCAGAGCAGCTGCACATCCCGGCCTCTTGCGTTGTTAGAGCAGCGATACCCTTTAGTGCACCTGCACAAGGGAGAAGACGTCGGCATCGGTAACCTTGGCAATTGCCTGGCGCGGATTCAAGAACGCCAGCTCCATGAGGAAGCCCATGCCCGCCAGCGAAGCGCCGAACTGCTTGATAAGCTTGGCTTGCGCCTCGGCGGTGCCGCCCGTGGCAACCAGGTCGTCCACGATCAGCACCACGTCTTCGGGGTCGATGGCGTCGGCGTGGATCTGCAGCTCGTCGCTTCCGTACTCCAAGTCATAGCTTTCGCTGCGCACCTCGCGCGGCAGCTTGCCCGGCTTGCGTGCGGGCACGAAGCCGGCATGCAGACGATACGCAACCGGCGCGCCGATCATAAAGCCTCGGGCCTCGGCGCCGACAACCTTAGTCACGCCTGCATCCTTAAAGTGCTCGGCGATGGCATCGATGGTGGCCTCGAAACCGTCCGGATCCTTCAACAGCGTGGTGATGTCCTTGAACACCACGCCCGGTTTCGGATAATCGACGATGTCGGTGATGTGGCCTTCGAAATCGAACGACGACATGGCGGTCCTTTCCTAGAATATGCGACCAGGTCATTGTAGCGCCACCGGGCGCGACAGGCGCCGCCGCACGCCGAAATCGGACGCTTCCGGCGTTAATGCCCACGAACCCACATGTTCGCCACGCCGAAACGCTGCAGCTCCTCGAACAAAAACGGCAGGTAATACGGCCACGCGCCGGAACCTTTGCTGGAAAAGCCCTGCGCATCGCTAAGCACCTCTACGCTCCACTCCAAGCTATCATCCTGAGCGGCATACGGCTGATAGGCCTCCTCCCACGAGGCCAGCTCGAAGCCGAGCAACTGCCCGCGCAATGCGGCGGCATCCTCGGGGTCCAGCTGCAAAAACTCGCGTTGCCCCATCACGCCCAGCTCCTGCTCGAGCGCTGCACCCAACTCGTCGAACGTGATGCGCACGGTGCTGCGGTTCTCCACGGAGCCGCGCATGGCCAGGTTGAACTCCACCATGCGCGCGCAACGCAGCACCTCGAAGCGCCGGTCCACACGCTGGCCCTCGTCCACATCGTGCTGACCTACGATAAGCTGCTCGCCCGAACGAGCTCGGTAACACCCTGCCGGGACCAGCGAGTCGCCATCGATGCGCAAAATGCCATCGACATCGAACTTCGCACCCGAGGGCAGCGGCCTCCATTGCGCATACGAGTCGGAACACTCGCCCAGGCGCTGCAATGCGCGGCGGCATTTCTCCAGGTTGCCGCGATAATAGTCGAACCCGTCATCAAGAGCCGCCTCGAAGTTCGCCGCCGCCTGCACATAATATGCCTGAGCCAGCGCATCATCGCACGCGCAGCCGCGCCCATACTCGAAACAACCCCCGAGCCTGAAAGCCGAGCTTCCCAGCCAATCGGGCTCGTTGCGACCCTGCGCAAGCCGATGCGCCTTACCGTACAGAGCAAACGCCCGGATATCCGCCGCGGATTCGTCCTCAACGTCGATGTTGCGCCAATACAGCATGTCGCCGAGCTTGTACAGCGCCTCCGGATGCTCGCAAAACGCCGCCTGCTCGAACAGCTCCATCGCCAGCTTGGCGTCCTCTTCGCCCAGACGACCGTATTCATAGATGTAGCCCAGGTTCACCGCGGCCTGCGGGTTGCCGAAACTCAGGCTTTTCTCATAGAACCGCCGCGCCGCCTCGAAGCACCGCTTGTCATCGGAGGCAAGTCCGTCATTGTAAAACCGCGCGCCGATGTCCAGCGACAAGCCGCCGCGTTGCTGGCTGTCACGCGCTTCGTCGTATGAGGGGTCAAGATTGCGTAGGTCCATGTGGTTCCCTTCGAGATATACCCTTCCACCATAGCAGAGAATCAGCAGGAACGGCCCGAAGCTGCTGTGCGCAAGAAGGAACGGACGAACGCGATGCGGCTATTCGTAGTCCTGCAGCAGCTTGCGCAGGTACTCGGCATACCCTTGCCGCAAGCTTGACGGCGACTCTACCGTGATCTGGCCGGCGAACTGGGATATCCAGCCGAAGAACACCGGCGTCGCCATGGCCGCCACGATTACCCGAGCGGTACCGTCGCCCATATCGCTCACG
The DNA here is from genome assembly GCF_934636665.1 of uncultured Senegalimassilia sp. Lineage (GTDB taxonomy): Bacteria > Actinomycetota > Coriobacteriia > Coriobacteriales > Eggerthellaceae > Senegalimassilia. The sequence goes on from NZ_CAKUAT010000011.1 coordinate 94,042, forward strand.
CGCGCGTCCTTCCCGAAACGATCGACCACGGCGTTCATAGCGCTTTCCCTTACGCGCAAAACCGCGCGCACCGAGCTGCCCGAGAACATGCCGAACACGCGACGGTCGTACTCATCCGCATCGAACGTGGCAATGCGGGCGTTTCGCGTAGCGCGCTGCTGCGTCACGCGAATGTCGCACATGCGGTCGACGCGGTAGTTGGCGAAGTCGTCGTACTTCTCGCTGTAGCAGACCAGGTAGTAGAAGCCGTCGGAGTACATCAGCTGCACCGGCGTTTGCGTGTACGCTTTACCGTCATGGCGCAGTTGCACCTGAGCCGAACAATCGTAACTGGTGTATTTGAACGACAGCATGCGCTTGGCGGCGATGGTCTCTTGGATGATGTCAACGTTGCGGAATACGCTATCGTTTTGGCTTTTCACTCGCCCGCCGACATGCACCTGCTTCTCAAGGCCTTTCACCTGATGTTTCGACCCAAGGCTTTTGATGGAGCGAACGAGCGAGCTCGATTGCCGCGCCGTGATGAAACGGCTTCCCTGCACCGCATCGATAAGCAGCAGCAGCTCGGATTTGGCGAACGGGCGCTTGGCAAGGAAGTAGCGCACGGGTTTGACGTGCTGTCGCTGAATCTCGATGCCCGCGTTGTTCAGCGCCTCGAAATCGCGGTAGATAGCCTTGCGCTCCGCGGACACGCCCGCCGCCTCCAGCTCCTCGAGGATCTGCTCAAGCGTCAATCCCTGCTCGTCGTCGGTGTTCTCGAACATGATCTTCAGCAGCGCCAACAAACGCTCTTTGCTGACTTCCTTCGCCATACGGACCCCTCACACAGCTTCCTTCGCGCACATTGCGCATCTGCATATGATAGGCGATTAAGTGAGTGAGTGAGTGAGTGAGTGAGTGAGTGAGTGAGTGAGTGAGTGAGTGAGTGAGTGAGTGAGTGAGTGAGTGA
>NZ_CAKUAT010000012.1 GCF_934636665.1 uncultured Senegalimassilia sp.
GCTGCAGCCCGCCCCCGAGGCGCTCACGGCCATAGAGGGGTCGACGGAGCTGGCCAGCCGGTAGGTGCCGTCGGCGACGGCGCGGGGCAGCGCCGCGCCGTCGATCAGCCACGCCTGGGCGGCGGTGCCGTTGGCCCCGTAGAGCCATACCTCGTTGCCCTCCCAGGCGCCGCGCGAGCGCAGGTCGAGCGCCAGCCCCGAGGCGGACGTTATAGACCAGCCGCCCTCGCACTCGGACAGGCGCCACAGCTGGGGGGCCGAGCCGTCGGCGTCGGCCAGCACGGCGGCGTTGCCCGACTCGGTGAGCAGCCTGCCGCCCGACGATATGCGGTAGAGGCCCGTGGCGGAGTCGCGCTCGAACGCCAGGGTCGCCGCGCCCGACGCGATGCTGCAGCCCGCCCCCGAGGCGCTCACGGCCATAGAGGGGTCGACGGAGCTGGCCAGCCGGTAGGTGCCGTCGGCGAGCGTGCGTGAGGGCATCGTTGGGGTTTCGGAATATTTAGCTGCGAAATCGTACTTCGCAGACCACTTGTTGCTCGATTGCGTGGTGACGTTGGAAATGGCGGTGAGGCCGACCTTGGCGTTACTTGCCTTCCATTCACGTTGATCCATCGCATAGGCGACGATGCCGTTTTGTATCCCGGAGATGCTGGGCGGGAAGGATTGGTTATCGGCGTCGATGCTGAATTCGGTCTCCCTGGCATCGAGATGCTGCTGGATGCGGCCGGCATATGCTTCCGCCCATTCGTTAGCCTTGCCGTTGCGGACGAAGTAGTTGTTGGACAGGTCGGTGGAGCGGTAGGCGTAGCCTTCTGCCTGGTAGTTCTTCGTGTGGTCGCTGTGGGCGATGGCCATCAGCTCGTCGGTTAGGCCGAAGTAGAGGTGACGCTGATCGAGGTCGCCGTACCAGTTGTCGCTTGTGTCGTCCCAGGTGAGGTCGATCTGGCACCACTTGCCGTCGATCTTCACGGCGTTCCAGGTGTGGCCATTGCCTTCAATGCGGCCGTTGGCGATGTCGGCGGCATTCAGCAGTTTGGCGTAGATGCGCTGGTAGCTTTCGCACGTGCCTTGATGGCGGGTGAGGCCGCTTTCCGCGCTGCACCAGTTGAGGTTGTGGTCGTATTCCAGCTGGTTGAGCGTCCAATCGTGCAGCCACAGGGCGCGCGCGTAGTCGGACCCGTCGGTCTCGGCGTTGCATTTGTCGACTGCGGATTTCACGATGGTGCTGACCGCCGGATAGGCGTCGTCGTTTGCGCTTGCAAATACGTTTGCGCGCAGGTAGTACACGCCGGCTGTTTTGTCCATCAGGTAAAAGCGCAGGTAGTAAGTGCCGCTTGCGGTCATTTCGAACTGGTAATCGTGCGATGCGCATTCGCCGGTGTATTGCTGCCATTGGTTGCGACTGGGGTCGGCAACGCTTTCGTTGTTGCCATCGGGATCCATATACGTCGGCGCATCCATACGGAACTGGTACGCACCGCTTCCGCCCGTTGCAGATACATGGAACGTGGTCTCCTGGCCGAGCTTCGGGTCGTTCCACTGGACGGTGAGCATGATATCGCCGCTTTGCGCGGTAGTGCTGTGCTGGTAGTTCGCAGCCGCGTTCGTCGGCTTGATTTCAAACGGGATTGCGCAGGTGCCGCTGTAGTTCTGGCTGTTCGCGGTCACGATAGCGGTTGCCTGGCCGATGGCGACGTTGTTCTCGTAGGTGACGGTGTACTGGTCGCTCGGCACCGTTGACGACGTGACGGTGGGCATCACGGGATTGCCCGTGTAACGAATGTCGGTGTCCTCGATGCTGAACATGCTGGCGTCGATCGGCTGTGTTGCGTGGACCGTTACCTCGATGCCGGAGACGGTGCTGTAGTTCGCCGTGTCGGCCGGGGTGTATGTCGCGGTATATGTCGGCCATCCTGGCGTATCGATGGTTGCGGACGCATCGCCTTCCCAGGCGAAGCCTTCGGGCAGGGCGATGTCGGACAGTTTTTGGCCGCAGGTTGCTGTGAGTCCCTTAACTTCAGGGTAGTTCGGGGTTGCTTTGACGATATCGTACGGGAGTTCCATCGACCCGGCATAGCGCCCAGCGCCTGCGATGGTGATGGCGGCGGTGCTCACCTTCGTGTTGTTTGCGTACGCCACGGTGTAGTCGCGGCCCTGCTTGAGGGTCGAGGTCACTTTCTTCTCGATAGGCGATCCCGTGTAGGTGACGTCATCGGGATTGTAGAAGAACGGGAATTGGGTGACGTCAAGCTGCGACTCATACGTTGCCGCAACGTTGGCGGGAACGTTGATGGGCGCGTAGATTTCGTTAGAGGCAGTATTGATCCAATTGCCGGTAGCCCTGCTCCCACCGGGCTCGGGGAAGCTCACCGCGCATTTGTCACCAACGGTAATGCGCTCGAGGGAGGGGCAGTTATCGAACATCCTCGAAAGGGCATTCGGGTCCTTGCCGAGTTTCGACATGTCAAAGGATGAGATGTCTATAGCTTGAAGCTTCGTGCACTGCGCAAACATCGAATCCATATCGGTGGCGCTTGTCGTGTCAATGCCTGCTAAATCGACAGTTGCAAGGGAGGAGCATCCCTTGAACGCGTTGGCGAAGTTCGCTACGTGTGACGTGTCGATTCCGGCAAGGCTAATGGTCTCTAAGCGCTTGCAGTCCGAGAACATACTGGAGATTGTGGTTACGTTGGAAGTGTCAAGCGGCGAAATGTCGACGCTTTCAAGCGACCCGCAGTTGCTGAACATTGCGCTTATGCTGGTTACTTTCGGCGTTTTGATGCCTGTCAGATTGATGCGTTCCAGGCTCTTGCAACCGGAGAACATGCTTGTCATCTTGGCAACGTTGGACGCGTCTACGTTTGAGAGATTGGCATCTTTTAGAGCTTTGCAGCCGGAGAACATGCTTGCCATGTCGGTAACGTTGGGTGCGTTAAGGTTCGAAAGGTCGATGCATGATAGAGATTCGCAGTTTGCGAACATTGCCGCCATGCTCGTTACGTTTGATGTGTCTAGCTTTGAGAGGTCAATGTTATCGAGGGATTTGCAGTCATGAAACATAGATGTCATGTTGGTTGTGCGCGAAGAGTTCAGATTTGAGAGATTAATGTTCTTGAGTGATTCGCAGCCAAAGAATAGCATGACCATGCTGGTTACGTTGGACGTATTGATTCCTTGAAGGTTGATGCTTTCGAGTGACTTGCAGGATCCAAACATGTTGGTCATATCGGTGACGCTCGACATATCTAGTCCCGAGAGGCTTATGTTCTTGAGCGATTCGCAACCGTAAAACATCCAAGCAACATTGGTAACGTTGGCAGTTTTGAGCGCGGACAGATCGACGGAGCCGAGGTTTTTGCAGCCTTGGAACATGCTGCTCATATCGGTGACGTTGGTCGTGATCAGCTGCGAGAGATCTACGGATTCTAGCGATTGGCAGCCAGAAAACATGCTTCTCATATCCGTGACGTTGGAAGTGTCGATGCCTAATAGATTGACGGACTTCAAATTCTTGCAGTCGGCGAATATGCCACGCATGCTTGTGACGTTCGACATATCAAGCTGCGATAAATCTACGCTTTGAAGCGACGTGCAGCCATAAAACAAGTTGCGCAGATCTTTTGCTTGAGACGTATCAAGTTGAGAGAGATCGGCATGCTCGATGAGGTCAGGATACGCCTTCCAGGATTCGTACTTTAGGTTTGAATCGGTACGCTCGGCAATGCGTATAACAAGGGTGCCGTCTGCCGTGATCATCCATTTGAAGCGGTTTTCGATTCTCCAGTCAACGCGAGGCGCATCGTTGCTCGCTGAATCGGTGTCGCTCTGGAGGACGGTGGCCGAGTCGTCGTCCGCGTTCTCGTTGCTTGGCGACGCATTGCTTGTTGCGTTTATATCAGAGGGGGAACACTCGGGTGTTTGATTTGGCGTTTCGCTTGAGGTATTGGAGGCGGCGCTGATTTGATCGTTTGCCTGGGTTTGGCCCGACGTAGTTTCGGTTGGGCTCTCGTTAGGTTTGCTGGCGCTTTGCGTAGCGGGTTCTGACGTACTGTCGATTCCTGCAAACGCGGGTGACGGGATAAGACCAACCGACATCACGACCGAGAGCGCGATGGAAAGGACGCAGGAAGCAGGCTTACGCATAACGGCCCCTTTTCTGTAATCGGAACAGGTACGATTCTGCAAGCGTACGGCTATTTCAACGATTGCAGTATAAACGAAAAACCGCAGGTTGTTGCCGAGTTCGGCGTGTTTCGAGGGCGTGGCAAGCATTTGCTGTTCCAAGCGATGTTACGAACGTAGGCTGGTGATTTCTTGTTGCTTTGCGGCGGCAGTTCGGGACTGTTTGCCGAGAGGCTGCTTGTTGCATGGGTGGGTGCTGTTGGTGTGGGTTTGAGTGCTGTATAGGGACGGCGACGGCCGATGCGGGTGAAGTTGCGGAGCGGATTGGAGATGCGAGGGTCTGGCTGATTCCGCGCAACGGTCGAGTGCGTTGTTTGCGGTGTGCGGCGCAATCGACCTATGTAGGGGGTCTCCCTATCGCGAGGTGTCCGAAGGTGGTGCCCCTGGAGCCCTCGCGCTTCCTGGATATCTTAGCGATTGAGGTGTATCCATTCTCAGCTGGCGTATAGAATGGGTTGCGGGCGTGGCGGTTGCCCGCAACCGATTTCCTGATTAATCGACGACAGTGGCAACCGCGGCGATTGATCGGGCAGTTGGCATGTTCACGAGTGAAGCGGCGGCCTTGTTCGGCGATGTGTTGAGGTATATTGCAGCGAATGCGGACGACCTATCGATTGGAGCCATGATGCAGCAAAAACAAGCGATGCGTTCTCTGTCCGTCTATAAAGCCATCCTCAATGAAAGAGGAGATCCAACTAATCTGATCTCAGTTAACGATGTTGGGCATTATACGTTAGCTGAACAATTTGCTCGTTTTCTTGAGAAGAGAGCAAATCAGATATTAGATACTAAGAGAACCTCGAAGCATATCATCCTTAAGTCCTGTGAAAGGCTGGATGACTCGCTCCTCGTGAGGCTCGTTTCAGGTGCGTCTGGCGAGCACGTCGATGTTGTTGACGTGCAGTCTGCTGAGGTTGACTACTCGTATGATGGCGATAAGGCATCAATGGTTGAAACGCGTTTGTATTTGTCTTGCGCGCATGGTGACACCTATATGCTTATTTGTGTTGAGCACGCAAATAATGGAGCAGGAGAAACTGTTTTGTTCGAGCCCTTTAAGGGCTATCTTGCTCAAGTCGTTCCGAATGTTGTTATTAGCTACGAGCCGGTTTTGGAGGCCGAGGTCCTCGAATCGTTTAATCAGGTTGAATCTGTTGTCGTGAAGAAATACCTCGAACCAAGTGACCCTTCAACGGCTCTTGTAAGAGAGGGCGACTACATTGAGGTGAAGTTAGGACACAAGCGTGGCAGGCCGTTCAGTATGGCGATTCTAAAGGAATTGCTTTCTGGCAATATGCGCGCAACCACGTTGTATGGGCTTCAAGGCGGAATCATCGAAGATGAAGGCGCGATGACGACCGTTTCGCTAAAAGGACCTAATTCGGCAAAAGGGAAATTCGTGATTGGGCAAGGGTTGCGTTCGAAAGTCCATGAAGTTTTAAACGAAAAGGGCAAACCGGTTCTTTCGGATGATGAGTTTGTGGACAGATGCGCCTCTCGATGCCAAGAGATCGGGAGGCGGCTAGGACGTGAGCGGTTATAACCTGAAAGAGCTCCCATGGGTAAAGCTGGCATAGGAAGAATATTCAAGGATTACTGCGATACGTTGCGCACGGGTGTGTACCGCAATCGTAATTGGAGAGACTATGTTACGCATTTTGCTATTCCGGCAATTGTCGCCATTGCGATTTTTGTAGCGCCGCAGTCTGTGTCGTCCTCGATTCGTTCATGCTTTGGGAATGCGATAACTGCACTTTCGATTGTGTCCGCTCTGCTGTGCGGACTTGCCGTGGCAGTGTTTCAGTTGAGGGTTCAGATATCGTCCGGCTCAAGCGGCCTTGAAGTTAGGGATGCAGAGGTCAAGTTAATCGATGAGCTTTTCGCGGCAATCCTTTGGGCGGTTGTAGCTGGTTTCGGCGCTGCGGGTTTGATGGTGGTTGCGGGTATCGGCGAGTTAGCGAATGTCGTTTGCGACATCGCTACGGCATGTTCGCTCGGGGTTACGTGCAATTTTGTCGTAGTTGTATGCATGTGCTTGAAGCGGCTAAGCATTGCATATCGTCTTGCGAGCAAAGAGTGGGGAAGAAAGGGCTAGCTGCTTTCGGCCGCGAATCGATTCGTGCTTATGGGCTGTTCGATGTGGTCTGCGTTAGCCCGGTGTGTTGCTTCGGGCTGCTTGTTGTGCTGAGTTAGCTGTTGTCGTGATATGTGCGATGACCTGTATGCTGAAAACCTTGGTGTGAACTCATCCCGTAAGAAGAATGGCGAGGCTAGGGAGCTGACCAACGTGAAAGACAAGGTCCTTATAATGATTCTTCTTTCAGAAAACGGTTGGTATGCTTTCCGGCACGCGGCGGACTACATTGTGAAAGTAATCTTAACGAATGCGATGACCGATGACCTTGCTGCGCACAATCCGCTTCGCAACAAGATTTGCCATGGCGCGCAGACCGAGTACGGAACTGTAGAACATTCTTTGAAGGCCATACTGGTCACGGATATCGTCATCCGTTTTGGTGCTGTGATATTTCCTGGCAAAGCAGAGGAAGCACGTGATGGCGAGCCTCAGGTGGTATAGTGCTTGCTCCGACGACATGCCCTGCGTCTTTTTGCCATAGGGGATGCTTGTGGTTCGAGGCGTGTGTTACCCATCTGTCATTCTGGGCTATACTGTAAGGCCTAGTAGGAAGACTCATGTATTGCGTGCTTCTCAACCGATTCCAAAGGGTTATTTGGCGTAATGACAGCTATCGATCGAAATGCCGCAGAATCTGCTTTTGGATGGCAGTTCCAAGTTCATGCGGCAATAGTTCTTGCCTTGAAAAATATTGAAGACATGTCCTCAATAGAGGTTGAGGGGGACATGGAGGACATCGAGATTGAGCTTCAGAACGGTATGAGGGTATATTGTCAGGCAAAAGCTCATTACAAGGCAAATGAACCGGGTGCTGGGTCGACAAGGCGTTTATCCGAAGCGATGGAAACTCTGGTGGACGATCTGCGCAAAGCAGATTGCATGAAGGCGGTATATGTTACGAACGATCGCCTGCTCTTCGGCAAACGAATTAACGCAGATAATTTTAGTGATGGCGCTTTCTATGGTTTCTACGAGCTTGAGCCTGAGCAACGAGTTGCTGTAGAAAAACACATCGGAGATACCGTTCTCTTGACCAAGGAGTATGGCCTGCTTTGCTTCTTCGTGCTTCCGTTCTTTGGGAGTGACGAGGCTACAAAGACGAAAGCGGTAGATGCAGCCATTGCTGCTTTTCTAGGCTCGATTAATTCATCGGATGCTCATGGCGTTATTCCGAGCAGATTACGGCGTATATGGGTCCAGTTGCTGGGAGCTGATGCAACGGTAAAGCCAGGGCATCCCAATAAGAGCATTTCCAAGAAAACGTTTATATGGCCAATAGTTTTCGAGATGTGTGATAAGGCGTCCGTTGGAAACGGCATGCTAGAAATCGATGAGGATGTTCTTGAGGATGTCATGCATCGCTATCGATCGACGATTGATGGCCAGAGTGATTTGTATAGTGTTTCAACTCGCATAATCTCCGATTATGAACAGTTTCGATGTTCTTCCACAAGCGGCAGTCGGACTCTGTCCGATTTTGTTTCTGAACGATGGGAGCAGTATGTCGATGTACTTGGTGCAAGCGTAATTTGTGATGATGACGAACGCCGTGCATTTGTTTGGCTTGTTCTATTAAAGGTCTTGAAGAGGCGATCGGCGATGAGAGAGGTGTCAAATGCCGTTAGACTGCATGATTAGGCGTCTCGATATTCGGAACGGAATGTATTCAAAGACGTTCTTCTTCACTGATGGATTTAACCTTATACAGAGCAATGGCAGGAATTCAGTTGGCAAGACGACGCTGATTCGAGCGGTTTTTTACGCCTTGGGTGAACCAATTGCAAATACGGTTCAGTTTAAGTTCCCGGATCACGCATTTCGCATTGAGGTGCAACAGGGGAATAAGACTATCATCGGGATAAGGGAGAGGGATAGTTACAGGATCAGCTCGGGGGATGATCGATTTTCCTGTTATGTGCTCCCTTATGAACTGAATGACGTGCGTAAATCCATATGGGGCTTTGATTCTGAACAGGTAGCCGAGAATTATCTGGCAGGGATGTTTATTGACCAGGATGAAGGGTGGACTCTCTTAAATCGCGGCAAAGTATCTTGCGGTATAGGCTTCAATATTGAATTGCTCATTGATGGTCTTTCGGGTGATAAGGCCCTTGATCTGACTCAAGCAATTAAAGGCCTCGACGATCGCATCGAGAGATACAAAACCGTTTCCAGTATTGCCGGCTTGAAAGAGGAATTAGGCGATAGCCAAATTGGTGAGCAGGCTGCACCGAATTTGCCGGAGGTAGCAGAGGCGTTATCGCGCTTGAGAGTGGAGCGTAATGCGCTTCAACGTCGCGCAAACTCGGTTAAGAGGGCAATAGCCGAAAACGAGCGATTTGCAGCTTACATTGAAAACCTTGGTTTGCGCGTAACCGTTTCCCCTGGTGTTGAAGTTGCGGTTACGAAAGAGAACCTCGCGGGATTTGAAGATAGTGTTGACTATCAAATAGCGGAGTTGTCAGCAATGCTGGCTAGCATAAAGGCAAAAGACGGTGAGATTTCCGATCTTGAGAACAGAATCAAAGGCGATTCCGTTTTATTTTCTGTTGCTGAGAGCATTGATGATGCTGAAAGACAAATCGCACAATTGAACATTCGAAAAGTTGCATTCGAAAAAGCCGTTGATAGCTTGAAGAAGGAGAGAGGCGAAAAAAAACAGCAGCGTAGAGAGCTTCTGGCTAACGGCAACGAGGTTGCGGATTTTTTGGCTGAAACGATAGCGGGTTATTGCGAGCGACTTGGTGTCGAATCGGATTACTATTCGGATTCAAAAGGAATTTTCACATACAAGCTAAAAGACAAAAGCGGGACTCGTCGTTTGCTTCTTGTCCTTGCATTCAGGCTTGGCTACGCAAAGGCGATAGAGCGGTATTGTGGTATTCGCCTTCCTTTTATAGTTGACTCGCCTCGTAGCGGCGAGATAGATGAAGATAACTTTAGGCGAATGATGAGCTTGATTCATCGGGAATTGCATGGTTGGCAGATTGTGGTTGCGTCTATCGGTGAGGTTGGGGTTGAGCCTGCCAACTGCATCGTGATAAAGGAAAAAATGTTAGAGAATTCGTGCATGATAGATGATATTGGGCAGTGGGAGCATGGTGCTTTTGCTTAGGGTGCTCGTTGTTTGAGTGAGTTGCGGGGGCGTTGGGATCCTTCGACAGCCCGGATATCCCCAGCTTCTTCGCTATGCGCTGCACCTTGCGCGTCGAGGTGCCGGTGGCGTACATCTCGGCCACGGCCGACACGACCGCGCGGTCGACGCGCTGGTAGCGCTCGACCACGTCCTCCGGGAAGAAGCTCCCCGACCTCAGCTTCGGTATCCTCGTCGTGATGTCGCCGACGCACGTGACCAGGTTGCGCTCGCGGTAGCCGTTGCGGCTGTTGGCGCCTCCCGCGCACAGCTGGTCGGCCTCGGCGTCCATGATAGCGTTCACGACGTCCTCGGCGATGCGCCTCATGAGCTCCCTCAGGTTCACCGACCCGTCCTCGAACCTCGGCATCGCCGGCTGCTCCCGCACGCTTTCTGCTAGACTCTCCAGTGAAGTCTTCGTCCTTTCCAAGAATCCGTTATGTCGCAATTCCAGATTCTAGGGCGAAGGCCGTTTCCCTTCAAAGCCATCCCGATCTGTTTCGCTTACACCAACTTTTCCGACACGATCGCATAGCGCCCATGTGGCACCCGCGCATGAACAAGCTCTTGAAGCTCACTGGCGTGCAGGCCATAAGCCGCAAGTCCGTATGGTGGCGCGGCGAGTGCGGCCACGTCTATCAGATGGCCGTCCGCGACAGGGCGAGGGCCAAGCCGGGCTACTGCCCGTACTGTTCGGGGAGGAAGAGACCCGAGAGGCCGATAAGGCTCGACTAGCCCTCGGCCCCTCGGCGAGGAAGGAATGGGGGGTGTTCCTATAGTTCTGTCAAGGGGAAGCTATCTTCCAGAGAGGCGTTTTTGGCAACGCTGACGCAAGCCCGGCCGGGCCTTGAATTCTCGTTGGCCGCTAGGCGACGTACGGGACCCTGTCCCTCATGACCGCGTAGATCACCTTGAGCCGCTTCCTCGCAACGGCCTTCAGGGCCTTGCCGTGCGGCATCCCCCTGCCGCGGCAGCGCGCGTAGTAGTCGCCCCATCGGTTGCGGCTGCGCGCAAGGCAGTTGCACGAGAATATGAGCAGGTTCTTCAGCCTCTTGTTGCCCTGCCGCGACGCGGACACCGACGATATCGACGTGCCGGACCGCCGGTTGCGCGGCGCCAGCCCGCAGTACGAGGCCAGCCTGTCGTGGCTTGGGAAGTCGGCTATGTCTATGGATATGACCAGCTCGGATGCCGTTCGTGGCCCTATGCCGGGCACCGTGAGCAGGCACCTGTACGTCTCGTCGGCGGAAAGCAGCGCCGATATCTCGGAGGTCAGCGACCCGATCTCGGCGTCGTTCTCCGATATCCTTCGCGCGAGCAGTCGAACGGCGCGGTCCTCGCAGGCGACGGCCGCCGGGTGCGGCCTGCTTGACGATTCGACGGATTCGGCCAGCGCCGCCACTTTGGCGCGCCTGCAGCCGCGCGTGAGCGCACCGACGGCCTGCGGCGACGCCCCGGATATCGACCACGGGCCGCCGACGGCGGCCATGAGCTTGAGGGTCGCCGGGTCCGAGAGGTCGGCGTGCGCCTCGAATTCCGGGCACGATTCGAGCAATATGCTGCGGAGCCTGTTCTTGCTGCGCGTGTTCTCGCAGGTCAGAAAGTCCCTTTGCGCGGCGAGCGACCTGGCTGCCTCTATCTCGGGCGGTCTGTCGGCTACCGGCAGCAGCGCGTCGGGTATGCCCAGCGCCGTCTTCGCGATGACCATCGCGTCGCGCTCGTCGGTCTTGGCGTCGCCGGCGAACAGCTTCGACGCGCCGTGAGCGGCGAGCCCGGGCAGGTACGCGCGCGGCATCCCGGCGAGCCTGGCACGCGAAAGCGCCAGCGACCCGATGTTGCGGACCTGGTCGACGACGACCAGCGCGCCCGGGTACTGCGCGTAGAGTCCGTCGATGGCGTTTTCCCTGTTCAAGACAGGCTTGCTTGCCAGAAGCTCGCCCTCGCGCGTGACCACGCACGCCCAGTGCGAAGACTTCCCGACGTCGAGCCCTATGACGATTCCCGGCCTGGTGGGTGGTGCCATGGTGGTATCCTCCAATCGGTAGGCCGATCGGAAGCCCTCCCCTCGACACCCACATTACCTGGCCGTGGCCCCCGGGCCCGGCAGTTTCCTATCAGTCGTTCGGAGCGGCGAGCGTCCTCGGTGGCAACACCCCCCGGGCCCTCGAGGGGCAGGGGCAGACGGCCATCCGGGGACGCCCGATCGGCGGCCCCTCGGGGCTTGCCCGTATCGTAGGCAATGCGCCGAATGATCGCCACCGAAGCTCATCGATGGCTTATCTCGGACTGTAATGGGGAGGCGTCGGTGCCTCCTGCCTATAGGCGTGATTTTGCAACTATTGGACTGGCCGGCTATGCGTGGCAGCTATGGGGATCTGCATCGTTTTCGATGGCTGCTTGGGCTGCGGGCGCATGGAGACGTGGAGAGGATGAGCGGATAGACCTAGGGAGGCTATGGTGGCTCCGATGGTGAGGCGGCTTGCAACAATCAGATGCAAGCCGCCTCATTTTTTTTCGCAAACTATCCCAGGGTCCCCGGGAAATGCGTCGACACGAATGTGGCTAGGGCTGCGACATGCGTCGCGGAGGACGAGCAGTCGTTGAAACCCTTGAGGCTGTTCACGATCGTTTTGACGATTGAGGGTTTTGGCTGCGCGTCGGACAGGCCTCCTTCATAGCCTCGATGGTTTCCAGGGCGGCTTGCTGCCTATCGGCATCGAGCTCGCTTGCCGACTTTTTCAGGTCTTCCGGGATCGTCTTGAGCTCTTCGGCCGCCGCGCCGTTCGTCTGGTTTGCCGTGACCGATGCGTTGTCCGTTGCCATGGCGGCTTCGGCGCCGCCATGGTTCCCGAAATAATTGAACTGCGAGGCTTTGCTGTCGAGGCCCATTTCTGTTCCCTCCAATGTGAGCGTGCGGTTAACGCTCGCCACCAAGCGCCGGGCGACTTCTTCGAGGAAGTTTTTCGCCATGTCGTCTAACTTCTTCGAGCTGTGCGCATAGCCATAGAGCAGGAATCTAATGTTGCAGGCATGCTCGTTCACCTGGAGCGACGGCACCTTTGTAGGGACGGGGTGAACTTCGAGTCGTCGAGGTAGAAGCTGACGGTGTACGCACCCCTCTTTGTCGCCGCGAGCCCGATTTGGCGGACCAGCCCGTATTCCAGCCATCTGACGGCAGAGGGAAGGAGCACCCTTCTAACAGCAACCCGTCATCCAGGGAGGCTCGATGCTGCGTTGCGCAAGAGCCGGTCTTTTCTGCGGTTGGCTATGTCATCTAAACTTAAGAGGCCATAAAACGATTGGCCGATTTCGGGAAGGGAGAATCGATGGACGGGATACAGGATTGCGGCAGCGGCGCTGTTGCCGTCAGCGCCGCCAGCGGCAATATGAGCGGCAACGAGCTGACGGCAAAGGCCTCTGTCGTGGATGCGAGCGGTACCACGGTGAGGATAGGCGGCGGCGCCAGGCGCGAGCCCTTCCTGACCTCGTCGTTGAGGGCCCGCATCAACGCCAAGGCCCAAGGGCGCTACGTCGACTCGGCTCTTGAGCAGATCAGAAAAGTCGAGCAGAGCGATATAGATGTTGCGACCAAGAACGCGATCGTGGCGACGCTCAACAGGTCGCTGGCGCATCAGCTGAACCTTGAGGACATCGCCGAGAAGGCCGTAAGCTCTCCTGATCTGAAGGAAGATGCCGATCCCGGCAGGCTCGACCCGGAGTGGGTGGACAAGTTCGAGGAGCACGCCGGTGCGAAGTACGATGAAGATGCCCAGTGCCTATGGGCGAGGCTGCTGACCGGCGAGTTGAATAAGCCGGGGAGCTATTCCCGCAAGTCGATGAGGATTCTCGACGATATGGAGCGCGAGGATGCAGAGGCATTTGCCTCGCTTTGCGCAAGGTGCGCCGGGGGCGTTCTTCCTTGGGGCGAGAGGCAGCAGCTCCTGCCCCTCCTCATGGAGAAAGGCCAAGAACTCGCCTTGCCCGAGTCAGGCCTTGCGAGGCTGAAGGGGCTTGGGCTTATCGAGTTCGGAAACTCGAGCGGCTTTGGCATGTACGAGAGTATGAGGCTCGGAGGCGGGGGTTGGCAGGTTCTCAAGGTTGGCTCCCGCCTTCTAGGCGTTCGCTTCCCTGAGGGCGAGGGCTTCGAGGTCACCGTCCACAGATTCACGCGCTACGGTGAGGAGCTGTCGCAGCTCTGCGACTTGGGATGTGAGCTCGACCGCAACAATCTGCTCGCGAACAAGCTCAAGCAGGCTGGCGGGGAGGTCGTGAGGGTGATGGAAATAGAGTCTGATGGCCGAATGCGCTATGTGCCTCTCTAGTAAAGCGCCTGCTATGCGTGCATGCGGTCTATCCTGCAACCCGGCTCGGCCTTACGACGCGTGGTGGAGAACAAAAAGAGATCAGCGCCGTGGTCGTGAGCGCTCTGAGACGCTTGAATGGCATGGGCGTGACGGAGGTCGGGGCCGTTCTCGTAATAGACTAAATCGAGACGGGCTCGAGCCTCATAGGCTCAGTGGGCTTCTTCGGGGGTTGAGAAAGAAAGCCTAGTCCGAGGGTGGCCAGGTGATTATCACGACCCATTCGCCTGTGGCGATTACCGAGCTCAGCGAGTTTGAGGCAGCTACCGTTCATAGTACGGATGGCGTCATGAGCGTGCGCGAGATGGCAACGCGAACGGCGGCGTCGAGATGTTCATGCTTGCTCGTCTTATGAACAGCTGCGGTTGCCGCGACTTCTGGACGGTTTCGCAGGAAACGGGCGCCGATTTCGCCCTGGGTCTGGACTTCTGTGCGGTTTTCGGCGGCAGTTGTTCGCTGCCGGCTTCGCCGACCTGGGGAAACGCTGGCGTATTGTGGCGTTTCGGGCCGGTTCGGCCTGTGATGGAGCGGAGTCATGCTCGACGAGTTCGCGGACATGCTCGACGCCTATCTCGGATGGTATAGGGATGTCAGGCTAAAAAGCGACCTGGGCTACAGGAGCCCGATGCAGTATCGGAGGGATTTGGGGCTGATCACCTAACCCGAAACGGTCCAGGATTTCCACCGCAGCCCCAAATGGTGAAAAATGCATTGACGCTAACACGCTTGAGCCTGCGGTTCTCCTCGGCCGCCTGGAATGGGTTTCCGCCGCGCGGGGCGTCGGCCTTCTTGACCCAGTCCGACAGGCTGCCCGGGTCGCATCCGAGCCCGCGCGCCACCTCGGCGTAGGTCGTCCCGGACTTTCTGTAAAGCTCGACCGCCTTCTGCTTGAACTCGGCCGTGTGCTTGGGCGATGGGGGTTCCCATGCCTGCCTCCTATCCTCCGTTGCCCGCATCATGCGAAACGGAAATCGACTTGTCAACGGGAATGGGGCAGATTCAGATTCAGATTCATCTGGCTGGATGCCGCCGCACTGGGCGTCGACCTGAACAATGGGGGGGTCGAACGCGCGCTTCCGCGCCAGGTCGTGCTAGAATGCGGCCATCCGCAGCGCCGAACGCGCCACGAATCTTATCGCCGCGGCGAGGTTCCCGGCCGACTTTTCTCGCAAAACCTAACTCGCACAGCAACAGGTGGTCAAGGTGGCCGGCTATAATGCGAAGCAACAAGGCAGGGAAGGCAGGTCGCAGAACATGGGCATATTCGACAAGGATTTCAGCCCAATCGGCATCGCCGCAGGGGCCGTCGACGTGGTTGCAAAGGCGGGCGGCGCTGTTGCGAAGGGCGCTGTCGACGTTGTCTGTGGAATAGGCGGCACCGTCGCCGACATCGGCAACCAAATACAGCGCAACATCAACCGCCCCAAGACGCCCTTCAGCTTCGAAGACAGCATTTCCCAAGAAGAGTTCGCACAGATGGCCGACGCCGCCGCCAAAACCATCAAAAGGGTCGTCTCGTGCCGCTGCGACGGACCCATAGCCCGATTTACGGTGCGGTCCCAGAGCAACATCTCGGAATGGGGGTTCAGCGTCGACTTCAACGCATGGGGCCATTTCACCGGCCAGTACTGGATTAAAAGCGACAACGCCGATTCGAAGATACCGGGCGCGATTGCAGAGCGCATGAGCGAGTCAATCAAGGCCCGCATCGCTTAGACAGGCTGCGGCTAAGACATATTCCCAGCCTAAACGCCCTTCATCGCTCCTCCGTATGAAGGGCGCGGTATTCCTTCAGCAAGTCCACCAAAGTCGCCGATTCCCTCGCACGACGCTCCACACTTTCGTAGTGTTTTATGGAACCGGGCAACTTCTCGGACACACGACGGAAAAACGTCTGGTTTTTACTACGTTCGAGGAACATGCCCCAATTCGATTCAACCCATCTCTCGAAGGCAATCCGCTCGCCCTCGTCCTTATAGGTCGGGACGAGCGAATCGAGCCAGCGGACTTCCTCCAGAGCGCTGGGACCTTCTTTGCTCTCATCGAGTTCGAACATCATCGCGGCGCGCTCGATGGAACCTTCGAGGTAATACATGTAGAAGTGCGCGTCTTCGGGCGGAACCGCATAGCAGTGGTCGTGAAGCGTGGAAATGGTCGGCGCCGGAATCCACAGATGGTCGGAGTACGCGCCGGGCATCTGGTAAATCATGGTCTGATGGTAGTAGAGGTAGCACGTCCACCAGCTGGGATGCGAGAAGAACGGGCTGGCGAGCATGAAGTACTCAACGGCGTCCCAATCCTCCTCGGGCTTGCGGACGAAAGTGAACTCAGGGAAGTCGACATGATGGAAGCAGTACCCGCAGTACTCCTCATCTCGTGCCAAGACGGGAAGGGTGTGCTTCCACTTCGAGGGGTCTTTTAGCAGCTGTGGAAGCCTTTCAAGGGGGGTCTTGTCCAACCCGAAATGCCTGCGCCATAGTCGCTCGGCGGCGAGAGGGGTCGCCGTCCCGTTCTTAGGTGTGTTGCTGTCCGCGTCTCTCGTGTAAATGGCGCCGGCGCGCACGGTGCTACCGCCGTCTCTGTAGTCTTCTACAAGGTAGTAAGGCATGGCGTCCTCGTCGTGGTCGACAAGGACGACATCGACGCAGGCTCCACGGAGGTCGATTGTGGCAATACGAATTCTCGGCATTCCGTCGGCCCATTTCTTGGAACGCAGTATATCAACGAGGTTTTGCGTAACCAATCGCTTGCCTAAGGCGTCGGCGTCGCCGGTCGGCTCATAGCCCGCCTCTTCATCGACGCCGATTATCAACAACCCCGTCGTCTCCGCGGGATTGTTTGCCATACAGATGATGTCATGGAGTAGATCGGCCTTGTTGTCGTGCCATTCGCGCTTGAAATCCCAGTAGATGCCTTCGCGCTTGAGGCTGGCGAGGTTTGCCACGAGTTCGGGTAGCGTCCCATCGTCCGTATACTTTAGATTCACCTAACATCCACCTCCTGCAATCGCACCACCATCTAAAGGAACCAAATTAGTCAAATTGGCTCCGAATCAGGCATCTGGATCACGTTTCATGCTTGCTCTGCAGGGCCCCATCTTCTCCAACGGCGACCGAAACCCCATCGCCCGCAGAAACTCCCTCACGCGCTCCGGCACCCAGTAACCCTCATCAACGTTTTCATGCTGCGCACCAATTACTAGACATCGTTCATGTGGCAATGATGCGTCGCGGTCACAAGCGCGCAGGCCATGCGGATATCATAGCGCCAACGTGTCCCTAAGGAGTGCCCCATGAGCGACTACTACTGCCCGAACTGCGGAGCCGACCTCTGCGACCAAGCGGGCTTCGACCCCGACGAGGGATTCTGGAAATGCATGCAGTGCGGCGAGGAGCTCTACGGCGACGACTCCGTGGACGACTGCTCCAACCAGTTCCCCGGCGTCGTGTGGCGTTGCGACGGCTGCGGCGCAGTCCTCAACAAGCAGAGCGGCTTCGACGACTGGATGTCCGCATTCACGTGCGAGAAGTGCGGCACCCTCAACTTCATCAACGAGAGCGAGATCGAAGACGATTCCAATAATACGGACGATGATGAGGACCGGTCTGCACTAGGCGCCATCGCGAGCTTCCTCGACAGCGCGGCGAGCCTGGCGGACACCATCAGCGAAATCAAAGAGCGTCGCTCCGGCGAAGACGATGACGACGAAGCGGCCGCAGGCGAAGAAGAGGAAGCCGATGAGCCCAGCACCGAAGACGTCGGGCAGTTTCGCACAGTCAAGCACGCGAAACCAGGCCGTTCTGGCCGATCGCTCAAAGCGATCCTCCTGAGCCTTGCAGTCACCGTCCTGCTCGTTGCATGCATGGTCGCCTGCCCTGACGAGGCGCTCGAGTTACTCAAAGCGCTGGGTAGCGCCTTCATAGCGCTGTTCAACCTCCTGGTAAAGGCGCTCTCTGTCTTCTTCGCCTGGCTCCCAACGCTCTTCGCCCAATAAGCCGCGCGGGGTTGGCGAAGAAAAGCCCCAGCCCGCCCATCCGCTCCGTACCCATGTTTCGTTTGATGAAAAAAAGAGAAGAAGAGCAGGGCGAAGAACAGCCCGCCGTGAACCTTGCGCCGCTACCCGCGAAGCACATCGTCCATCACCGCATACCTAACGGCGTCGATCGAGTGGACGTTCCCATCGGGTACGTCCACGTCCAACACCGATATGCACGCGCGGCGTAAATCATGATGCGGCAACGACGTAAATCGTGGTGCGGCTGCTGCGTAAGCAATACGCGCGGACACGACCATCCGGTCATGTCCGCGCTTCCGCCCGCAAGGAAAAGAGCAAGGCTTTGGGCCTTGACGGGCATTGGCGCGCCGACGAGGGAAAACGACGCCGTCCGCAATCGGTTCCGCCATCTCGGTAGGCGCAGGGGCGCCCGTCGGCCATTGATGCGGGCGCGCATATCGCTTATGCGAGGGTGTCGTTTTGGTTTGCGCGGAATGTCACCACGATTTATGCGCTGCGTGCATATCGGCGTTGAATGTACTTTAGCGGCCAAATGCGTACCTACTCCGCAGTTTTACGGAGCAGGTACGTAGCTGATCATGCGTTTTCCGGGAGCCTGTAGAACTGGTTGGGATCGTGAGGGTTTTACCTACCCATTCCAGTAGTCCCTTTTTGCAAAGACGCTTCAGCGTCTCAGATGCGGTCTTTTCCCGATCTCGGCGTTTTCGGCGAGCAGGCCGGTGGCGTCCTGCTCGATGACCTCGCCGTCGTCTTTGACGCCGAAGTACAGCTCTCCTGCGCCATGCTTGTTGAGCATGGCGCTCATGGCCTGCGGGGCCTCCTTGTGCTCGCCTGTCGACTTTTTGAACTCGACGGTCTCGCTCTCGCTGCCTAGGTTCATTCGGGCCGCCTTCCTATTTGCGTTCGATGTTTCGAATTATACCTTGGCAACCTTGGGGCCTCGACGTTGCGGCGCCGCCTGTTGTCGCCCTCCACTTCACGTCCAATCTTGTTTCCGTTTCGACAAAAGGGATGGTTGCACGGCATCCGCATACGTTAATTTAATAACGGGCTGCTCTTCGCTTTAAAAATGGGCCACCCCGCTCCGGCGTATGCTGTTCGCCGGAGGTGATCGGAGATGGTCAATTTGACTGACAAGATGAGAATCGTCCAGATGCACCTGTCGGGGAAGTCGAACCGCGGCATTGCGGCCAAGCTGGGGCTCAACCGCAAGACGGTCGACAAGCGCGCGTCGCGCTATGAGGCCGCGCTGGCCGTGATGACGGCAGACGGCGCCCCGCGGACGCGGTGCGGGCCGCATCGCCGCGGTAAGGCCCCTGGCCGACTTCCCCGCAAAATTTAACTCGCATTTCTGGACAGTCTTACTTGAGGGTCTAACGTATGTGCAGTATAATATATCTGCACATACATCGATAGGAGTATCATGTCTAGCTCTACTTTGACCATACGCATTGACGACGACCTGAAGCGCGGCGCTTCCGAGGTGGCCGATTACTACGGCCTCGATCTCTCATCGGTTACGCGCGCGTTTTACAAGCAGATGGTGAACACGCGCCGCATCCCCCTGACCTTCGCCCCCGACGAGCCCAGCATCGAGAGCCTCGAGGCTATCCGCGAGGGCGACGCCTTCCTGTCCTCTGGCGAGAAAGGCCGCTTTGACAACGCGGCCGACCTCATCGCGGCAGCGATGGCCTAATGGGCAGGCTCACGGCAGATTTCTCCGCTGCATTCTCTCGCGACCTCAAAAAGAAGGCGAAGCGGCGTAATTGGGATTTAGCTGAGCTGCAGAAGCTCATCGACCTGGTGCTGGAGAACACTCCCGAGTCGACGGAGATTCTCAAGCGTCGCCACAACATGCACCACCTGAGCGGTAGCTGGGCCGGGAGGAACGAGTGCCACGTGGCGAACTCCGGCGATTGGCTGGTGATATGGTCGGCCAACGACGAGGTCGCCTTCTTCGAGCGCACTGGCGGTCACGACGAGCTGTTCAGGTAGGAGGGATTGGCAAGTTGCGATAATGACGGACTTTCTCGTTAGGGGGATTGGCCCAACGGTTGGGGGCGTCTCGGTTCCCGGGAGCGCCGCTCATCCGGCAGCCGCCTATCCCCGGCAGGATTCCGTGGACGGCTAATCGCAAAGCCTTGCTACCTCGGCTCCGCATTTCGCGCAGCGGCCCTCGATGAGCACGCAGCTGTGGCGCATGCGCAGCGTGTAGCCGGGCGCGAACTCCGTCGTGCCGCAGTTATGGCAGAACGCGTTGGCGAGCAGAAGCTTGCGGATATGCTCGGGAATCTTCCTCCACTCCCGCAGCGCCTCGAACTCCGTGACGCCCTTTCCGCGGCGGAACTCGTCTTCCTCCATCTCCTCGGCGACGAACCTGGCGATCATCGCCTCGCTGACGCCGTCGGCTCTCATCTGCTGGGCCATCTCCTCGTATTTTGACCCCATGAATTGCCCTCGTTTCTCGCGTGGCTGCCGGTTGGCGGGCGGTGCCTTATGCCTCCAGCCCATTAGGGGCAAACGTCACCGTTTGCGCTGGCCGGGCTCGCCGTCAGTCTTCGCGCAGAGCCTGCCTATGGCGAGGTCCAGGTTCCTTCTGCTGTTTGGCGTTTTAGGCTGCGTCATGCCGGCTCCCTTTCCAATCTTTCATATTCACTGGCGGTGACCTGGCCCTTGCCTCGTGCCTGCCTGGCGGTGATTATCCCGTACCCGTCGGCTGCGATGTCGTATATGTCGTCGAAATGTGGGAAAAGGTTCTTGCCGAACGTGCATCCTTCGGACGCCGCCAGAGAGATGGTTGCCGCCGCCGTTTCGAGGCGACGCGACAACGCATCTACTTTTCTCCCGCGGCCAACTCTTCGACAAGATTGAGAACGCTTTCGTCGTAATAAGGCCAGTCCACAAAGTTTTCGAGGTGCCCGCGACCCGTGGTCGCCGACAGCTCGTCGTTGATCTTGAGCGTGACGGCGATAAGCAAGGTCAGCATTCGATAGTAGTCGGCTCGGAATTCTTCTGAGTTCGGGTCGACGATTGGGGAATGCGCGTGGTCGTATCTGTTTCGGAGGCCCTGGGAGTTGGAAAACGTGGCGTCGTTGAACATGTAGTCGAGATAGGCGCTCTCGTCCGGGGTGAAGAGTTTCTCGCTATACGAGAGCATCCCATCCGAAACGAGGCTTTCGACGATGGCCAGGCCATCGCTTCCGCGTCCTTGGAGGGATACGGCCCCGTTGTCCCAGGCTGCTTTTAGACAGTCTGCGCGGGGCGTAGGGGAGAGGGCTTCGGTCTCGTCGTCCATGCAGGCGAGTTTGCTGTCGATTAGACGGTGAATTAGGTCGGTGTATATCGGGTTGTAGTCGCCAACGAAGACCTCGGTCTTCCGCATCAGCTCGTAGAAGCACCGCGCCTTGTCATCGTGCCCGCGCCTGTATGTCAGCATGCACTGGTCGGAGAACAGGGACGTTGCGTATTGATCGAAATCGGAGCCGGCGATCGCGTATTTACGCTCAGAGAGCGCCTTGAGGTCGCCAAACGACTTGAAGGTTACGTAGGGGAAGTAGTCCCCGTCGATTCGCCCTGCCGTCGAATAGATCGAATAGGATTTGGCGGCGCGCTCGATTTCGGGCCCTATCGACTTGCATTTGTCGAGCCACGATGCTCCGTCGGCCGGTAAGGCCAGCGTGAACCCGTCGATGGAGTACTCTTCGGCAAAATAGACGTTGTACGCCCATTCGATTGCCCGCTCGAGCTTCGCCCCGCGGCTTTCGAGGAAGTGCGAGTATGCGACGACTTCGGTATAAGAGAGCGACTCCCTCATGTTCGAAGCCATGTTAGTCCTGTATTCGCCCAGCACGCGCGACCCCAGCGTGGCAAGCAGCCCGCTTTCCTCGTGCGCGTGCGCGGGCATGGACATGAACCCGTCGTTGTCTACGATGTCCAGCAGATACCTGCAGTTGTTCATGACGGTTGCGTGGTCGGTGAACTTTTCGAGCCATCTCTCGCTAAAGCTGTAAATCAATGTGAAGCCATCGCGCTCTATGCCCTTGCACGCTACTTGCTCGGGGTCGATTCGGACCCCGGCTCCGTATTCGAGCCCGGCCCCTTGCCCGAACATCGTCTCCATGGCGGCATCGCATGCCCGCTTTGCTTGCACTTTGACGTGAGGCGATGGGGAGAACTCGCATTTGCTCGAGCCGGAGGGCCAATTGAAGAGGGCTTCCTCGTAATTGGGGTTGGCTCGTTGGTCGCCGAGGTAATCGGCCATTATGGAGTCGAAGTCGTCTTGGGAAAGGCTCTTTGGGAGGAAGATGCCATCGGGATCACCGGATTTCGTCGCGTATTCGCGAATCAGGAGCTCAGCCGAGAAATACGGGTTGTCGATCAGGGATTCTCTGATTTCGGCATCGAACATCCCAACGATTTTCTTGTTCGCCAAGATGCCGGGCAGGCATTCAACATGCCGCGAAAGGAGGACGCTGAGCTTCTCGCCGCAGATTAGCTTCTCCGCACCGCATGAGCACAACAGGTCCCAGAATTGATCGGCGTATTGCACCTCCATGTCCTCGTAGGCCTCGACGATGCTCGAGGAAGAGAGCCTCTCTCTTACGTAGCGGCAAGCGCTCGAGAATAGATTCGAAGCGACCTCGATGGCGTTGGCGACATCGGTTCCTTCGAACAGTTCGGGAATTGTTTCGAGGGTAAGCTTGAGCTGATGGACCTCTATCGCGTCGTTGATCGTCTTGATTCGAAGACTGCTCCCTGTTTCTATGATTTGGAGGCATCTCTCCCTGAAAGCGCCAGCAGCAAGATCGTTGCGGTCATAGCAGATGATTCTCTCGTGATTGAATTCTCTCAATGCGGGCCTTTCTCGCGTAGGACGCAGCGCCATTGGGCGCATCTATGCTGGGCATCCCCATCTTCGTTGCAGCTTGCCAAATGGGAGGTTGGTATACGGTGGAGGCGCGGGGCGGCTTGACCCTGCTGCGGCTCCGGCAAAACAGCCTCGGTGCGAGGCGGCTACTGGGAAGAACTTCGCAGTAGCCGGGAAGAACTTCACAGTAGCTACGAGATGAAACGATCGTCGTTCGGAAGGCGGTAGAACTGGCCGGGGTCGTGCGCGTTCTTGCCGACCCACTCGAGCAGCCCCCGTTCTGACAGCCTTTTCAAAGCGGCCGAGGCGGCACGCCTGGTGATTTGGGCGCTCTCGACGAGCGCGCCCGTCGAGACGGTCCCGTTGGCCGCAGCGAGTTCCATGGCCTTGCGCTTGCTCTTCCCTAGCTTGCCGAGCGAGGCGCCCCAGGCGGCGTCGGCGTCGGCGACCGCGGGTGTCTTGGGCTCGGCATCCGCACCGTCTTCCGCGACCGTCGCCTGTGCCCCGGGGCGCTCGAAGCGTATCACGGTGGAGCTGACGTCCTGGCGGTAGCTGAACGATGCACCTGCCGTGTCACACACCCTATATAAAAAACTAGGCGGAACCGCTTTCGCGACCCCGCCTTACAAAACCCGTGGGTTTTTCTGTCTGAGACCATTATGCCTCATTAGAACCAGCTGTCAATCAGCTTCGCCAGAAAATCCAGGGACGAGCGGACGGTGTCGTTGGCGTTGAGAAGCTCGGACGTCTCGCCCATCCTGGCTTTGAGCGTCGCCATGTCCCCGACTGCGCGCCGCTTCCCGGAGCCCTCGGGCACGATTCGGGAATGCAGGTACATCAGAGTTGCTATCTGCTTGAGCCTCGGGTTCCTCATCTTCGCTGTTCTGACCCTGTGCGAGAGGCCGGTCCTTGCAAGCGCCCTCTCAACGTCGGCGTTGGACTCGACTGCGCCGCCTTTGATTTCGAAACCGTTTATCAGGTTCGACGAGTGCGCGCACGCGTTGCGGACGAACTGTGCCTGGCGCAGCATGTAGTGCTCGTCTTCCATGGCCGGGTCGGCCCATCGGTTCGCGCAGAAGAGGTACAGGCTCGCGAAGCTGCCGAACGAGAACAGTTCCATGAGCACCCAAGTCGGCATGGCGTCGGGCCTGCTGCCGTATCGTCTGACGAGTGCCCCGCAGTACGCGTCGTTCTCGAGCGACTTGATGTCGCCCTCGCGCCGGCGGCGCTCGTTGTGGTTGAGGCTCGCCATGTAGTCCGCCGCGATAGAGTAGCCGTCCTCGTCTTCATGCTCGGTAGCGATGCGGACAAGCTTCGTGCGCGCGGCGTGCTCGACGTCGAGCGTCAGCGGCAGCAACGCGTAACGCAGGTCGCGGTCAAGCGATGCGAGCGCCCGCAGGTGGCCGAAATCGAGGTTGACGTACTGCCCGTCGCGCTCGCCGCCGACGCGCTTGTCGAACAGGACGCGGTAGGCTGCCAGCTTGAAGTAGTAGGTGCGGTTGGAGAGGTAGGCGGCGGCCTCGTCCTCGGAGCAGAGGTCGAACGTGACGCCCTTCGCTTTGAGGTGGGCAATCTGCTTGTCAACTGTGAGCATGGCCTTGCGCTGCTCGATATTGCCGCTTTCCGTCATTCCCCATCCTTTCGCTCCGGTGTTCGGAAGATTATACAAGCCTGTGGCGACTTTGACGGTCGCGTTCTGATGGGGCGGTAAGGCGCCTTGTCTCTCGGCTAGATCTCATCGATTTCTTTTGCCCTAAGCGTATTTGTGAAGAATCGTCTCATTGGGAAACGGGTCCCAATGAGACGATTTTGACATCAGTTATAGGGGGAGCGGCATGCTCTGCATGCTTGAAACATCGCATCGTTTCGGCTCTCTTGTGCGTCCCATCAAGCCTGAATTGCCCTGCCGGAATCATCGATGATGCCCGTCACCTGCGCAAAATCCCTGCACGACCTTGCATTTTCGTCTTGACAAAAGGGATGACGCTCGTAGGCCTTTGGCCTACGAGCGTCGGCTAGTGTCCTACGCGTTGGGCATCAAGATCCAGACGGGCATGCACGTCACTCCCCGGCCCTGAAGGGGATCATGCCGCTCGCGACGGTCTCGAGGGCGAGGATCCTGACGGCGACGGAGAACGATATCCCCATGCCTGCCAGAACGGCCATGGCCTCCTCGGCGACCTCCTCCGGCAGCCTTACCGACGTCACGGCGGTCTTGCCCGACATCTCGAAGTCGACCGACCTGACCTCAAAGGGAATGGCCCGCTTCCGAACGAGCTGGTAGGCGAAGCTCTTCACCGCCGACGTGTAGTCCAGGCCTATGCCCTCGAGCGTTCTCGAGAACTCGTCCTTGAGGTTGGTGTCGATTCTCGCGGACACCTTTTTGCATGCGCGCATCTCCTCTTCCTTCCTGTTGCCGCCTTCGCTGCCGGGGCTTGCGCATCTCCGGTTCGCCGGAGCCTCCACTCAGTGGCGCCGCCCGGCGCTTTTTGGACATCGGGTCCCGACAGGCGGCGAGGGCCGTCGAGCGGAGGTTCCCCTCGATGCCGATCGGCCTGCCGCCGATGCAAGGCCCCCTTGCTCGGCTTGGATGCCGCCGTGCGCGGGCACGAGGAGGGAGGGGCGGATTCGCGAAGGCCCGGCAGGGCCGGCACCTCCACCGATTTCCGGATCTGGCCGCAGGCCGTTCGGGAACCTGTGGAGATGTCGCGCGTGCGCCCCGCAGCGACGAGGTCTGCGCAACAGCCCCCGCGGCGGATGAGCGGCTGCCGGCCGGAGGGGTTGCAAGGGGAGGAGGCGAGGAACGCTCCCCTTGCCATGGGACCGGCGGGCGTGTGCTCGGGATGGTTGCTCGACTGGCAGGACGCAGCGAAGGCGGACGACGGCCAGCGGGCAGGTCCTCGACCCCGCTGCCGAGCGTGTTATTTACGCGGCATGGGCTCCTGGCCAGGCATGCTGCTTCAAAGGCGTCCTTGCCGATTCGCTTCTTGGCGTGCGTCAACTGTGCTGCCGAAAAGGACGCGTGCCTTGCAGTTGTCGGATCGTCGAGGCTTGCACCTCGCCATTTCTTCATCTGGACCAATAGTTATCGAACGTCTCAATCCGCATATAGACGAGTCGGATGATCGGGGCTGCTGGAGACGGGCTCCGTTTGCGCCTCGGGGTTTGGCCTGCTGCCCGGCGTGCTTTGCATGCTGCCTGCGTTCCTGGGGAACACGCCGCTGTTGGGCGAAAAATAGGCGGAACCGCTTTGCGATTCCGCCATACAAGGCCCGTGTGCCTTTTCTGCTTGCTTGACGTTATGAATCACCGGCATCGACGGTCGACGGGTTTTGCCTGGAAAGCCCAAACATACGCTTAGGAGGTGTCATGGGCGTCCGGTCGGCCTTGCCGCGATGGGCCCAGCCTCGCTTTTCTGAGTCTCTAGCTTTGGGCTTTGTTTTTCGAGTAGACGAAGCGGGCTTGCTCTGAGCGGAGAAACTCAATGACGTTGACGTGGTGGACGTCGAAGTGGTCGCAGACGTCCACCAACGACGCCTTCTTCTTGCTGGGCTTCGGAGCCTCCTGCGTGACGACGCAGCCACCGTGCGCCATCGCGTATGCGACGAGCCAGGGGTCTGCAACCGTCTCGGCGAGGAAGTCCGAGGCGACGTTCGGCTTGTAGTCGCCTCGGACGTATTCCGCAACCTTCATGTACGCCTTCACCACCTCGGCATCGCCGAGGCTGTCTTTGAAGGATGACCGTTCGAGGTTGCCCTTTACCCAATCGGACAGGTCATCGCCGCCGACGACGAGCTCGTCGTAGACATGGCGAATGCTGAGAGACCGCTCTGCGTTGAAGTCGTCGACCATGAAGTCCCAGAAGCCGGGGCAGATGTCGAACGCGTAGTAGCGGTTCTTCGACTCGATGAACGCGTTGGAATCGATCAGGTAAGGCGGGTAAGGCGCCACTATACGAACATCCCCTCTCGCTTGTAGTAGTCGGAGAAGCTGCCGGCGCTCATGCCGGTGAGCCGGTAGGCGTCGGAGTAGAGCAGCCTCTCGGACTTGAGGGCCAGGTACACGGTCTCGGGGAAGAGCTTGCCGAGATGGTTCTTCTGCAGGGTGTAGAAGGAGGGCCCGGAGGTTTTTGCGCGCTCTCCCTTATTGGGAGACAGGGAGGACAGGCGGGCCCTGTAATCGTCCAGCCTCCTGAAGAACTCCGCCTTGCTGATGAGCTTCAGGTCCTTCGCCCTGCGCAGGCACACGATCTCGCTCACCTTGGTGAAGCGCATCATCTCCTTGATGGCCCCGTCGTTGTCGAACCGGTCGAAGAGGCGGAAGGCCAGGGAGGAGGGGACGAGGAATTCGGCCGCGATCTCGTCGCAGATGGTCTCATTGCTCTCGTCGAGCTCGGCGTCGTCCAGGCCGCTCTCGTTGAAGAGCAGGTGGGCGAACTCGTGGGCCAGCGTGAACAGCTGGGCGGAGCGCGCGTCCCTGGTGTTGATGAAGATGACCGGCGCGTAGGCGTCGGTCAGGACGAAGCCTCTGAACTCCTTCACGTCGAGCGTTCTTTTGCTGCTGTTGCCGACGTAGCTTCCGGCGCAGACGTAGACGCCGGTCGCCTCGATGGCGTCGCGTAGCGCGCGAACGGCGGCGTCGCTGGCCAGGCTCTTCGCCCAGCCGACCTCGAGATTGATGAGGGAGCGCATGGCGGCCACGCACTCGGCGACGGAGGTCATGCCCTTGCAGCTGCCGACGAAGGAGAGCCTGTCGGCACCGTCGTCCTCCAGATACTCGGAGAGCCAGTCCTGCCGGGATTGCATCAGGTTGATCGTGTCGTAGAGCTCCGGGCTGGGGTCCTTCGGCGCTTCGGAGGTCACGGTGCGGAAGTCGGGGATCTGGAGGCCCAGGTCGGGTAGCTCGTCTTCGTAGAAGTACGGCAGCAGGACGTGCGTGGCCTTCGCCAGCTTCTGCATCTGCTTGGCCGTCGGCTCTGCGTCGCCGGTGACCCACAGGGGCGCCTTCTTGGAGATGCCCGTCATGTCCTCGGGCGTCTTGCCGCAGCGTTTGATGGCCCACTCGATAACCGCGGGATTCGGCGTGTCCCTCATGGCGTTCACCTCCTTCTTCTGAAGACAACAATATATCGCAATCTCTTGCGTGGCGCAGCGTGCGCGCGGCGCAGGTTGGCGGAATTCGCATCTCTCCGCCATCTCGCCGCGCACTTTGCCTGCCGAGGACTGCAAATACCATAAGAAGCCTTCTAAGGGCCTGAATTGAGCATTATGGGCGTATCCGCAGAAGCGCGCTTTGGCGACTGTCCCCGCGTTTTCATGCGCCTTGATGCCGTTTGTGAAGAACCGTCTCATTGGGAAACGGGTCCCAATGAGACGGTTTCGGCGGGCATCAAGGGTGGAAATCGGCGCGCTTCGAGCGTTTGGAATACCTCAGCATTTCGATTGCCTTATGCGCTCCTAGTGGCCCTAAACGACCCGTCGAAATCGCCATCGACCCCCGCTACCTGCGCAAAATCACCTGCACGACCTTGCGTTTTCGTCTTGACAAAAGGGATGAGTGTCGTGGGCCCGCGCCCCGCGCTGCCGAACGAGGTTGCAACCTACAACGACTACCAGCGCCAAAGGCTGCTGGTGAAGCCCGGCATGACATGCTACTGGCAAACCCGTCGCAATCGCGACTCGATTACCTTCGACGAGTGGGTAGATTTGGACCTGTGGCGGTTCGGCTCTGCTTTCCGCTCTGGTTATTGTGTTATCGAAAAGAGTGCCTTTCTTGAGAAAGGTATTTGGCATCTAACGGATCAGCAGCATCAGGACTTCTTCTGCGCTTTTTACGGCTAAGGAGTATTGCGTGGGCTGCGAGCGCCTTAGAGTGATGATGTCGGTTGCAATTTAGGTGACGGCGATGGCGATATGTGAGCTCGTTGATTCGCTTTTGGCATATGCTATTGACCTTGCTTGCATGGTTGCGCGCTAGGTCCGGCGGACGTAAAGATGAGCATGCTAAGGGGCGCATTCTCTGCCTGTTGCAGTGGATCTCGAAGTGCTTGAACACGTTTAGCTTCGTCTCTTCCCTTATCTTGCAATCCCGTACTGCACCCTTGCTGTTCACCGGATCGTGCATGAGCGTCTTAAAGAGGACTCAGCTCGTTATCCTGTGGTTTGCTCTGATTTGACATGGATCGGGCGATTCCATGGGGATTGCAACTGTTATCGTGCACTCGGCGGGCAGAACGGTGGAGCTCATTGCGGTTGCAAAACCCTAGCTAACCTTCAATTGTAATTACTCGGTCGCATATTTCTAGTGCTGCTGGGCGATGTGTGACAATGATGACGGTGCGGCTGAGGGCTCGCAGGCGGTTGGTAGGGGGTTGCGGACAAATAGTTGGACCAAATCGGTCCGGTCAGGAGTTCACGAATGCCAAGCTACACGGACGAGCAGAAGCGCAGGGCCGTTGACATGGTCGAGGAGTGCGGCGGGTCGATGACGCGCGCGATGCGCAAGCTGAGTTATCCTACGCGCCAAACGCTGTACCGCTGGCTGAACCGGCGCGACGCGTCGCGCGAGAGAAGGGCTGGCAGGCCTTGGAGCCATTACGATCCCGCCCTGAAGGCGCAGGCTGTGGCGTTCGTGAGGTTGGGCATGGCGTGGCGGAGATGCTCGGAGTGTCGAGCGCCGCGGTGGTCTACAATTGGGCCAGAGCTGCAGAATCCCCGAGTCCCGCGGCGGCGGACAGGAGCCCCATAGAACCCATGAGAGATTCCGACGACAGGGCGCACGACGGCTTCGAGGGGAGCCTCGAGGAGCGCGTGCGCCAGCTCGAGCTCGAGAACGACATCCTGAGGGCGGCGGCGAAAGTTTTAAAAGCCGAAAGCCCCAGCCCGATGACGAACAGGGAGAAGGCCCTGGTCATAAACGAGCTACGGGCGACGACGGGGAGAAGCTTGAGAGAGCTCGCCGGTTCCTTGAGGATATCGAAGAGCTCCTATGAGTACCAGCGAGCGGCGCTCTGCAGGCCAGACAAGCACGCCGGGCTGCGGGCGCGCGTGCGCGAGGCGTTCGAGGGCGCGAGCGCCTTGCGCGGCTATCGCTACGTCACGCACGTGCTGCGGTCTGGAGACGGCCCGGTCACGGTGTCCGAGAAGGTGGTGCGCCGCATCATGCGCGAGGAGGGGCTGGCGGTCGCGTACGCTAAGAGGAGGGCGAGGTGCGGCTCGTACAAGGGCGAGATATCCGATGCGCCCGAGAACCTGGTCAACCGCTCCTTCCGGGCCGCGGCGCCCAACGAGCTGCGGCCCGCGGACATCACGGAGTTCGGGCTACCGGGCGGCAAGGTGCACCTGCCCCTGATCCTCGATTGCTTCGACGGCGGCCTGCCCGCCTGGTCGATCGGCACGAGCCCGAACGCGGAGCTCGCCAACAGCAGCCTCGAGGCCGCATGCGGAACGCTCCGCGAGGGCCAGCGCCCCGTGACCCGTTCCGATCGCGGGCGCCGTTGCCGCTGGCCCGGATGGATAGCCATATGCGAGAAGAGCCACCTGATCAGGTCGATGTCGAAGAAGGGGTGCAGCCCGGACAGCTCGGCGATGGAGGGATTCTTCGGCAGGCTCAAGAACGAGTTCTTCCACCATCGGGACTGGTCGGGCGTGACGATGCCCGAGTTCTGCCGCATGCTCGACGCCTATCTGAGATACTACAACGAGGAGCGGCCGAAAGAGAAGCTGGGATGGCTGAGCCCGATGCAGTACCGCAGAAGTCTAGGGCTGGCCACATAGCCGGTCCAAAGAAACGTCCGCATCCTCCGATCTCCGAAATCTAGATACAGGTCAAAGTATGGTGATTCAAAATAGATGAATCTGAGTTTCGCTAACCTTACGCCGTCCGGCGCCTTGGTGATAGTTGTGAAATATGCTAAAAGAGATTAACGTGCGAAGTGAGAAGTGTGGCCTATCTCCTGCCGAATGCCAGAGGACCTGTGTTCGTTGTTGTCCTCGTCGAAGCTCCAGTTATGGATGCCGGCTAAGGTTTTTGCCCATCTGGATAGAAGGAGCATCAAAGAATGGAAACGCTAAACCTAATCCTTGGGATAATTGCCTCATGCGCGTCGATTGTCGCTGCTGTCATATCCCTTTCTATTAAGTCAGATATCGAGAAAATGCGAGATTCTTTTCAGAGAAATGCCATGCGTGTCTCTGGTAACGGCAGCAGCCAAGTTATGGGCTCGGGCAACAAGGTGAACGTGCATGCCAATCGCTAGCTCATGTTCGACAGAACTTTCTTCGCTGGGGTTTGGAACTGGCCAGATTGTGGGTGATAACAACACCCAGAAGATTATGATGCAAATTGGCGGCAAAGAAGGGCTTACCCATAGCGTGGTGCATGATTTGCTCGCCCTCGTCTATAGCGGTTCGCTCAGTGCTGATTCAGAGCTTCCGCTCGATGTCCCCATCGGCATGAATGATAAATTGCGTTTCAACAACGCAAACAAATATATAAGGATTATCCGCAACCATTCGGACGACTATTCCAAGGTTCGCGAAGCCATGGGCGAGTTCCCCGACAGCGAGAAGATAATCAAGAAACTCGGCGATCTCTTCTTTATCGCCGCTGATTATAATGCCGACGGCGAGCTCGTAGTTGGCGATGGGGACAAGCAGCTCGATGCAATCAAAGACCGTCTTGTCCAGACAATTCTTGAGGACGTGGATTATAATCCGCATGTTCATACGCGCGAGGATGTAGAAAGTTTCTGCATCGCGCTCGTGGCGTGCGGGGTTTCCAGATGCATCGTTCTGAAAAAGCCCACGTAGGAGAGTGTTTAACTATTCATGCTGCTTCTCGACAGGAACAACGACCCGGTGAAGACGGTCTACTATATCGCCGCTTTGGCACATTCACGGATTTCCGCCGAAGGAGAAACCGGGATAATCGACCTTTACAGGTGGGTTTGCGACTCCGCTCGATGCGGGGAAGTTCCTTACGATTTCTTCTTGATGGCTATCGATTTTTTGTTCCTTGTTGCTGGAGTGGATGTTACTGGGGAAGGGAAGCTCCATGTTCATAAAGTCGGTTAGGCTTCGGAACTCGATGACCGGTCGTGTCATGCGTGAGGTTGTGTTCCATAGGGGGCCAATCTCATTGCCGATACTTTTGAGTCAGACAGGCATAATAAGGTCGGGAAGACGACGTTCCTCAAGCTCGTAGACGTGCTGCTCGGTGCAAATGGAAGGGATCGCCTCTACAAGGACGACGAGACGAATAGCGTCAGCGAGGAGTTGCGCGACATTATTGTTGACAAACGGGTCGTGGGAGAGATGACTCTCGTGAGCTCGTTCGAGAGGCCCTTTAACCACAGCGTTGAGCTCAAAGTGGAGCTGTTTCCAAGAGGTCGATATTTCTTTGACGGCGAGAAGGTCAATGCAGCCAAGTACAGGGAACTGTTGGGCGAGGCCTTGTTTGCGGTTGGCTCTAGCAAGCCCACGTTCCGCCAGCTCATCAAATATTTCGTGAGAGTATCCATGAGTGGGGACGACGATTCCTTCCTTAGAGCGCTGCCCAGAGCATCTATCGCTGATTACAGGGCGGTCTACAACTATCTATTTGACATTTCGGATTCGGAACTCGACGCAAGGTTAGCTGAGCTTAACAGGGAGCTGAGCAAGCTTAGGGAATCCGTCAAGCAGTACAAGCGCCTTTCTGGTATTGAGGACGAGGAACAGCTTGCCCAAGTGGGTGTGGCGCTGGAGCGCGAGTGCCAACGCCTGGAGTCTCGGCTAGGCGACGTGCTCGATGCCGATGAGTTTAAGGCCAACAGGGAGACAATCGAGGAGGCGAGGAGTCGTTATGCCGAACTGCGCTCTGATTTGGCCGAGGTCGAATTTAGGATTGAGCGCAACAATAAGTCAATAGAGCGCTTCAGGAAGGGGGCGGCGAAACAAGCAGACCTGTCGCTTTCGCGCAGCTTCTACGACGAGGTCTGCTCCCTCATTCCCTCGGTGAACAAGACGTTTGAGGACATGGTTGCGTTCAACCGAGCGCTCTGCGAGAACGAGATAGCGTACTTCCGGGAGGTCGGGGCTGAGCTCGAATCCGAAAGAGCGGGCATCCAGGCTAAGATCGCAGCCTTCTCGGCTGAGAACTTGCGCTACCTCTCGCTCCTTGATGGCAAGGCGATGGGCGAGTACGAAGCCCTTCTCGAAGAGTGCATGCGCCTGCGCCAGGAGATGGGCAGAAATGCTGAGGTCCTTAGCACGCTGCAAAACTATGATAATCGTATAAAGGCACTGAAAAGTCAAATCGCAAGCCTCTCCGAGGGTGGAGAGGAACGGGAATCCTCGATCTCGAGTCATCAAGCTATGATGAATTCCTTCAATAGTTATTTTACGCCGATGGCAAATGCTGTTAACGGCGAGAGGCCCATACTGACCTACTCGACTGACACGAGCAAGTTTCCGGTGGCTATAACCGACCTCAACGGATCAAGTACCGGCACGCGTAAGTCTCTTTTGGCAGTTTATGACCTTTCGTACCAGCAGTTCGCAATTGCTAACAAGATAGAGGTGCCTCGCTTCGTGGTTCAAGACGTCGTTGAGAATGTTGAGGGTGAAGACCTGAGGAAAATTATCGACCAAGCAAATAGCATAAATTGCCAGTTTATTATCGCCGTGCTTAAGGAGAAGCTTGATTCATCGCGGATATCCCAGGAATCACAGGACGCAATGTGCATCCTCGAACTGTCAGAGCGGGACAAACTATTCCAGGGCCTGACGGTCGAAGCAAACGAGCGGAGCCATGGTTCGGAATGAGCGGTGCGCAGTGGCCAACCATAAGAAAGATTCCGGACGTTACAACCCATGGAAGTACAGCACGACAAAGCATCCCTCGATACTGAGCGAATGCCCGGACTGCAAGTTGCTTGATGATGCCGAATTGTGGGCCCTTTACGAGTTCTACGTTCTCCACTCGCCGTGCGAAAAAACTAGCTGCCAGGGAAGACCGTTTGAACGGTACGGCTGGAGCGGTTCTATAAGGGATACCGGGCTGGGCTCCGAGCTTGAGGCGGCGTTCACAGAATGCAAGGGTCAAATGATCGTGCCTCGAAGCCCCGTTAGTATTCCTTGCGGGGACAAACTTGCGGTCGATTTGCCGCGTATGTTTCAACTTGCTGATTTCACTGATGGACTCCTTTTAGATGTCGCTACGGAACGGGTCGCCATGAGGGCTACGTCGGGCAGCAATTCATGGCTCAGGCTATTCCGCCGTATTAGGAACTGCTTAGCGCATGGGCGCTTCGAAGCAGCCGATCCAGCTGACGGACTTGGTCCGTCTCTGATAATGGAAGATAGGGATGCAAATAATATTACGGCCCGTATGGTGCTCAGGTTGCAAACTTTGTTGAAATGGCGTGAAATTGTCGAGCGCGGCCCGACCATCGCAGTTTCACCGGCTGAGGTTTCGTGGAGCGAATAGGGCTTTACGGCACTAGCTGCTCGATTCTATGGCCAGCAGCTATGCTGCTACCCACGTAAAAACCATCAGGGGGAGTGGCGGTATGGCGATCGGACAGCAGCAAAACTGTTTATGTCAAGCAGGCAATGAACAAAGGGGGATGCTGACATTTTTCCGTCCCAAAGCCTATGCTGCGAGCCCCAATGATCTTCTGTATTGCATAGGACTCATTCCTCCCAATGGCAGCTTGATCATCTCCTCGTTATACCAACGGATGTATTCATCGAGGGCATCCATGAAGCCATGGATCGACCATCCCGACCAGTCGCGACCACAGAAGAACTCGACCTTGAGCCGCCCGAAGAACTCTTCCATCGCGGAGTTGTCGGGAGAGCAGCCCTTCTTCGACATGGAGCGCGTGATTCCGTATCCCAAACGCGCGCTTGCGCTAACGTTCAGCGTCAATGCCGCAAGAAAGATGAAGAATGACATTCACAAAGCCATTGCCCAACAAAAAGGCATGAGGAAGGAGTTGGTCGGTCGGGTTGATGTGATGAATTATCACGCTCTTGCAAGGCAGATAATTATGAAGCATGGTCACGCATCGCTTTCGCATGGCATTGACGTTAACGCTCTTACGCCTATGAACGAAAGCCATGTTTTGGCATTTCTGCATAATCTGAAAGTTCCTTTCTCGGAAAAGCACAACAAAGTTTTGACTTCTCTTTCCGCTGCAGTAAAGCGAGCGGATGAAAGGTTAATCGATTCTCTATTTGAGCCATATTGCGATCTGGTTTTAAAGACATTGATTCAGAATGGCTGTATTACCTACAACGCAATTCTTCTCCCGGCAATCAAGGTGCTCCAAGACGACAAAAATACTTGCGGTCTTTACCGATCCCTGTACCCATACATCATCGTTGACGAAGCGCAGGACACCAATCTGCTTGGTTACAAATTATTCAATAAGCTTGCAACAAAACGGACAATAGTGTGTATGTTCGGGGACTCTTTGCAGCGGATTTACGGCTTTATTGGCGCAGTTCCGAATTTCATTGAAATCGCCTGCAAGGATTTTGATTTTAAGGTGATGGAATTGAAGGTTAACCACAGGTTCCTTCCCGGATCCCCTATGCAGCTTCTGGATAAGAATATTCGGGAGAACATACGCAATCCGTTATCTCCATCCATTGACGATGAATCGAAAATCCCCTTGCTTCTATCTAGTTCGGTAGAACTCGAGATTAAACAGACTTGCAAACTAGCTTCCAGAGTTATTAACGCCCAAAATCACGCAAAGATTGCAGTGCTTGTTCGCTCGAGGGGTTATTATTCCGACCGCATCGTTAATTCAGTTCGCGCGGAGGGCATCTCTTGCTTCGATGGTCTATTTAGCGACGAGGACGAAGAATACATCCAATTCAACGATCAATGCATTGCCGAGTTGGATCGACTTTCAGGCGGTGACCATAAACTCAGTCTATCTACTTTGAATGATTTTGTTGAAGCAACAAGAAAGCTGCTACAAGGGGGAAGTTTTGCCCATGGTGATTCATAGATGCAGCTGATTGAGGGGATGCGAGCGCAGGTCCGAGCGGAATATGCGGGCACGCCCGCAGACGCTAAATACCAGTATGTTAGAAACATTCTTGAAAACAAAGCGCTTCGCCATGCCGTTAATTATGTTGATGCGGCAGTTGTGGTCACCACCATGCATGCGTCAAAGGGGCTCGAATGGGATTACGTTTTTCTCCCTGAGATGATGCAGTGGGTCGTACCTGCATATACCACATGTAATGACTGCTGCTTTCAGCTCAGAGAAAACCGAACGGTCGGGCATAAGTGCTTGCATGAGGGAAGCCATGTTCCCCAATCGTACGTCGACGAATTGTGCTTGTTTTACGTGGCAGCTACTCGTGCCAAACGCTCGGTAACTCTTCTTGCATCAAGAGACCGCGTGAACGGAAAGTGCGAGCACAAGACGGGATATCTTTCATGCTTTGCATCCATCCCCGGAGTAAAAGCCTTCACGCCTGAGTCGTTAGCTGACATTGTCGTCTCGTAGTGTATTGAATCGGGACTGCGGTGGAAATCCTGGACCGTTTCTGATTAGGCGATTTGGACTGGTCAAGGTTTCTTGGACGGAAAAATAAGCTTCTTCAGGCAACATCTCGCTCTAGGTCGCACGGGGCGTAATAGCCGATCGATGAGCGCA
Source organism: uncultured Senegalimassilia sp. (assembly GCF_934636665.1). Classification (GTDB taxonomy): domain Bacteria; phylum Actinomycetota; class Coriobacteriia; order Coriobacteriales; family Eggerthellaceae; genus Senegalimassilia. The sequence goes on from NZ_CAKUAT010000012.1 coordinate 36,359, forward strand.
TCCTCTACCTGCTGCAGCAGGGCTCGATGTATTCGAACACGTCCCGCTTCGCCTCCTCCCTCGTCTTGCAGCCCTTGCCGTTCACCAACTCGCGCTTGAGCGTCTTGAAGAAGGATTCCGCGAGCGCGTCGCCCCACAGGTCGCCCGGCCGCGACGTGGATCGGGCGATTCCATGTGGCTTAAGGCGGCGCTGGAACGTCCGGAATGCATGCTGGCGGTTCTAGTTGGAGCTAGACCGACTTCCGCTTAGCTGCGACCGCGTATTCGCGTTCTGGGTACGTGAATGTCGAATCGTGGCCGTCAACGGCGGTGTGTACGATGGCCGACTTGGCATGCTCAGGGAGAATAGGGAGCTGGTCCTTGACCTGCTTTACCTCGATTTCTCCACTATCTATGCTTTATCGTGGCAGGAGATGGTGATGCCGGTGTCTATCCATTATGCATTGGATACGAGCAGAAGGCATCAATTCCGCTACCATAAAAGCGTTCGACGAAACCGGCTTGGGACAGCTTTGTTGCTCGGTTGCAGTGATTTAAAGATCGCAAAAGGATCTCGTGAGTTTTATCGCATCATGAGCAATGAGACTATAGGGGAAGCCGTTTTACGGGGAGATTCGACCAAGCTGGCGTTATGAGTCTCCCCTGGAGGCTAACCCTTCAAGAAAATGCATGCAGCACAGGAGGAAGATGTTTTCGAAGTTAGAAATGGGAGCGTTCGCACAGCTTTTCAACCGTAGTGGTTATGTCCTCGACTTCAGTACTGCGGACTTCAATGCTTTTACGATGAACAGCATCGGGATGCCTCTCTGTGGGCATTATGGTCTATCAAAAGGACAATCAATGCTCGCCTATCTTGGTGAAGCCGATCCTATAGATGCGACACGGCTACTGCTGGATCTTTTTGAGTACTACGAGTTTCACTTTAGGCCGGAGTTCGATTCTGCCGCAGAGGATGAATTCAATTCCTACAAGCATGAGAAAGGCAAGAGGGGCCTGTATATCAAATGTAAGGAGGTTGCAGATCGGGAACGTGCCGGGGCGAGTTACCTACAGCCATCGCTGCGCTATCTCCAAAAGGAATTCTCGAGCGAATTCATGAACGACCGCATCTCCTTGCTCATGGAAATGAGGGAAAGCGACCCGACGGAAGCCATTGGCAAGTCAAAGGAGCTTATCGAGAGCTGCTGTAAAACGATACTTGGAAAGATGCAGATATCCGCGGATAAGAATTGGGACCTAAATAAACTCGTAAAAGAGACGATGAAAGCTCTTTCTATTACTACCGAAACAGTTACTGGAAACAGTAGGGAGGCTAGTATTGTCAGGCAAATACTTGGAAGCCTCAGCGGCCTTGCGACGGGAGTTGCCGAGTTCCGAAACGAGTACGGGTGCGGTCACGGCAGGGAGGCGGGTTTTCTCGCCCTGCCCGTCAGGCATGCCAAGCTCGCAGTAGGGAGTAGCATCACATTAGTCGAATATCTTTGGGAAACCTACAACTGGCGCTCGGGCGGCAATCAGAACTGAGTAGCTCACGTGCGTAGACAAACAAGCCCCTAATTGCCGGCTTCATGAGTGATGAATACAGCCATTGTTGTGCAAATCGATTAGACTTGTAAGTGTCTTTCAAAGAGATGGCTGCTCCGAGTTTGAATGCGAAGCAATGTGTATTTGGAGGAAGCAATGTTGATGTATTCCACGCTGTTGGATATCGATGAGTCTCTTACTCGCGATGATTTCATACGTCTTGTGATTGAGTGGAATCAGTCGAGCCCACATCAAGATTGCGTGATTCCAGATCTGAAATGGAGTGGGCAGGGCAACATCCGATATGGTGATGGGTCGCTTTGGCTTGGTATTGAGGAGTATCGTAACCATAATACCGTTGCAATTCGTTATGAGATGACGAATGCAGAGGGTGTTGTCTGGGATACTGATTTCATCATGAATTTCGATGAAATGAGAATGGCAATTCAGCTTGATCGAAGTCTTACTGAGGGGGCTCAGGTCGAGGACTATCGTTTTTCTGTGCCTTATTTTGTGACGATGTTAATCAAAGAGGGATATCTAAAAGATGATAACGGTCTTCCTGTTTTGAGAGATCCTATTGATATCACAAGTGACAATGTTGATTTGATTGCTTCAATTGTTAACCATGAGAGACAGTATAGCCTTCCGGTTATCTATATCTCAAAGACATCAGCGAATCATGCTCTGGTGAATGTAAGCAAGCTTTGCAACAGCTTGAAGGGGGTTGCTCATGTTTTGTTGGAACAGAGTTGCCAGCTTGATTTGGCCATAAGAAATGCATGCGGCGACCAGAACGAATACTTGGGCGCAGTCGGTGTTTATTTTCCGAACGGTGATCACAAAAGACTCTTGCCAAAAAAGTATTGCAACGATAGTGGCCTATTCGCTAATAGAATCATTCGAATAGTCCTGCAGTATGCAAATGCGCAAAAGACGGATTTATCGTATACATGGGCTGGTGTGACATATTCTCTTTTGAACGATCGCAAAAGTGCGGCGGATCACGCACGTCAAGTGGCTGAGAATCAGAGGGAAGAGTACGTAGATGCATTTGATCAGGAAAATAAAGAACTCCATCAAAAGGTTGATGAACTGACAGCGAAGAATGCATCATTAGAAGCGGAGGTTCGTGGGCTTAGAAGAAAGCTGAATAATGCTGAAGGGACCCCGCTTCTTGTTTACGGTGAGGAAGAAGAATTCTTTCCAGATGAAATTAAGGAAATGATTCTTGAAGAGCTAGAAAAGCGCGCTAACAACCTTAGCTCTGGGACGCGAAGGGCTGATGTTCTGAGTGATGTTTTGGAAGCTAATCCTGTTCAGGGCAGAAGCGATCAGAGGAGATCGAATCTGCGAAATGCACTGACGGATTACAGTAAGATGTTGCCTTCCAAGAAGCGCCAGCTTCAGGATCTTGGATTCGAGATTGACGAAGATGGGAAACACTATAGTCTGTCATATTACGGAGATAGCAGGTACTTCACTACTCTCCCAAAGTCTGGCAGCGATTGGAGGGGAGGCAGAAATTCCGTATCGGAAATCATCCAGAAGCTGATGTAGCCTTCTATGGCGAGGGCCGCTTCCTTTCAAAGCCGTCTTGATTTGTCTTGCTTGCACCAACTTCCCCAAGGCTACTCGGTACCGTCAATGGTTTTACGCGAATTCAGCCAGCCGTCAGCATGACTGCTCCTTGAGAAGCGACACGTCCAGGTAGGGGCGCGATCCCCATTCGCTGTCGGCGACGCACTTCAGGCGGGTGGCCACCAGCATGAGCGCGGATTCCCCGTCGGGGAACGCGCCGACCACACGGGTCCTGCGCCTTATCTCCCTGTTGAGCCGCTCGATCGCGTTGTTCGTGCGGATGCGCCGCCAATGTTCGCGGGGCGTCGTGCAGTACGCGAGGGTCTCAGCGTACCCGCCGCGCACGACCTTGGCGCCTCTTTGAGCTTCATCGACTTGAGCTCGGTGGCCACCGACCCCGCCTTGGCCGATGCCGCCTCGCGCGACTCCATCGCGTGGATCGCCTTGAGCATGGCCGCGACCTGGGAGCGCTTCGATTTGGGGACCTTGGCCAGCGCGTTGCGGTAGAAGTGCACCGTGCGGCGCTGGTATCTGGCCTTCGGGAACACCTCGGCGATCGAGCCGACCACGCCGGCGGCCTTGTCGCCGGTGAACATGCGAGCGCCGCGCAGCTCTCGCGACTTCAGCCACGACGGGAAGCCGCGCCAGCACTCGGCCGACTCCGTGAAGCTCTCGGCGCAGCCGACGACCTTGCGGTAGCAGTCCCCGTTCACGCCGATGGACACCATCATCGTCACGTCCTCGAGCCTCGGCATCGCCGGCTGCTCCTGCATACTTTCCGCTAGACCCCTCCATTGCGGTCTTCGTCCTTTCCAAGAATCCGTTATGTCGCAATTCCAGATTCTAGGGCGAAGGCTGTTCCCCTTCAAAGCCATCCCGATCCGCTTCGCTTACACCAACTGTCTCGACACGATCTCCGGGTCGTGGACCGCCGTCCGCCCGCCTTCGGTGATATCTGACCAAGGCGGCTTGCATCAACGATCGGCGTACTACTACAAACCGAGGTTTGCATAACTGCTATGCGGAAAACTTCGCAACAAACTTGCGAGCTTTGAAGAGTTTTACCCCTAGGTATTCTTCTTTCTTGTCGATTTGGTTTTCGTATTGTTTGAGAATCTTTAAGCATAGGTTCTTTTTGGCGGTAGAGTTGCCGTCGATTCTCTTGCGGGCAATTGATTTCAGAATCGTTTGCTCCATTGCCTGCATCGCCGCAGCGCGGTTTGCGCAGAGATTCGTTTTGCTGCTATTTAGCCCCAGCGTATCATTAAGGTCATGGTTGATGTCCGGGTCGTCCGCATGGATTCTTCCGTCATGATGATAGGTAATGGTAGCAAGCGTTTCTGGCTTGAGCGGATTCACTGTCAAAGGCTTATTGCCGCGCCGCTTATCACACGTCGCACCGCTTCGACCATCGCAAACCGCGAGCATATTCTTGTATGACAAGCTCAAATCCCTATCGAAGCATGAGGTGGCGGGATGTTGCGGCGTTATATGCTCGATCGTTGCGGGGTTGTCGTTGGTGTCGATTCGGCACATGCAATATGCGCACAGATGCCCCTGCTCGGCAATAAGAGCCTCGAGGACTTTTCGCTTATGCTCGCCACGTAGCGGCGAATAGTCGAATGAGGCATCCGGGGTGTTTTTGATATCCTGCTTCGCTTCGGTTAGCGCTTTCGGCTCGTTGCCCTTGATAATGGGAATCATGACAGCAGCTCCTCGAGTTCGAGGGTTGTTTTTGCCGCTATAACATCGGGGTCATCTCCGCCGATAAGGGATTCGATGTTGATAATGACATCCTTTGCCGTTCTGTAATCTTCCTCGTCGATTGCGCGGTTGAATGATGCAAACAACTGCATAACGTTTTCTGGACGAGAGGTGGCGCCGAGTACGGTATTGAGGATGTCGCTTGCGTCGCGTCCTCGGGTTTCTGTTGCGGGTATGGCTGTAGAGCACTCTTCAAGTATGCGAATGTTGTTCCGCGGAACCGACGCGACAATGACAGGGGAGTGCGTGGTTGTGATAAATTGCACGTTCGGGAAAATTCGCACTAGATCGTCGAGGATGCGCGCTTGCCAACGAGGATGCAGATGCAGATCGATTTCGTCGATTAAGACGACGCCAGGCGTTTCAAGCACATGCTCGCGTAAAGCAGGGTTAAGCGTTGCCATACGATAGGCAATATCGGCGATAAGGCTTATCGTTCCACGATAGCCATCGCTCATGGAATGAAGCCTGTCGCGGTGATAAATACCGTTAGCATCGCAAAACGTGAAGACAAGTTGTTGTAGCTCCGCATCGTAATCGACCATCGCATTGTCAATTGACGCAGCAGAGTCGAAGCAGGTGGCGAGCGCCTTTTTGACGGCCGTGAATACCGCGCTTTCTCTTTTGTTCTGCCATTCCCACAATGACTGCCTCTTGAACCAGGCATTCATGCGTGAATCGTTCGAGGCGGCTTGCAGGGCATCTTCGTAGCCCCTAGTTCTGCTGGGCAGGATGTCTGACGAAGGACCATCCTGTTTCCAAAGGCGGTTCGTTCCGTATCGCGCAAGAATTGGCAACACCAAATCACTGTCGTCGGCTGCAATTTGTTGAATTCGTTCACCTGCATTGACGATAGTCTTGGCGTCTGCTCGCGTGGTGCGGCCCTTCGCGCTGTTCAGCGAACGGGTCCAAGATATCGATGAGCCAGCAACAACGCCAGCCGCGCTAATTACGACAGGATACTGCGGCTGCACAACCGTCATGTCGCCTTGCTTGATAACAGCGCCTCGAGCATCGTCGGAAGAAATCGACGGCGACGTTGCGTATTCGATTTTATGGAACAGCGTTCCGAGTGCAACGGAGGCAGCGTCAATCAACGTGCTTTTACCCGTTCCGTTATCGCCAACAAGAACGGTGAGTTGCTGGTCGAAGTCGATGGAAAGCGATTCGAACCTCCGGAAGTTACTAATCTCAAGTTCGCTAATTCGCAACTCTGTGTTGGCGAATCCCACAATAACCTCCTGTGTTTTGCGCTGGCAGCCAGCCAATTAAACTTTTGTGCCGGATCAAACAGGTTCATTATAGTCGATGGCTTACGGGCTTCGGCTTTTGCGGCATGCTGCCTTCGTCGCTGACGTACGGAAAACGCAACCAGCCGAATCAACCAATAGGCAGGAGACGAGGTCTTTCTGCTTTGGTTCAAGCCTTGTGAATCAGCTATAGACGACTGTGCATATTCTGCTAAAGGTTCATCGGCCCGGATTTTCGCGATGCTGCCCATTTATTGATGAAGAGTTGTAATTTTGTTTATCTTGCTTGTCGGGATGAATCTCCTTATCAAGCTGTAGCGTCAGTGGCTTTGCGCACTTTTAGGTAGTCGCCGGCACGGCTACTCTTTGAGCAGAGACGCGTCCAGGTATCGACGGGAGCCCCATTCGCTGTCGGCGACGTATTTCAGGCGGGCGGCAACCAGCATCAGCGCGGATTTCCCGTCGGGGAACGTGCCGACAACGCGGGTACGCCGCCTGATCTCCCTGTTGAGCCGCTCGATGGCGTTGTTCGTGCGGATGCGCCGCCAATGCTCGCGGGGCATCTCGCAGTACGTCAGCGTCTCGGCGAAGCCTTCGCGCACGACCTTTGCGGCCTCCTTCAGCCTCATCGACTCGAGCTCGGCTGTCACCGACTCGGCCTTGGTCGCCGAGGTGAATCTGAATCTGCCCCAGATCCGTTGACAAGTCGATTTCCGTTTCGGTTGGACTGGGACTGTTTTATGGACATCCGGAATCGAGCTGATGAGCGCACTGCCGCTCATATTCCACGGGCGATAGGTTGCCGAGGGACGAATGCGGCCGCCTGGTATTGTAATACAGCTCGATGAACTTGAATATTTCCTGCCTGGCCTCTATCCGGGTGTCGTACTTGCGATCGAGGGGAAGCTCCCTTTTCAGGGTCTTGAAGAACGACTCCATGACGGCGTTGTCGTAAGGGCAGCCCTTGCGGGAAAACGATTGGACGAACCCGCGATTCTCGAGCTCCCTGCAAAACCTGCTCGAGGTGTATTGGCTGTCTCTATCCGTGTGCACCATGAGTCCTTCTTCCGGATTTCCCTGTTCACAGCATTGTCAAGGGCGTCGATTACCAGATTCTCGTTGATGCGGGGGGCACTTGCCATCCGACTATCTTGCGAGAGAACAGGTCGAGGTAGGTGGCCAGGTAGAGCCATCCTTCTCGTGGGTATGTAGGTGATGTCGCCGCACCACACGCTGTTCTTCTTTTGGACGGAGAATTCCCTGTTCAAGACATTGGCCCCTTTGTCCGAGGCCTTTCCGCCCCTTCTGTACTTCTTGGGGCCCCTGTAGGATGCCGGCCCTTTCCTCGCCATCATGCGCTGCACGGTCTTGCCGTTCGCAACGATGCCGATCTTGCGAAGCTCGACGACGATCCGCCTCGACCCGTACCTGCGATTGTTGGCGTAGAAGATGTCCTCGACGAACGGCTCCAGCGCCTCGTGGGCTATCTGCCTCGATGATTTGGGGCGGTTCAGGAAGGCATAGTATCCGCCTCTGCTGACGCCCAGCGCCCCGCATGCCTTCTTGACGCTCATCCCATGCTCGCCGGTCCTCACGAACTCGAACCTCACGCTTGGGCTTGCCTCGAGAAGGCCCGGAATTTCTTTAGTATCGCGACCTCCTTGCGGAGCTCCTCGTTCTCCTTCTGAGCTTCAGCATCTCGTGATCCTTGTTCGCGACGGGGTTGCCGCTTCCGGGGAACGCGTCCTCGCCGTCGGCCTCATATTTGCCGCCCACCTTCTGAGGGTGCAGCACGGCACGTTGAGCCGATCGGACAGCCCCTTGACCGGGATCTCTCCCTCGAGAACCAATCTCGCGACGGAGAGCTTGAATTGCCTGTCGTAGCGTTTTCCTGGCATAGTTTGAACACCTTTCCAATCGAAACGCTCGATTCTCCGTGTCCATTATATTGTCCCAGTCCAGTCCTCCCAGTCCTCTTCTGGTCCAGGATTTCCACCGCAGTCCCAATCGGCTATCTTATTAATTTCTATTGATGGATACACGGAATTTGCGTTGCGCAAAGAAGGGAAGATGCAAAGGTGCTTCAACTATTTCCGGTGCTTAATTATCAATTAAAAAACAAGCGTGAGCTAACCCGCCATGAATATCGTCATGAATGGCGTAAGGTGATTGAATATGATGACGTTATGGGAGTGGTTCGGCCTGTATTAGTCGCTCAGGTCGTTGCTTTTATCGCTTCAGTGCTCTTGTTCTCAGGGAAAATTGCAATAGGCTATTTAGCAATCAATATGGTTGAACCATTCGATGCGCGAGTTCGGCAGATTTTTTCATCATTTAGGGATGACCCTGCCGGCTTTCTGTCGTTCGCGGTATTGACATTCAGTGTTTGCGTTTTCTTTTGGTTCTATCTGAAAAAGGATTTTGTTACTAAGTTTGCGTTAAGGAAAGCCATTCTGAGAGACACTTGTGCAAATCGCGCTTCTTATTCAAGACGTGCAATTACGTCGTCAAATGCGAGCACGGTTAATTTTGCTGTACAGTGTGCGATTGCCGTTTTAGCGGCAACATTGCTAGTTTCTTCGTTGTTTCGGCTTGAATTATCGACAACCCTAATGGCTCTCGTGGCGTATGCGATTTCTGTCGTTCATATCTGGTCTTTATTTCGAATAAAGGATGGCGAGAAGACAGCATGCGGATGCAAAGTTAAGTGTTGTTGCGCGATTCTTGCTACAATAGCTGTTGCCATTGTATTGATTGCTTACGTTGAGTCATTTGGCGATTTTCTTGGTGGTCTACAACCAATACGGAATTTATGTTTGACGATAGCATATCTTGCTGAATCTTTTTGGCTTGTGATGTTTGGCATTTGGTACTTGCTGCTCTTTTATGAATGGCGAATCCCGAAACAACGAGTAAGTTGCATCAAGAAGAAACAAAAAGTCGATCTTCAGACGATCAACGATGCAGATGCAGGCAAAAAAGGCACATTCCGAGATTGGTTAAAAAAGGACATAGAAATAATGTGGATTGTCGCTGTTGCGCTAATTCCTGTTCTCGCAGTGATGATTATTGAGTCAGCTCAGCTCTTGTGTGTGCTAATAGGCTTACTGTATCAGTTGCTTAATCTTGTAGTTCAGCCTGTATGGTAAGTTAAGGCAGATATCTTTGATAGGAAATAGCATTCTTGACGAATGTGTTCAGATGGAAAAGATTGAATCTGATATTGTGAAGAAAGCAAAATAGATTTGTTTCGGTGCCGTCAATAGTTTTGCGCACTTTTAGCTAGCCGTCAGCACGACTGCTCTTTGAGAAGCGACACGTCCAGGTAGCGGCGGGAGCCCCACTCGCTGTCGGCGACGTACTTCAGGTGGGCGGCCACCAGCATGAGCGCGGACTTGCCGTTGGGAAAGGTGCCGACCACGCGGGTGCGCCGGCGTATCTCCCTGTTCAGGCGTTCGATCGCGTTGTTCGTCCGGATGCGCCGCCAATGCTCGCGGGGCATCTCGCAGTACGTCAGCGTCTCGGCGAAGCCGTCGCGCACGACCTTGGCGGCCGAGGCCTCGCGCGACTCCATCGCGTGGATGGCCTTGAGCATGGCCGCGACCTGGGAGCGCTTCGATTTCGGAGCCTTGGCGAGGACGTTGCGGTAGAAGTGCACGGTGCAGCGCTGGTATTTGGCGCTAGGGAAGACCTCGGCGATCGAGCCGACCATGCCGGCGGCCTTGTCGCCGGCGAACACGCGAACGCCGCGCAGCCCGCGGGACTTGAGCCACGACGGGAAGTCGCGCCAGCCCCCGGCCGACTCGGCGAAGCCCTCGGCGCACCCGATCGCCTCGCGGTAGCCGTCCTCGTTCACGCCGATCGCCGCCATGACGGCGACGTTCTCGTAGGAGCCTCCCCAGCTGCGCTTCAGGTAGACGCCGTCGACGTAGACGTACGGGCATTCGCAGGCCAGGGGGCCTGCATCGCCGCTCCTCGGCCGCCTTGAAAGCCTTGTCGTTGAGGTTTGAGGCCGTGCCGGCGGAGACGCCCGCGCCCCACAGGATCTCGCTGACGTCCTCGATGCGGCGCGTGGGCACCCCGGCCAGGTACATCTCGATGATGGCCTCCTCGACGCTGGTCTCGCGCCTCTTGCAGCGCTCGACGACGGCGGTGGCGAAGCGCATGCCCTTGAGCTTGGGCATCTTGAGCGTGAGCTGGCCCGACGTCGTGGTGAACCCGCGCTCGTAGTGCCCGGCGCGGTACGCCGCGCGCTCGTCGGTGCGCTCATAAGGGCCGGCGCCGACGAGCCGGTCGGCCTCCTCGTCGGGCATCGCGTTGATGGTCTCCTCGATGGTTTTCCCGACCAGCTCGCGAAGCTCGGACTTCACCGCCTCCTCGTCGAATGATGCGATTGGGTTGGACATGACCTGCCTCCTAGCATGATTGAATTCGACACTCAAATCATACCGACGGCACGCGCCATGTCTTTTCTCTTTCCTGGGCGTGTTCAGCTTTCAAAGTGCGCAAATATTTTTCGTTATCCGAGCTCCGGCAGATACCGCGTACAATTCGGTTAAAGGCAATTGCGGATGGGGAAGCATCATGGAGATCGGATTGACCGAGACCGTCAGGAAGATGGCGTCTGCCGGCGCCCTGCCGGCTGCGCAGGAGGGCGAGCTGCTCTTCTGCTGGGACCTCGCGCGCGTCGATTTCGGGCAGCGCAAGCTGCTCGTCGCGTCGAATGCGGCCACGCGGCTGTGCGCCATCACCAGGATGGCCGCGGCCGACTGGAAGCGCATCGACGAGGTGGCCCTCCGGCTAGTCGAGGACGCCGTCGGCAGCGCCGGCCTCGACGCCGCGCGCTACCTCGAGCTCGCAGGGGAGGCACGCCTCAGCAAGACCCACGGCAGGCGGGCGCTGGGCTGCGTGAACGACCTGTCGCGCATGCTCGACCCCGTCCGGATCGACATGGGCGAGAAGCTGCAGTGGCGCGAGATGGAGCTGCTCAACTGCAGGCTCATATCCAAGTGCGCCGGTCACGAGGGTTACGGCGTCCCCGCCGAGCGCTTCGCCGAGGACCTGCGGGCGCTGATCGATCGCGTAGAATAGCGGCTACTTGTGAAGAAGGTGGACCAAAAGACATGAAAGAAGGCTATAGTCTAGCGACGATTTCTTGGCCGCCTCTTTGACGGCCATCTCGAGCGCCGCGGGCGTCTTGTATCTCATGATCGGCCTTTCTGGTCGGATGCGGAGAGGGCTTTTGCGAGGGGCTCGAGCAGGGCCGCTCGCCGTTTGTTTTCGCCGAGCTCGTCGAGCAGGCTGCCAAGCTTCGCAGAGTCGATGAGACCTTTGGCCGCGGCGTCGCGGAAGGCGCCTTCGACAAGCGACGGGTCCTCGCAGTCGAGGCACAGATCGGCAAGCGTTCTCTCGGCGCGGGTGACAGGCAGCCCGCCCATCCAGGCCATGTCGCCTTCGTCGACGTTTCTCACCCCAAAGCGTGCCGACTCGATTTTTGAGTTGATGCGCTCGGACGCGTAGATGCGGTAGGGGGAGAGGTGGAAGTCCCCGATTCCCAGGAGCCATGCAGCCGTAGAGCCACCGACGGCCACGCCGTCCCACTTAGCTTGCCGCTCCCATGAGAACGCTGTCGATGCCGTGAGCTTCCAGATCGCGGCCAGCTCGTCGGTCTCCGAGCTCGGCGCACCAGAGAGGCGATACGCGCCGTGGGCGACGCGCTCGAGGCGCCCGACCTTGCAGGCGTGGGAGAGGGCGTTCCTGCTGATGCCGAGGCGCTGTGCCTGGGCAGTGGTGAAGACGCCCTCCGATGCCGAGAGCTCGTCGATGGCGGCTATGTTGTTTGCATACTTCATGTTGCGATTGTACGAAAATTTCAGACATTTGCAACATCGAAGTGTCACACGCCGACTATGCGATTGAAGCAGGGCCAATCGAAGGGGGACAACGCCGCGTTGATTCTGGCCTTATTGAAAATCTCGCCACGCGATTCACTCAGATTTGCCGTTTCGCTAAATCGCTGGGTTTGTGTATGCGTCGACGCTGATGCGAAGAATCGTCCCATTGGGAATCTGTCCCAATGGGACGATTTGCTATTCGGTTTGAAGGCGGCTTTTCGGAGCCGATTCATCGCCGATGACGATCAGAATGAGTTGCAAAAGTCTGGAGATTCAAACTCTAGAAAACAGATAGTTCAGCTATCTAGTCGGAGCATTTCTGCAGGTAATCTTGTTTTTCGTCTTGGCAAAAGGGATGAGCGTCGTGGGCCCGCGCCCTGCGCTGCCGAACGAGGTGGCAACCTACAACGATTACCAGCGCCAAAGGCTGCTGGTGAAACCCGGCATGACCTGCTATTGGCAAACCCGTCGAAACCGCGACTCCATAACCTTCGACGAGTGGGTTGACTTGGATCTGTGAGACGGGTAAGAACGTGTCGGCGGTCAAGGTCGATCGCTACCTACAGCAGCTGGGTTTTCGCATGGTGATCGTGCCCAAGGGCGCGGACGTGGATGTGACCGAATGAGGCGGCGTTAACCTCGGCGGGCGCGAAAACTCATTGCGGGGTGTCGGGCCGCCTTTCAACAACCTCTATTTTGCCATCCATGCCGGCTATCCAGCCGCGGAACTGGGGGCTGTCGATTACCTTTACCCGCACGCGTGCGGTTTTGCCGTCAGGATTCACCGCAACATGCCCTTTGAGCCTGTCTCCGAAATGGTCGTACAGCGGGTTCATCATCTTCTGTTCGTTGACCTGAAGCGTTATCCATTTCGATGTTCCTAGAAACATGCCGAACTGCGTGCATTCGAAATCCTCCAGGTCGAAAGCGTTGATTTTCGCGCTTACTGCGCCGTCCACGCAGGTGTCGAGAACTTGTTCCATGCGATCGAGTCGCCGCGCTATGACCTTATCGCGCTCTTCGCTGAAGGAAACCATATAGTAGCAGTCGTTGATGTGCGTGAGCAGAATCGGGGTTTCCGTCTTGGTCTCCCTGTATCGGGATTTCTTCTCCAGGTCGAATCCTATGTCAAGATACTCGAAGGATACCTTGTGCCGCGGCGATGCGGCTAGCGCCCCTTGGATAACCTCGATATTGTGAAATACCTGATCATTCTTGGTTTTTGGTCGGCGACCCAGGCGAATCTCGGCTTTCAGGGATTGCGATTCGCCATGCAACCCAAGGGCAAGAATGGACTCCACAAGGTCTCTTGACGTTTGCTCATCGATCGATCTGGAGCTTTGAACGATGTCGATAAGCATCTTGAGCTCGTTTTGCTGAAACCGCCGCGAGGAAACGTAATACTCGAATGTGTGGTGCTTTTCTCGTGTGATGTCGATTCCGAAATCCTGCAACGTTTTGATGTCGCTGCGAATCGCGCGCTGGTTCGCTTCGGTGTGGGGCAAGCCAAGCCTATCGAGCAGTTGCTTGACGGAGAACCGATGCGTTCGGTCGCTCTCTTCTTCGAGAATCGTCTTTACCGTCATAAGGCGGTGCTTATGCTTGGCTCCACATCGGTTTGACTGCTTGCTGGTCATGGTGCCGTCCTTGCTGAAAAGCCGTTATAACGACCTGATAAGGTCGTGAAAATTCTAACCCGTTGACTACGCTTATGAGCAACCATTTATGCAAATGGCCTGATGACCTCGGTAAAAACGAACTGGTGTGCAGGTATGCGTGAACAGGGACGGTGAACAGGGGACGGAGGTGTGTTCAGGATGCGTCTTCGGGAAGTGCAAGCCTTTTCCTGAACACACCTCCGTCCCCTGTTCACCCTGTTCGCCTAGCGGAAACGATTGGAGGCAGGTGTGGCGGAAATGGAGAAAGCAAGGAAGCATTCGGGGATTGAGCGGGTTTTGGGCCAGTCCATCGGCGTTGATCCTGAGCAATGCGGGCTGCTTTTGCTGGCTGGCCCGGTTGGCGCGGGCAAGACGTACTCGTCTATGAGCCATATCGCTGATCAGCTTATAGCGTTCGGACCGAAGTGCAGGCGGTTCGTCTTTGTGACGAACGTGAAGCGGAATCTTCCCGTTGACGAGTTGCTGCAAATCCTCGATGAGCGCGGCCACCCCGAGCTTGCCGCGTACGTGGTTAAGCTCGACTCGAATCTAGGGATGTTCCAAAGCAATATCAACGCCGCAAAAGGCGTTATGCCAAGCGCCCCGTTCTCCTATTGGAAAAAAGGACCCAAGAAGCCCGGGTCGAATGAGCGCGCGGTCATCAAGGCCGAATTCAACATTCGGAACCTTCCCGAGCTGCAAGAAGCGGAGAGGCTGCAGCGGATTCTCGAGGAGACGAGGAACCTCCCTCTGCATGTCGGTGCTGCTCGGCGCAAGGCAATCGAAGGCGCTGAGGAGGAAGCGGAGAAGGCCGAGAGCAAGCTTCGACGACACATTTCGTCGGTATTTGCGTCCATGTGCAAGCTTGATGAAGACGGCTACCGCTTGATGACGCGGCAGGAGAAACGCGAACTTGTCGAGAAAAGCGCCTGGTGGGAATGGCTAAGAGTGCTGTATCCGTCGGTCCTGACGCACAAGAAGCGCGTGCTGTTCATGAGCGTGAACAAGCTGCTGGTGAAAAACTCCCCCATCATCGAGCCGTCGGAAAGCATTTGGGAAAGCGACTTGCTAAAGGGATCAGTCGTGATCATCGACGAGTTCGAGCTATCGAAGAGCGTCATCAACGACTTCCTGATTCGCGAAAGCGTTGGCAAGATGGCCGACATGGTAAGCATGCTCCGCATGCTTATGGGCCGCGCGCTCGAGGGTCGCCAGATCGACGGCAAGGGCGGCGACGGCGACGCGGGTGCGGCGTTCACGAGCGAGCTGTTCCGCAGCCCTTCGAACAGGATCGGCTGCGGGCCTGAGCTTCGTGCGGAGTTCGGCGCCATCGTGAACGCCGCGGAAGAGGCGTATCTCGAACTGCACCTGGACAAACAGTTCCGCCTGAGCGACAGGCTGCGCTATAGGAACCAGCCGTTTCTCTTCAACGACTTCCAAAGCCATATCGTCGATGTCGAAGACAGTTCATGGTCGGCGATCCGTTTCCTTGAAAGCCAGAACACCATCGAATTCGGTTCGGGCACTCCGCCCTATGCTGGGGGCGAGGCTTCGATAACGGGGCTACGTGAAGTCGATTCCTACTCCGTCCCGTTGTTGCTGAGCAGGCTCGAAGGCCTTGTCAGATGGATCGTCAGCTGGATCGCCCGCGTCGCTGAGAATTACCAAGCGGTCGTGGCCGAGGACGCCGATCAGGGAAAGCGTCCCGAAATCAGTTTTGACCAGGCTGTCGGCACGGTGCTGTCCGAGCTCAACATGATGGACGAGGTGCATGGCGAGCTGAACCCGGCGCGTCGGCGCGTCATCGAGATGGCGCATGAGGAGCGGGCGCGCCGCGCGGCGGTCGATGACGGGGCAAGGGATGATGATCCGGCAGATTTGAGCTTGTATCACAAGGGCTTCAGGGTGCACTCGTTCACCGAGTCCGCGAAGCATGACACGTTAACGCGTATGGAGCGCTGTGCGCTTTCTTGCACGGCAGAGCGCAAACTCATCGAGTTGAGTCGCCGCAACTTCGTGGTGGGCATTTCTGCGTCCTTGGATATACCGTCTGTTCTGGGCAATTACGATATCGATTACATCAAGGCGGCTCTCGGCGACCGATGCATCTTGCTGGATGCAGCCCAGCGACAGGGGATCGAGGAAGACTACCGACGCAGCGTAAGCCGCTACGATAACGTGGAAATCCGCGTCAGCAAGATTTCCGACGTGGATTCCGAGGGGGAGTACAGCGAGAAGGCGTGGCTTGCCGTGCTCGATGATGCGGTGGTTGCTCGCAAGGCTTTCAACAAGGTTGCGATGGACTTTTCCACCGCTGACGGACGCTTGACGTTCGGGCAGCGGCGAGTGTTGAAGGTTTGCGCCGCGTTCAAGGGATTCTGGAAGGCCGATGATGCTCGCGCCATGCTTTGCGTTTTGAATGCGTTGCCGAAGGCCGGCGGAAGCGGGTTCGACCTGATGAAGCTCAAAGACGTGTTCGGGATGGTCTTCGAGCAGCTAGGGATCGACGGCAACGTGGATGACGCGTTTTACGTTCTCGGCGGCGGCAACGAGGAGTTTGAACGCGCGAAGAAGCAGGCGCTTTCGCGTTTGGCGGCGGGTGAGAAGCTGTTCGTGATCACGGCGTATCAATCCGCGGGTGCGGGGCAAAACCTGCAATACAAGATTCCCGAAGGCGCAACCCCCGTTCAAATCAACGATCGCCCCGCATCTGAGGAAATGGATTTCGATTGCCTGTACGTGGAGGCCCCAACCCATACATCCCCGGTGATCACCGGAAACGAGAAGGTGGACGAATACCAGGTAGTGCACCATATCTTGGGATGCGAGTACCTGTACGAGAATGCTGAAATCAGCAGAGGGGCGTTGCTCAGGAGCGTTTCGGAGGCGTTGCGCGCGCTTGGCGGTTCCGGGGTGGATTACGGCTACAAGGCAACCGATAGCGCGCGGCTGTTCGGGGCGAAGCAGGTGTATCAGGCTGTGGGCCGTTTGAGCAGGACCAACATGAAGATGCCGGTGATTAGGCTGTTTGTCGACGCCGGCCTTATGGAAGGCGTTCCCTTGGGCGTGCTGAAGTCGTGCGGGCTTACGTTCACGCCCGAGTTCGGGGCGTTGGTGGACGCGTTTGACGAGCCGATTCCCCAGTCTTCGAAGGATGTCAAGCGCTTGCAGCGCAGGGCGGCGCGCGCGTCCGACAGGTCGCGGGCCTGCATTAACTCGCTTTTGGGCTCCGGCTGGCGGGACGATGCTCGCAAGGCGTGGTTTGACCTGGGGAATCAGGTTCTCAAGCATCCGACGCTTCCCGATAGCTGGAACGAGGTCCCGTATATGGAGCGGTGTTATTACGTCGAGCTTGATGCGAAAAGGACGTCGTATCGGTACACCGCAAAAGATGATTTCGCGTCGGTCGAGGTGCTCTTCGATCCACCCGCCGGTACAAAAAGCTTCGAAGTGAGCGAAAAAGCCGCGCGCCTGGACGTGCTCATGCGCATTCCTGGTATGCGGAGCTATTTCGAGCAGTGCGGATACGCTACGAAATGGGAGGCTTCGACAAGGATCATGACCCCCATTGTTGCCGAGAGCATCTACAAGGGGCGCCTTGGCGAAGTGTGCGGGCGTTTCGTCCTCGAGCAAAGCGGCATTGCGGTCGCGGATATCGACGACGCTTTCAGGTTCGAGAAATTCGACTTCGTGCTGCCTGGCACGCTGGGCGACCAAGAGGTGTTTATCGATTTCAAGCACTGGAAAAAGCAGTCGGATAGAACGGGGTGGGACTCGGAGAAGCTTATCGATTGGGTGTTCGCGAAGATGGAGGCGATCGACGCCAAGAAGGCTATCGTCGCTAACGTTTTGCTTCCTGACGAGGGCGATTATCGGGAGACGTACCGTTCAAAAGACGGGCGAAGGCTTCTTGTGGTGCCTGCGCTCGTCAAAGGCGACTGCTCATTCGACGAAACGGCGATTCAGGCTATAAGGAGGTTTATCGATGGCGTTGTTGACTAACAAGCTGAGCATTTCCTTGGTGCACGAGGAGTTTGACAAGCGGTATGACGTGTTCGAGGTGACGAAAGAGGGCAAAGGGCATCTTTCTTGGTCGTCGCGCGTTTTCGAGGCGTTTGGCGCCCCGTATATCCTTTCGATTCTCGGTCAAGGTGGGGATGACCCGTTCTATATCCTTGCCCCAAAAGGCATCGTGTCGGTGAGGGGGCTCCGCGATCATTTCGAGAAAAGCTACGGCGGTGTTATCGAGGATGAGGATTTGGAGTCAGCCGACGTGGCAACAAGCCTGCTTCCAAAACAGGTGCCAAGCCGCAATGTGTCAGAGCATATTTTGGTGCAGCTGCTGCTTAACGCGCTTTTTGCGGGCAACAGCGAGAACGGCCCGTCCCTGCAAAACGTCGCCGGGCACCTCTATTGCTTCAAAACAGGCAGGGATTGGGTTAAGAAGACGAAGAGCGGGCGCAATCTGCACATTATCGGACTGGAGCTCAAGGTGACGCCGGAATCGTTGCTGAAGGTGAATGTTAGAACGTTCACCAGGGCAAATGCCGCCGGTCTGATATTCGATGGCAGGAAGAAAAGCGAGTACCCGCGGTACGTGGTCGACTTCGATGGCCCAACTATGCGTCGTGCTTCCCCAGGTGAAAGCCCTGAGGCCGACAACGTTTTCATTCAGAAGCAGTACGAGGGGCAGAAAAGCAAGATCCCGTTTTTGAAATACGGCAATCGAAAGGCTTTTGCGAACTCGAAATGCGGGGTTATCCAAGAGGTCGTCGAGCGGTTTAACGAGACGTATGCGGGCATGGCGAGCATATCTTTCAAGGCGATTGATGATTCCAAGCGCGCGCCCGTTCCCAAGAAGCTGATGAAAGCCGATTACCTCGCGTGGTTCGCGCGAGACGAGTACGTGGTGGTTGACGTTGCTAAAGACGGCGCAAGCAGGAAGGCGTGCGAATTTGTTGCCGATTGGCTTGCGTTCGATGAGTATCTCAGCGTGCGTCCGCGCATTGTGGACAGTGCCGTCGCCGGTGCCAACAACCTGCTGATCCTTCATGAGAAAGCGTATTACGAGGACCGGGGGATCAACGACCCCTATGTTGCTTCCGTGCTTGAAGGCGCAGCGTGCCAGCATTTGACCGTCGAGACCGTGCAATCTGAGTTCGGTAAGCCGAAGGAAGACAGTGGCATGCGTTTCGTCATTCCGAAATGCCTGGTCGAAGCCGCGGTTAAGCGCGATATTTGCGATGCTGCTATGCGCTTGTACGATTGGAGCGCGCTCGAGTGCGACGGTCCGCTGGTTTTTGCACTTTGCGGGCCCGAGTCGAAGGAGGAAAAGAAGGAGCGCGAGAGGGACAAGTCGCCAAGGCGCTATTCGTTTCTTGAGGTGAGCTCGGCGGGCGCACTGGCGTTCTATCAGGGATGTTCGGACAACGCGGCCTCGGGTTCCAAGTGGGATAAGCTCGCAGATGTGTTTACAAGCGAGTGGTCGTCTGAGACGGAGGGTTTTGCGATCAACGCCGCCGGCGACATCGATGCGATCGAGCTGACGGATGGATTTCCCATTCCCGACCTTGCCACGATTAAGCGCGCTGTGGAGAGCATCGACTGGTCGCTGCCGAAAAGCGACGTGCTCGAGGCGGTATCCACTCTTACGGAAGACCCTGCTATCGACATCGCATTGCGGGCACTGTGCGAGTGGGTTTCCGAGATGCCGGATTCTTTGGTGAAGGCATCGAAGCTCAACTCGTTGGTTGTGGATGCTGCAAAGATGGTCGATGAGAAATACCCGGCGCGGCGTATTCGAGAATTGGTTGACGCTCGGCTGGAGGAGCGGTTCTCAAGGCGCCTTTTGACCGGCGTGCCCCGCGACAAGGAAGCGCTTGCGACAACGTACGAGCCGATCGTCAAGATGCATTGCGTTCGGGAAGACGATTCGCTGCTGTATTGGGTGAGCAACTTCGATGGCCTAAGCCGGATGGGTCGGGAAAACGGCTGCGTCATCAGGAGTGTTCGCAGCGTCAACGGCGAGAACCCGTTCTTCGCGGATTTGCTCGAAACGCTCGTTGTGCCCATCGCGCGCCTGGGCAACGCCTCGGTGCTGCCGCTGCCCTTCAAGTACCTCCGCGAATGGATGGAGAACGTAGCGGTGGAGTGAGAGTGACTGAGCGGGGGGAGGCGTGAACAGGGGACGGAGGTGCGTTCAGAATGCAACTTTGCGAAATGCAAGCCTTTCCCTGAACACACCTCCGTCCCCTGTTCTCGCTGGCCGTTGTCGCGCGACTTCGCCCTTTCGCCCTACAGCCCCCAGCGGGCGTATTCTAGGTAGCCGGCTACGCTGTAGTGTTCTGCCCAGTCGTCGGCTGGGGAACCTTCCCCGCCGACGATTCCCAGGAAGCCGTTCTCGACTTTTTCACCCTTCTCATTTACCACCAGGGCGTACCAGTGGCCGTATTCGTGCGTGGGTTTGCGCAGCTGGCAGGCCAGCGTCAGCTTCGGTTCGCCCTTTTTGCGGAAAAACGCGCCTTCGTCGTTGAGCTTTTTGATGAGCGTGCCGTCAAGCCAGAAACAGATGAACGGCGCCTCGAACGCGTCGGTGAGCGCTCCGGCCTCGCTGTTGTACACGTAGCAGAACAGCGCGCGGTCGCGCGAGCGGGCGAGAAGGTCCACCTCGCTGTCCTTGAGCTTGAACTCGACCACGGCGAACGCGCCGGGGCGGTTCGGGTTCTCGCTGACGGTGGTCACCGCCGTCTTGACCTGGAAAAAGAACGTTTCGGGAGGCGTGCCAGGCTTCTCAAGCTGCTGCTTGAGGTTCAACGACACCACGTCGATGCCCATGTCAGCGGGCGAGCGAAGCGCGTCCAGGCCGTTGCGGTACAGCGAGCTCATCAGCTGGTACTCGCCGGTGTATCCGTTGTAAAGCAGGTTGTAGAAATCTTGGGCCACGTGCCCTCCTCTTCTTGGTTCGAACGGTTAGATTCTAGCGTTGGGTCGCGCGATCCTTTGCGAGAAGTTGTCGGTTTTGGCCCATCGAGCAGGGTAGGGAAGCAGGTGTTCGGCTTGAAGTGCGCTTGCCGCTTGCCTGCCGCTTTCAGCCTCGCAGGTATGGGGCGAGGGTGTTGGCGCACTCCTTGGCCATGATGTTCGCGCGTTTGAGGACTTTTGCGCGCAAGTCGTCGTCGAGTAGGACGATTTGCGCGATGAGCGCCTTCGCGATTTGCAGTTCGTCGAGCCAGGGCTCGTCTTCCCAGAGGTCCTTCAGCGCGTCCGTGGCGTCAAGGGCCTTGGCGTATTGCGCGTCCGACGACTTGGCCAGCGCGCCTTCCTTGTTATTGCGGATTTCCCAGACGAAGGTGCACGCGGGGTTCCCGATCTGGGTATGCGCCTTGACCGAGCGGTTGTCCGGATGTGCCGCCGCTCGCGGGTTGGTTCGTGCGAGATATGCGGCGCGACTCGGCAGCGCGGCCGAGATTTGCCCCGTGATCGCGAGCAGCTCCTCGGCGTGTGCGCAATATATGTCGCAAACCTGGAACGGGGTTCTGCGCTCGGCTTCGACAAGCTGCTCGTCTGGCGTGTTCCACGCGCTGTCCACGCGCATGGCGTTCGCGTGGGCGATGCGCTCGCTCAGGCTTTTGCGTGCGCTTGCCCCGTTTGGGTTTGCGCAGGCGTCCGCTTCGCGCGGGCTTTTGCGGGCGCTCGTCTCGTTTGGAGTTGCGTGGGCGTTTGTTTCGTTAAAGTTTGCGAAGGCGTTCGTCTTGTTCTGGCTTTTGCGGGCGCTTGCCTTGCCCGAGTTTGCGCAGGTGCTCATTTCGTTCGGACTTTTGTGCACGTTCATTTCGCTCATCTTCGCTCCTTCCTTAGGCTGCAGCGCCGGAATCGCTGTCCAGGTTGTCGGCGTCGAACAGCGTATCGATCCAGATCTCGTCGTCCGGTCCCGGCGGGGGAAGGAAGTCGAGATCGTCGTCTTCGCAGATCGAAAACGCTTTGTGAGTCTCCGGTGCCTCCCAGGTTGCAGCCGCTTCGCCATCTGCGACAGCTTCGTCATCTGCGGATACTTCCCAATCCCCGGGCATCTCGCAACTCGCAATAAACTCGCGATACCTCGGGTGCTGCTCGAGCGCATAGGCGGGCTCGCACACGCCGCGGTGGCCGCGCTCGAACAGCCACCAGTTTCCGGCCGGCGTCTCGAGAAGCGTCGAGGGCAGCTTGTTGGCACGCAGCGCGAAATACTTCGCAGTCCGCTCGTCCTGAAATGCCAGTACCAGGTGCCGGTCGCAATTGCCGATGATCGAGTTCGCCACCGCCTGGTCGTAACGCGCCTCAAGCTGGCTGACCGTTTGGCAGATGATGGTGCAGCTGACCTCGCGGCTGCGGATGACGGAGAGCACGTCGTCGAAGCCGGGCAGCGTCAGGTTCGCAAAATCGTCCAACATGAAGCGAACGGGCACGGGCAGACGGCCGCCATCGCAGCGCGTGTCCGCGAAATCGCACAGGCTTGAGAACGCTTGGCGTACGAAAAGGCTGGTCAGAGGCGCCAAACTGCGGTCCATGTCATCCATGGTCACGAACAGCGCGCGCCGCTCGCGCCCAAGGTCGCAAAAGTCGATTTGCTGCACTTTGCGAAACGATGCGAGCGCGCCGTCGAACGTCAACGGCAGCAGGTTTGCGGCGATGATGCCCATAATGCTCGAATGCATCTTGTCGGCGCGCGCCGTACTCCTTGCGCGGCGGAACAACGAAGCCGCGTAGCTATCGGGGTCCTGCTTGGAAAGGTCGGCGAACAGCGCCTCGGCGCTGCCTTCGCACGCCTGCTCGTACACGCTCACCACCGACGCCATGTTCCATTCGCGATCGGGCAGCGCCTCGAACACGTAGGCGATGTAGCTGGCAACGTAGTTGGCCGCCGCGCCCGCCCAGAACGGGTCGTCGCCCATGTCCGCACGGGGGAACAGCGCGCTGGCGATCGCGATGATGTCCTGCGCAAGAGGGCGACCTTTGCGCCAGCGAACGTGGTGAAGCGGGTCGTAGCCGATCTCGCCGTCCATGGTGGTGAAGTCAAGGCGGTCGACGATGTACCCGTTGGCGCGCAAATACGGCGCCATCTCGTCATATAGGCGGCCCTTGGAGTCGAGCACGATGTAGGAACCATCGCACTGCAGCAGGTTGGGCTTCAGGAAATTGCGCGTTTTGCCCGAGCCGGAACAGCCCAGAACGAGCACGTTGTTGTTGAGGCCGGTCGCCCACGAGTCCATGCTCGCGGCGTGTCCGGAGGTGAGGATGAGCTGCCCCGCGTAGGAGGCGCGGGCGTTCGCACGGTTGTCTATCATGGCTGCTTTCGCTTTCTGTTACAGGTTTGCGCTGGTGAATAGGGGGTTGGGGAAGCGGTTGCTACGCCTCGCGGCAGGCGCCCCCGTCAAAGGCTGGTGATGACGCGGTCCGCGAGGCCCGCTTCGACGGCTTCTTCCGCTTCGAAATAGGTGTCGGAGGCCGTAAGCTCGAAGACGCGATCAATCGGCATGCCGCTGTGCCGCGCGATGACGCCGGCGGTGATGTCTCGGATGCGCATGAGGTCGTCGGCCCGGGCCTTCACGGACAGCGCGCTGCCGCCCGCGCCGGCGCCGATGAGCGGGTCGTGGATCATGACGCGGCTGTGCGGCAGGACCTCCCGCTCGTCGCCCGCGATGAACAGCAGCGCTCCCATGCTTGCCGCCATGCCAAGGCATACGGTGCGGATGGGGCAGCTCACGGCTTGCATGACGTCGTAAAGCGCCAGGCCGGACTGGACTTCGCCGCCCGGGCTGTTGATGTAAAGCGTGATGGGCGCCGTGGGGTCTTGGCGCTGGAGGTGAAGCAGGCCGCGGATAACGACGGCGCAAGATTCAGCATCCACCGAGGTCATAAGCTCGAGTTCGCGTTGGTCGAGCATTTCGTCGCGGATGTCGAGGCGGTTGAGGCCCTCTGCAGTTTCGCGGATGATCTGAGGTTGATAGACGAATGTATATTCGCTCATGACGAGCTCCTTCCGAGGGCGAGACGGGACAACCTAGGACGCAACAGGGAATGCGCAAATCGGCGGCAAATAGCATGAGCCACCACGCGCAGGGCGTCGCATATAAGGTTGTATGGGAAATCCGGAGCACGGCAGCTGCCCCGGCAACTCCTATAGGCGCAAGGCCTATCTGCCAGGAGGCGGGTCTCGCGACCCTCGGGTGCTAAAACAGTAGCACGCGCCAAAACAGCGCGCAAGTGGGAAGCTGGGAAATTTTAGGGGCGCCCGCTGTTCGCGTTCATGCCTGCGTCCGTGCTCGATGCTTGGGCCCGCGTCATGCGACTTCTGGGCGGTTTTGCAGGCGGTTTTGGCTTGGAAGGGCGCGGGGCATCGGCATTTCCCCAGGTCGGCGATCCCTGTATCGTACCGCACTCGCGGAAAACCGCCCAGAAGCCCAGACTCATGGCAAAATCAGGGCTCATTTTCTGCAAAACCGTCCAGAAGTCGTGGGGTGCCGACATTGGGCATCGAGCGGTTGCGGTTGAGACCGATCCCCGGCGCCGATGCGCGCAATGGAAGGGCAGGCCTTGCCGGGGTCTCCGTCTCCGCGCTTTCGTTCGATGGGGCGATTTTGTTTGGTCATGCGTAGTTGGCGGGCTGATGGCGCGTTGCCGCAAGGCCGTTGTGGTGCTTTCGCTAAGAGCGATTGTGCGGGTGCGGTTCAGCGCCGACATCGTTGACCTGGGGAAACGCTGCTGCTTTGTGCTCTTTTGGACTCGAGCCGCCTGTAAAACCGCTCAGAAAATGAAGATGGGGCATCGTGAGCGATGTCGCCGCGCTCATCGCCTCATATTATTCCCGCCTTCTTCTCGGAGGCCGGCAGGGTCCTCGCGCAAGTTGTTCGTCGTTCCCCTCCGTACTCCGAAAGCGGGGGCAATACAAGACTGCAATCGTTTAGCGGAATGGGGTAGGCTGGTAGCAGAGGATCGAAGCAGGCCCGCTGCTGCGGTGCCGGTCGGTTCTCGTTATAAATCCCACGTGATGCGTCGTTGGACGCGGGGATGGGACGCATATTCGACCGAACGATCACCTGCCCAGTTGAACGCCAAGGTTGTATTGGAGCCGCCCTTCGGGGCTGCAACCTTGCCGATCATGAACAGGCGAAGCTGCATTGGAGCCGCCCGTAAGGGCTGTAGCTGCGTCTTTTCGAATTCGGGCCGGGATTGATCATCTCGTTCACAGGGGGTTTGCGATACCCCTTTCTCGGTCTGCGCAATGATTCGGGGGAATCTTGCGCTGCTCAGCTTGATCTGAACTGCGCCGCGTCGCTCAAACGTGGGGAAATCCTATATCACTTGCTGCGTTTTCGCAGTTCTCTTTCCTAAGGAGAATGTCATGGCTATTTCCACCGAGATCGTCGGGAAGACCTTTGGCCCGTTCGTGCGCGACTACACCTTCAAAGACCTTGAGATTTGCGCGCTTGGCTGCGGCGCCGGCTGGGACGGCCGCGTGGACCTGGAGTACGTCAACGAGGGTGACGCCAAGAACCCGGACCTGAAGGTTCTGCCTATCTTCGCCGTGCCGCTGACCGTTAACGAGGAGATGACCACCACCCTCGACTACGGCTTCGACTACTCCGGCTCGCTGCACTACGGCATCGACGTGCATTTCCATGCGCCGTTCAAGATGAACGACCACATCGAGACGTTTGTGACCCAGGAGGCCATCTGGGACCGCGGCGAGGGTCGCGGCTCGCTGTCCAAGCAGGTCGGCAAGTCGTACTCCGCCGACGGCACCCACTTGTGCACGGTCGACACCTACGACTGCTGCATCTACGACGGCGGTTGGGGCGGCGAGCAGCCGCCGAGGGACTCCGTGGAGTACCCCGATCGCGAGCCCGATTTCACGTACGAGGAAACCTACGGCTACAACTGGCCGCTGGTGTATCGCCTGATGGGCGACTGGCATCAGCAGCACATCGACTGGTCCTACATCGAGCAGACCGGCCTTGAGCGCCCGATCGCCCACGGCGTCAGCAGCGCCGGCGTGGCCATGCGCCACGTCATCTCCCTGCTGTTCCCGGGCCATCCCGAGGCGATGACGCGCTTCAAGTGCCGCTTCACCTCTCCGGTGCTGCCGGGCGTGCGCCTGCGCACCATCGTGTGGAAGACCGCCGAGGGCGAGGCGAAGTTCCGCATGGTCAACGCCGACGCGCCCGACTCCAAGCCGTTCCTGAACCACGGCATCGTCGAGTGGGACCCCGCTCGCGCCTAGCGGTTTTGCGCCGCAGCCGGGCGGCTGCCGGCTGAGCGGCTGCGAACGAAATATGACTTGCAACGTGTGGCAGGGATGCGTCCCTGCCACACGTGTTTTTGCCCGACGCGTTGCCGACGCCCTCGCACGCTCGATTCCATGTGCGAGAAGCTTTTGCCGCGAATATGTCTCAGATTGCGAGTTTTCCGAATGGCGAACGCGGTCGGCTGCGTGCCGCTTTGCGCTTGGCGCAGCGAACGTAGCGTTCGTTACATTTCGCGAGCGAAATCGGCCGGGAAGTGTCTCTTCGGCCGCCGGTGAATTCGGAAAACTCGCGATTCGTGACACGAAACGCTGAAAACGCTCCTGCTCTTCCTTTTTTCGCGGGGGTTAACTCGGTTGTACAATGGGCGCGTTCTCGATATCGCTTGATGGAAGTGCGCGCGAAAGGATTTCGCTATGGAAACAGACGACGCCGTGGGCGCCGCTACAGGCAACGCCATGGACGCCGCTACAGGCAACGACTTAGGCGCCGTTGCGGATACCACCACGGACAACGCTATGGACCTGAAGCTGGCTATGCGGCAGCGCCATACTGTGCGCAAGTTCACGTCGGAGCCGCTTTCTGCCGAGCTAATTTCGCAGCTCAATGATCGCGTTTGTACAAACAACGAGCGCTTCGGGTTGGCGATCTCGCTGAAGGTGGGTGACGAATCGGCGCTGCCCGGCGCGCTCAAGCTGTTCTTCGCCAAAGGCGTGCGCAACTATTTCGTGCTGGCCGGCAGCGACAGGCCGGGGCTGGACGAGGACCTCGGTTACGCAAGCGCCGACTTGATGCTTTTTGCGCAGGCGCTCGGGCTGAACACGTGGTGGATCGGCGGCACGTTCAACCGCAAAAACGTCGAACAGGCTGTGCCGGGGAAGAAGGTTATCGGCATCGTCGCCGTGGGCTTCGGCGTCACGCCGGGCGTTGCGCACAAAAGCAAGACGGCGGCCGAGGTCAGCTCGTACGAAGGCCCGGAGCCGCAGTGGTTTGCGGATGGCGTGCAGGCGGCGCTTCTTGCCCCGACGGCGCTCAACAAGCAGTGCTTCCGGATCGCCGGCGCGGGCAACAAGGTTTCCATTACCGAAAACGGCGGCGCGTTCAGCGGCGCGGACATCGGCATCGTGAAGTACCACTTCGAGCTAGGCGCCGGCACCGCATTCGAGTGGGCGTAGCTTCCTCGCCCCTTCTCTTCCTTATTCCGTGCCTGATTCCTGGCAGTTAGTGCTACGTCCCCAAATGTCTTGGTTGGGGGCGGTGATTTTTGTGCTCTCGTTTCCCCTGGTCAGGGGATGGTTCGTATATGCGTACCTAGTTGTTTTGGCGGGTTTTGGGGATGATGCAGGGTGGATTGGAAGTTTGTGCGCGCTGCGTCGGGGGCCTGTCGTCGCTGCGGGGCGCGCTGGCGGGAAGGAGTGCGGAATGGGTGTCGAAAGGCGTAGCCGGGTCGGTGGGTATCGGCCTGAAATGCCGCTAAAGCGCGCATGTGCGTCGCGTTCGGGCGCGCGTCCGTGGCGGGTGGTTTGGCGTCGCGGGACGGCGGTGGCGTTGTCGTGCATTTTGGCGGCGGGTTTGGTGCCCGTTGCCAGTTTTGTGCAGGGCTCGGAAACCGTCGCCGCGGCGCGTGAGAGCTTGCGGGCGAACGCTTCCGGTGCGGCTGATGGCGGTGCCGGAAACGCCGACGGCGCCGCTAACGGTTTTGCGGCCGACGGCGCGGATGGCGCTGCCGATTCCGCCGATGGCGGGGTGCTCGTCGTGGGCTCGGAGGTCGTGGCGGGTGGCGAAGGGTCCGCTGCCGTGCAGGGCGCTCAGGGTTCGCAAAACGCGCATGCTGGTGCGGGCGCGGCGTCTTCGGCTGCCGGTGGTCTCGCCGGCGATGCTGGAGGCGTTAGCGGTTATGCCGTCGGCAACACTGCCGATGCCGCTGACTCCGCTAACGGCCGTGCCGCTGGCGGCACGGGCAGCGCTGCCGACCCCGTAGTCGACTCCGACTCCGACCCCGACGCCGACGACCCCGGTCCCGCGCCCGACTACGACGGGACCGAGGCCTCCTACGTCTACGACGAGTACTACGGCGAATACTTCCTCGCAACCGCCAAGGGCGTCATCGGCGAGAAAGTCGCCGATGACGTCGGCTACGTTGCCGGCGCGGCAACGCCCGCGCAGGTCTGGCTGACGCTGAACGAGGAAACGAACGAGCTGACCGTGCACCATGTCGACGCCGGCGCGGTCGCGTTCGAGGTCCCGGCGACCGTCGACGGCCGTCCCATTACCACCGTCGGCGGCTGCGGATCGTCGAACCTGACCTCGGTCACGTTCCCCGCCGATTCCCGCGTCACGCGCCTAAGCTGGGGCGCGTTCTCCGGGTCGCAGCTGCAGTCCATCGCGCTGCCCAGCAGCCTGGAGACGCTAAATGAAAGCGTGTTCCAGGACTGCAAAAAGCTGCAAACGGTGGAGTGGCCGAAGAACAACGACATGCTCAAAACCATTCCCGCCGAGACGTTCGCCGGCTGCTCCATGCTCGATGACGGCGTGGTGGCCAGCATCCCTGCGAGCGTGGAGACCATCGACTACCGCGCTTTCGCAAGTTGCTCCCCTGACATCTACGTGTCAGGCGAGACGCCCGAGCCGTTCACCGAGGTCAACGTGCCCGGCACCGTCAAAACCATCGAGCGCTATGCGTTCGATGGCTGCGCCCATGTCCGCTCCATCTCCATCGGCGACGGCGTGCAAACCATCGGTAACCGCGCCTTCGCCAGCATGCCGCTCATGGCGGGCGCGGAAGTGGTGCTGCCCGCAACCGTGAGCACCGTGGGCCAGGACGCGTTCGACAACACGCAGATCACCTCGAGCGCCTCGGGCACCGAGTGGAAGCGCAACGCCGTGACGCTGCGCGTACTCAACCCCGACTTCGAGCTGGTCGAATACGAGTACGGCGGTACGCTGGAGATCGACGGCAAGAAGTACGAGAACCCGTTCTCGCTGGGGCAGAGCATCGTGGCGTTCGCGAAGAACTCGGCGGGCCAGCCGTCGTGGGTCAAGCGCGCTGCCGACGCGGTGGCGGGCCAGGAAGACGAGCACAACCCGGGCAAGCCCGCCTACACGTTTCAGTGGATGGAGGAATCATCCCAGGTCACGGGTAAGGTTCCCGTGGGAGCGCAGGTGGCGCTGTTCCAGAACGGCGCCGCCACCACGGCGAAGGTGTCCGCGGACGGTACGTTTACCGTGGAGGCGCTGTCGAACACGCCGGCCACGCTTCAGGTGAGCTTGGAGGGCTGCTACGACCAGGTGCTCACGCGCGCGGCCGAGGCCATGGCCGGCACCTGGGACGTCGGCGAGCTCAAAACCGAATCGTTCGAGAAGCTGCCCGTGCAGCGCCTGATGAACGTGAACCTGCGCAAGCAGGTGGGCACCGGCGACGACGGGGCTCCCGCCTGGGAAACCGTGCTCTCCGATAGCGGCCTGGCCTTCGAGCTGCGCCAAGGCGATCGCGTGCTTCGCGAGGGCGAAGACGCCGACTACGTGCGCCAGGGCCTGAGCGTGCTGCTCTCGCAGGAGGTGGCGGATGCGGCGAAGGAGCTCACGCTTACCGTGACGCCCGACGATTCGCTGGCGCTCGGTGCGGGCGAGGGCCGGGCCATGCCCGCCGACGGCGCGTTCGACGTGGATCTGCGCGCGTGGGGCGGCATGAAGGTGACCACGAAGTCGGCCTTCTCCGGAAGCAACGACGTTATGGTGTTCCGCAACGGCGCGTGCGTGGCCACGGGTCTGTCCGATTCCGCAGGTGAACTGCCGATTTCGCTTGACAGCTTGAAGGCCGGCGAATATACGGTGATCGCCGTGAGCCACACGAGCGTCGATCTGCGGGTGCCCACGCTGGCGGCCTTCGACCGCCTGAAGCTTAAGGAAGGCGTGCAGTACGCGCGCGCCGACGTGCAGGTTGAGGACGGCGCGCAGACGCAGGTGGCCCTTGACGTGCCCGTGTTCGACGCGTCGGCGTACCTTGCACAGTGCGGCGTTATGAAGCAGAGCGGCGTGGTGGCCGATCGCAGTGCCATCGTGGCGGGCGTGGAAGCGCAGGTCAGGGTCAGTTTCAACCTTGATCAGGAGCGCGATGCCGTGCTGCAGCTGGAGATGCCCGAGGGCGACTTCTCCGACATAACCATCGGCGGGACCATCGGCGACGAATCCAAGCAGCTGCCTTTCACACGCAACGGCGATGTCGTGTCGGTTGACCTGGGTGGTGCGCAGACCGGCGACCTGTACGTGCGCTTCGCCGCGCAGCGCGCGGGCGCGTGCACGGTGAACGCGGCGCTTGCGCTCGGCGACGCCGTGCTGCCGCTGGGCGCCGCGGACATGAGCGTCTACGACGCCGGCATCGAGCTCCCGTCTTCCCAGGTCACAGCCATTACGGGCAACAAAGCCACGGTGTACGCGGCGCCTGATTCCCGCGTGGAATTGGAGGTGGGCGGCAAGCGCTTCGCCGGCACGTGCAACAAGCTGGGTCGCGCTTCGATCGACTACGACGCCCCCGACAACCTGGTGCCGGGCCAGCGCGTGATGCTGCAGGCCTACCTTTCGGGCGCGCAGCAGCCGGCGGCCACGGCCTACGTCACCTACACGGGCGGCGCGTCCATCGAGCGTTTCGACGTGGTGACACGCGGCAAAACGCAGCGGCTCATCGACAACGGCAAGGAAACGGAAGCGTTCGGCTACACGCTGCACCACGAGCGCACCAAGAAGAACGCCTACTGGACGTTCGCCATCACGCTTGATGCGCATGGTGCCCAGCTCGACGACGAGTTCAACTTGTACGTGGACTGCATCGACGGCCGCACGGTGACCATTCCCATGAAGAAGCGCGCGACCGACGGCGACCGCGTGCGCTTCGTGGGCGAGTACGTCGACCAGGCGTATCTGGACCTGCTGGCCGAGGACGAGGCGGCGGGCATAACCGGCGAGGTATGGCTTGGCGACATGAAAGGCCTGTTCATCCCCTCGTCCTACGGCGTGAGCAACTCGCTGCTCTCCGGCATGGCAACGGTGGACGCGAACGTGGTGGTGAAGAACATCGCGGAGCAAAGCACCCAGAAGGTCGACCAGATCAACGCGGTGCTGGTGGGCGACTTGACCGATCGCGACCAGTACGAGCAGCAGCAAAGCGACGAGTTCCGCAAAGATCTGCTTGACGCCGTGGCCGACGACCAGGAGCTGGCGGCTAGCCTGGCCGACGTGATGAACGAGCTGGGCGACAGTCATGGCTACCTGACGGGCACCGCGGCCGATGAGCGCAACACGTTCTGGTACCAGGTGCTGCACGGCGACGGCGTGCTGGAATCCGACTGGTTCGCCGAGCTGTTCGGCGCCCAGTACGACGACCCCGAGGTGCAGGAGGGCGTCGACACCCTGCGTGACCTGGTGATCTCTCAGCACAACGACTTCGAGAAGTACCGCAAGGCCGTGGGCGAGGACCTGGGCGTGGGCGACCTTTCCCAGTATAACGACTGGGACGAGGTGTTCATCGCCTCGCTTGAGAACAACGTCGACGGCATCACCGTGAGCGACTTCGACGGCGACACTGCCGGCTTCACGGAGACGATCGACCAGGGCGGATACCGCGTGCGCACGCGCATGAGCGACGACGGCACGGGATTCAAGGCCATCGTCAACCTGCCCAGCGGCGCCGTGAAAACGCTTCAGGCGGACTTCGAGGACGCGGCGAAGAGCAACATAAAGCTGGCCACGATGCTGGATTCGGTGAACCTGGCCACGGACTTTGACAAGCAATGGGCGAACTTGGCGCTGCAGACCATTAAATCCAAGCCCGTGTTCAAGGCGATGCAGAAGTTCACATCGCCGATGGTCAGGGGTCACCTGGCGGCATTTCTGCAGTATCAGGACACGTACCGCATGCCGTGGAAGTGGGCGAAGAACGTGCCGGTGTACTCGGGCGCCATCGCCTCGATCGGGCTGGGGACCAGCTACATCGGCGCGAAGGACGCGCTGAGCAACGCCGAGGACACCGAGGTGCGCCTGGCCGAGATGCGCGGCGAGGTGGAGCACATCGAGATGCTGATCCGCTGGTACTCCGGCAAGGGCGACATCGCGAACCTGAAGGAATGCCTCGAGGCGCTGAAAAACGAGCTGTTCTACGCGAAACGCCTGGTGTCGCTGCTCGAGCAGCAGCGCGCTAACGAGTACGCCGATGCCGGCATCGGCGTGGTGATGGGCGGCATCGGCGCCGGCGCGACGCTGTTCTGCCCGCCCGCCGGCGCGATCTTGGTGTCGGGGATGTCCTATGGCTACGACGTGTCGTCGTCGATGGTGAACTCCGACCGCGCGAAGAACCTGTCTTGGGCGCAGCGCATGTACCAGCGCGCCGTGGCCGAGCGCTTGGAGAAGTGCCAGCCGGTCGAGGAGGAGATCGACCGCCAGCGCGAGAAGCGCCGCAAGGAGCTGAGCGAGATCGAGGCGCGGCTGGGCATCGACCCCTCAGGCTACGTGTACGAGGCGGTGAAGTCCAACCGGCTTGAGGATGTGACGGCCGAGGTGTGGTACAGCGCGTCGGCCGACGGCGCGGGCGTGGTGCCGTGGGACGCACAGTCCTACGAGCAGGTCAACCCACAGCCGACCGACGGCGACGGCGTGTTCGGCTGGTACACGCCGGTAGGCTTCTACCAGGTGCGATTCACGAAGGCCGGCTACGAGGAGGCGCGCACGGAATGGATGGCCGTGCCCCCGGTTCGCACGGGGCTTGAGATCGGGCTGCGCACCACCGAGAAACCGCAGGTGGAAAGCGCGCGGGCGTACACCGATTGCGTGGAGCTGACGTTCTCGCAGTACATGGACGCCTCCGACGCGTCGCTTGCCGAGCTGGCGGCGACCGGGCTGGGCGAGGGCTGCACGCTCGAGTGGGTCGGTCCCGAGGAGGGCGCCGATGGGCGGCAGGTGGCCAAGGCGCTGCGCATAAAGCCGGCGAAGGCGCTTGAGGCCGGGTCGACCGTGGAGCTTTCCCTGGCTGGCGCGGTGAACTACGCGGGCATCCCGATGGACGGTTGGAACAGCGGGCAGCTTGCGGTCGGTGCGCGCGCGGCGGAGCTGAAGCTGAACGTGGAGCAGGGGTATTCCCTGGTCACGGGGCAGTCGTGCGAGGTTTCAGCATACGTGCGCGACGCCTCCGGGCAGCCGTTGGCCGGGCAGTTGGTTGTCGCGAACGTGGGGAGTTCCGTGGTAGCCGGCCTCGGCGGCGGGCTTGAGACGGCGAGTGGGGTGACCGACGCGGAGGGGCAGCTGGCGAATGCCGGCGCGGCGAGCGCGACGGCGGCCGGCCTTGGCGATGGGCTTGGAACGGTAAGCACCGCGACCGACGCCAACGGCGTTGCGCGCTTCACCCTGTCGGGAGAGGCGCCGGGTATGACCGACCTGACGGTGACGGTGGCCGACTCGCTGCTGGCCAAGACGGTCGACGTGCGCGTGGCTGACGAGCAGACGCGCCCAACCCGCCCAACGGCGCAGCTGGGCGAGGCAAGCTTTGGGGCCGGTTCCCCGAAGGAGAACTTCGCCACGGTGAAGAAGGGCGCTCAACTGGTGATTTCCGCCGAGGAGGGGACCACGGTGTACTACACCACCGACGACACCTGCCCCTGTGTCGACGGCGGTTCGCGCACGGAATACACGGGCCCGGTGACGGTGAACGAGAACACCAGGTTCCGCATCGCGGCGTTCAAGGAGGGTTTGGAGAACGAATACTCCGAGCGCCTGAACATCACCGTGACGGTAACGGAAGGCGATGAGCCGGGAGGCGGCGAGCCGAGTGGCCCGGGCGGCGACGGCCCCGAGGGACCGGGCGGCGGTGAGCCTGGTGGCGAACCCGGCGGCGGCGAACCGGGTGGCGGCGATGGCCCGCAGGGGCCCGGCGGCGGCGAACCTGGTGGTGAGCAGCCGGGTGGAGAATCCGGTGGCGGTAGCGGTACCGGCGGAGCCGGTACCGGCGAAGGCGCAGGCGCCGGCACCGATGACGGTACGGGCGCTGGCGTTGGGGCCGACAACAACGGCGTCGACGGAGATGCTGCCGGCAACGGCGATCAGCCGGTGCCGGGCAACCCGCAAGGTGATAAGCCCGCAGCAGCAACCAGCGCAGCAACCGGTGACGCAACGCGCGCAGCCGTGCCCCTCGCACTAGCCGCCGCAGCAGCCGCGGCCATGGCAGCAGCAGCGTTCGCCCACAAGCGCCAACGCACACCCCGCGGCAAACACCGCAGGTAGATAGGGCGTTACAGCATCGAACGAATCGCCGCAGCGATGACAAGCCGCAGCACACGAACAACGGCTGGCCTGCTTTCAGCAAGCCAGCCGTTGGCAGGAACCTCACCCCCCTAGCACAGCCTGAGCGATTCCCCGAGGTCGTTTCCGCATTCGACCATTTTCAAGCCGGGGATGCGGCGGAACAGGTCGGGCGAGCACGTGAGCAGGGTGGCGTCGTGGCGCATGGCCATGGCGGCGACGACGATGATGTTCGTGCCCGTGGGCGCGCCTGCCGATTCCAAATGTAAGCGGATGCGGCAATGCAGGTTGCAGCAGCTGGAATCGTACGGCACCTTTTCGAAGGGCAGCAGGAACTGGCGCACGATTCGCGTGTTGCGCTCGGCATCGCGGCTTTGCGCGGCGGCGATTAAAAGTTCGGACTCCACGACCACGGGAATGCCGAACCCAGTCGGAGCTATGGAGCGCATCGTCGCAGGTGAAACGGATATATCGCCGCGCAGCAAGCCAACGCAGGTGCTGGTATCCAAATAGATCATCGCACGTGCCCCGCTTCCGCATCCAGCTTGCTCACGATGCGCACAGGCGTCTGGAACGTGTCGTCGTCGATGCTGCCGAACAGGCGCTCGAAGCCTGGCGGCCACTCGCTCACCGCAGCGTTGCGGATCAGCTCGGCAGCGCATTTCGAAAGCGATTTCCCGCCTGCTTGCGCCATGTCGCGCAAGGCGGCCATGGTCTCATCGTCCAAATACAAAGACAACTGCGACATGCTTCCCCCTCTCGACGCCCCGGCGGTTTTGCCGCTGCGCGTGAAACGTTGCAAGCAGCATAGCCGAAGCGCGCGAGCCGAAGCGCGTAGGACGCGCAAAGCGCAGAAACTTCCCCGAGCTCGTATTGCGGTCAGGTGGTCGAATCGCGCCGCGAATGTGTGCTGCCGCCTGAAACTCGATACGTTTGTGTTTTAACTCGCTAAGGCCAAGTAGCGTAGTGGATGGCTCTAGCGTCCCCCCAGGTCAAAAGCATGTGCAAAAAAACGATAGAAACCTGATAGCCAGCAAAACACAAACGTATCGAGTTTTCGATCGCTGAGGGCAAAAGAACGGGGCGGGCCCTGCTGCGAGGGTTG
Organism: uncultured Senegalimassilia sp.; assembly: GCF_934636665.1. Taxonomy (GTDB): domain Bacteria; phylum Actinomycetota; class Coriobacteriia; order Coriobacteriales; family Eggerthellaceae; genus Senegalimassilia. Next base: position 71,699 of record NZ_CAKUAT010000012.1, read on the forward strand.
CGCCTGCTTGCTTTGCGCGCATCCAAGTACAAAAGCAAGTACAGCCTAGCGGGGTACGCCGGGCGCCCGTAGAGTGCTTTTTGGCTTTGCGAGCGGCTTTTCGGGATGGCGAAACTCCCGCACGCACGCGGGGCTGAGGAAGGTTCTTTGGAGAGGAGAGAAACTATGGAAGCAAAGGGAAAGGCCACGTCGCGCCGAAATTTCCTGAAGCTCGGCGGCATTTCCGCGCTGGGCGCGTTGAGCGCCGGCGCGCTTTCCGCGTGCGGCTATCAAGAGTACACGCCTTATGCCGACGGCGCCGTCGGCGTTGCGGGCAACGGCTCCACCACCGCCAGCGGGCTGCCGTCGTTCATGCAGGCGCCCGAGCCTATCGCAAAGGTCGCCGAAACCGTTGATTGCGACGTGCTGGTCATCGGCGCCGGTGCGGCAGGCACCCCGGCGGCGCTGTCCGCGTCGGAAAACGGTGCGAAGGTGGTACTGCTGCAGAAGGAGCGTACGGCCATGTCGCACGGCAATTCCGCGGCAGGTTTGAACCTGGGCAAATGCGATCCGGCGGGCATCGAGCACTTGATCTCGCTGGTGGTGAAGGCGAACCAGCACCGTTCGCATCGCGAGCTGGTCAGCAACTGGGCCTACAATTCCGGCGAGGCGCTGCACTGGTGCATCGACCGCATCAAGTCCGTCGACGGCCCCGTGTCCGATGACGGCAATCGCCAGCAAACCGCCACGCTCAACATCAACGGTTTCAAACTGGACTACGTCACGGCTTTCTTCGGCCCCAAGCCCTTCACCACCGGCGATGCCATGCAGTCGCTGGCGAAGGTGGCGGCCGCAAAAGGCGTGGATATCCGCTATTCCACGCCGGCGCGCCAGCTGGTCACCGACAAGTCCGGTGCGGTCACAGGTGCGATCGCTCAGCGTGAAGATGGCGAATATGTGCAGGTCAACGCCAAGAATGGCGTGATCATCGCGACGGGTGACTATTCCAATGACAACGAGATGGTGGACTACTACATCCCCGACTTGCACAACTTCGAGCGCAAGCAGAACAATCAGACCGGCGACGGCCACAAGATGGGCATGTGGGTTGGCGCGGCCATGGAGCACATCGGCCATACCAAGATGCTGCACGACTTCGACGCCGGCCCGGCTTCCATGTGCGACATGCCGTTTTTGGCGGTGGCCGACAACACCGGCAAGCGCTTTGTCGACGAGACCGTGGAGATGAGCCTGCTGAACAATTACCTGCCCGATGGCAAGCACCCCGGCTGGTATTCCCAGGTCTTCGACGCGAACTACATGACCGACGCCGCCGCCTGGACGGGCAAGCTGGTCGACCCCGAGGGCCTGCGCGTGTACATGCCCGAGGAGGACGTCGAGCGCAAGGGCGTGTTTGCCGACCAGGTGCGCACGTTCAAGGCCGACACGCTCGAGGAGCTGGCGGTGAAGATCGGCCAGGATCCGGCGACGTTCGTGAAGACGGTCGAGGACTACAACACCTTGTGCGAAGCGGGCGCCGACACCGAGTTCGGCAAGGATCCGAAGTATCTGATCCCCGTCAAGCAGGCGCCGTTCTACGGCATCCATCGCCGCATGCGCTGCTCCACCATTTGCGCAGGTCTCGAGGTCAACGGCGAGAACCAGGCGCTCACGGCCGAGGGCGAGCCGATCGAGGGCCTGTACGTCATCGGCAACTGCGCCGGTAACTTCTATGGCGGCGTTGATTACCCGTTGGATATCTACGGGCTGTCGCTGGGCCGTTGCGTGACCGCCGGCTACGTGACCGGCCGTGCATTGGCGCAAAAGTAGCAGACACGACGGGGTATACCCGCCTGACCTGCGGTTTCCGATGATGTGAACAGTGAACGGGAGCGCGCAACACACCCGTTTCGCGAAAGGATGACGAAAATGAGTGACAACACCGAGAAGGCCGGCGCCACGGCCGAGCCCGCGCCGAAGAAGGGCGGCGCCAAGCGCGGCCGCATCGTGGCCGCCGTGGTGGTCGCGGTGATCATCGTGGCCGGCTGCGGCATGTTCGCCTGGCATAACAGCCCCAGCTTCTGCGGGACCGTGTGCCACACGCCCATGAGCAAGTACGTTGCCGATTTCGAGGCCGGGCCGGTCGACGGCGGCAGCACCGCTATGCTGGCAGCCTATCACGGCGCCGACGCGGATATGAACTGCCTGAGCTGCCACGAGGCCAAGATCGACGAGCAGGTGACCGAGGGCATGAGCTGGGTTTCCGGCAACTACAACTTCGATTCCGACACGCAGGTGCTCGAGAGCCGTTCCGGCGAGCTGCCGACGGCCGAGTTCTGCCTGAAGAGCGGCTGCCACGATAGCATCAACACCGTCGACGACTTGACCGCCGCCACGGCAGATCGCGAGTTCAACCCGCATGATTGGAGCCAGCACGGCGTTGTGGCCTGCGGAAACTGCCACAAGGCCCACGAGACCAGCGAGTTCTACTGCACGCAGTGCCACCTGGATGCCACGTACTCCAGCGTGCCAAACGGCTGGAACGTCGTCATCGACGGCACCACCTACAAGATGAACAACGGCCAGCTGGTCGAGCAGTAAGCGAGCAGCAGGGAAGCGATAAGCAAGCGATAAACGAGCAGGTAGCGGCTTCAAGGGCCACGCGCTAGCCGAAGTTTTGCGAGCAGGAAGCGGGTCGCGTCTTGGACGCGGCCCGCTTTGCGTTGCCGGGAGCGCCGGCGAGGGTGTGGGCTTACGCTAGCGGTTGTGATTCGCGAAAAGTCGGTCGCGACCGGCGGCGAGGCCCCGGACGCCGGCGGGGCGGAGCGGCGCGGGCTTGCGCTAGCGGTTGCGATTCGCAAGAAGGCCGCAGGTGGTGATGGGGTCGCGACCGGCGGCGAGGCCCCGGACGCCGGTGATATCGCGTAAAGGCTGCTTGCTACGGAGGGGCGCTGGCGACAGCGGACGTAGGGCGCTCCCGCTAGCTCACGCACGCCACGTGCAGGACGTCGCCGTCCACGGTGAAGGCGACGTCCAAGCCCGCGTAGGTCAGGTGGTAGACGCGGGTCGGCTCGTGTTTACTGCCAGCGCGGCGCGGGTCCTGGCGCAGCACCTCCGTCAGGCCGGGCAGCTTGCCGGCGGGCACTTCGGCCTGCAGCTGCTCGGGAAAGTCCACGTCAAGCTCGTGCCAGGGCGCGTCCTCTATCCATCCGCCGCACGCGTCGGGGTGGCAGTCGGCGAAGGGGATGTAGGGCTTGATGTCGTAGATGGGCGTGCCGTCGCGCAGGTCCGCGCCGAGCACGTGGATGACAGGGCCGGCGTCGGTGAGCTCCACGCGATCGAGCTTCACGCACGTCAGCCCGATGGGGTTCGGGCGGAACGGGCTGCGCGTGGCGAACACCCCCACGCGCTCGGCGCCGCCCAGCCGCGGCGGCCGCACAGTAGGCGACCAGCGCGCGGGTTTGCGGGAGGCGGCGGTGTTTGCGCTGGTGGCGGGGGCGGTTTTGCTTCTTTCCGCCCCTGCGCCCACTCGCTCGCCGCTGGCGATATCGGCGACGGGCGTATTCTCCCTTGCCGGGGCGGAGGCGGATTCGATGGCGTTTCCGGATCCGCTGTCTTTGGCAGCGATTTCGGTCTTGCAAGCGGCGGTACCGGGGGCGGCGATGATTGCGGTCTTGTTAGCCGCTGCGCCTTTCGATGCGCTGTCGCTGGCAATATCGCCGGCGCCTCCGGCAGCGGCCGTTTCGCTGCCGACGCTATCGGACGTTCCCTTTCCCTTTACGATAGGGGCTTCGGCCTCGCTCCCGCTCACCCGCCCGCCGGCGGCGACGTCGGCGGCGCCTCCGCCGGGTTCGCCGTTCTCGAAACGCCAGAGCAGCCACAGATGCGAGAAGCTGTCGATCCCGGCAACGGCGCTGTTCAGCGCGTATTCCGGCTCGAACACGATACGTCCTTGCAAATGCGGCGCAAGGAAGCTGTTGCGGGGGATGCCGAACTTCTGCGGCAAATCGGTATGTATGTGAGCGATAGGTTTCATGCGCGCTATTGTATCGCGGCGCGCTGCGCCCGGCCGCGCCGCTCGCCGAAGGGTTCGCGGCATTTGCGTTGGATTCTGCCGGCATTTACTACTATGAAAGTATCAAATGCGGCGCCTGGCGCTGCACTCGGCGAAGGAGGCATTCATGGCGGATTCGAAGCGGCTGTTGGCGGATGCGCTCACGGGCCTGATGGAATGCAAGCCGCTCGACCAGGTGCGCGTGGCCGAGATCGCCGCCGCGGCCGGCGTGAGCAAGCAGACCTTCTATCACCACTTCTCCGACAAGTATCACCTGATGGAGTACTGTTTCCGCGACATGTTCGCCGCCCCTTTCGAGCGGATGGGGACGCTTGCGCCCTTCGACGAGTGCTACATCGAGTTCCTCCAGCTGTGCCATGAGCGCAAGACGTTTTTGCGCAACGCCTTCACCTCCCAGGACGTGAACAGCCTGTACCGCGTGATGCACCATGCGCTGCGCGACGCGTACGGCCGGCGCGTGCGCGTGTTCGGCGTGCTCGATGAGGGGGAAATGGGGTTTTGCCTGGACTTCTTCTCGAAAGGCTGCGCAGGCTGCACGCGCCATTGGTTCGACCAGGGCATGGACTTCGAGGACGCCGAGTTGGTAGGCCTCATCCGCCAGTGCATCCCCGTAGGGGTTGCAAGGTTTTTCGAGTAGCCGGCCCTCCGTGGGCATTCCGTTGTCGCCTGTGTAGCCGACGCCCCTCGTGAACAGGGGACGGAGGTGCGTTCACGCGCGGATCGTGCGAGCATTTCCACAGCCCTCTTTGCGCGTGCTATACCCGGGGCTGATTGCCGCCGCCGGTCGACTTCTGGACCGTTTCGCAGGTTTTGGCCCTCGTTTTCCCTCTGAAAACGCACTTCTGGGTGGTTTTCCGCGTCATTTTTCGCGTTCGCCAAATATGTCGCAAGAAAACCCCTGTTCAGGAAAATCCCAATCATACGCTTATGATTTTGCAGCCTGCAAAACCGCCCAGAAGTCGCGGGGGTGCGGTTAGCGGGGGCATGAACACGCCCTCAGCACGAAACTACGCGGCAAACAAGTTGACGAAATATCAGAAAAGTAAAGCGCACCCTTTACAAAACACCGCTTAGGTCCATTCCTCCCACAATTCACGCTTCCTATAATCCTCCCTCGTAGGGTCGAGCGCGCATAGGGCGTTTGCTCGAGGCGCCCGCGAAGCTTCGCGCTTTCGCCGGGGCGCACGTTGCCCGCCTGCTCCGAAGGGGGCTGCGAACCGACGCGCCGAATCGCGTTGTCACTGCGGCAAAACAGCAGGCAGGCGCAAGCGAGAGGAAGGAACAACATGGACAAATCCGGAATCAGCCGCCGTAGCTTCCTGACCGGTGCCGCTGCCATCAGCGCGGCGCTTGCCGGCGCGGGCCTGACGGGCTGCGCTCCGAAGGTGGTCGGCGTTGCGGGCGGTGCCGCAGGCGCGGCCGGCTCGGGCAACGGCCAGACGATGGGCTTCGACGGAACGGGCGCCATGCCGTGGCTCGGCGAGGCGCCGTCTATCTCCGACAGCGACGTGGCCGAGACGCTCGATGCAGACGTCGTGGTCGTGGGCCTTGGCTGCGCGGGCGTTCCCGCAACGCGCGCGGCTGCCGAAGCCGGCGCGAAGGTCATCGCCATCGAGGCGTCCGCCCAGCTCAACAGCGTGGCCAGCGACATGGCCATCCTGGGCGGCGAGACCATGGCCAAGTGGGAGCGCGGCGACGGCTTCCTGGACAAGCGCATGGTGGTCAACATGCACATGGAGGAGGGGAGCCACCACTCGAACTTCGGCATCATCAGCCGTTATTGCGACGAGTCGGGCAAGGCGCTCGACTGGTTCGTCAAGGGGTGCCCGGACATGTACATCGCATCCGAAAGCTACGAGGAGGTCCCCGAGGCCAACCGCGCCCACTACCTGTACCCGTACTTCTATCCCATGCTGGAAACGTACGACTACACGAAAGAGGACATGCCGTGCTACCCCACGTCGGTGGGTTTCTCCAGCCTGGCCACGGCCATGGCCGATAACCTCAAGCGCGCCCAGGAGGCCGGCGCCGAGGTTCGCTACAACACGAAGGGCGTGAAGCTCATCACGGCCGATGACGGCAGCATCGCGGGCATCTACGCGCAGGACACCAGCGCGGGCAAGTACCTGAAGATCAACGCGAAAAGCGTCATCCTGGCCACGGGCGACTATCTGGCCAACGAGGACATGATGAAGTACTTCGCCCCCGCGTGCATCGAGAACGGCAACCAGATCCTGTCGCTGGACCTGGACGCGCAGGGCAACTACACCAACGTCGGCGACGGCCACAAGATGGGCGTGTGGGCCGGCGCGGCGGTGGAGCAGTGGCATGCGCCGATGATCCACCACATGGGCGGCGGCGCCGGCTCCGACGGCCGCGGCGTCATCGGCAACAACGGCTTTCTGTGGCTGAACCTCCACGGCAAGCGCTTCATGAACGAGGACGTGCCTGTTCAGCAGCTTGAGAACCAGGTGGAGCTCCAGCCGCAGCGCAAGGCCTACCAGTTCTTCGACAGCTCCTGGCCCGAACAGCTCAAGTACTTCCCGGCCGCCCACGGCATCGCCTGCATCTACAAGGACGAGGCGCTGCCGGACTGGACGCCGTCGGGCCTGAAGATCAACGTGCGCTGCCCGGCCGACATCGAGGCCGCCGTGGCCGAGGGCCGCTGCCTGAAGGCCGACACCATCGACGAGCTGCTGGCGAAGATCGACGGCATGAACGCCCAGGTGGCGAAGGAGTCCATCGAGCGCTACAACCAGCTGGCGAAGGCCGGCTCCGACGAGGACTTCGGCAAGAGCAGCCAGCGCATGTTCGCCCTGGAGAACGGCCCGTTCTACGCCGCCGAGTGCGGCGTGGCGCTCACGTTGGCGAACCTGGGCGGCCTGGAATCCGACAGCGACTGCCACGTGTACAACACCGAGCGCGAGGTGATCTCCGGCCTGTACGCGGCCGGCGCCCCGCAGGGCGGCCGCTTCAACGTGCAGTACCCCATCTCGCTCAAGGGCCTGTCCGCCGGCATGTGCATGGTGTTCGGCAAAATCGCAGGCGAGAACGCCGCGGCGGGCAAGTAGGAGGCTGCCATGACCGGTAAGAACAAGGTTACGGAAACCGTTTCCGCAGATGAGAAGGTTGATGGCGCGAGTGCGGGCGCGGCTGGCGCAGCGGGCGCGACCCCGTCGCCCAAGCGTGGACGCCGCAAGGTGACGGCGGTCGTGGCCACCGTGGCCGTGGTGCTGATGGCGGCGGGCGCGGGCTTCATGGTCTGGCATGATTCGCCCAGCTTCTGCAACGCGATCTGCCACACGCCCATGGACGGCTACCTGACCACCTACGAGTCCACGCCGGGCGAGGCCGCCACGGACAAGTGGGGCAACCAGGTCGCCGACGCGTCCAGCATGCTGGCGCCGGTGCACGCCCAGGAGGGCATCACGTGCGTGGGCTGCCACGTGCCGCAGATGTCCGAGCAGGTCACCGAGGGTTTTGGCTGGCTGACCGGCAGCTACAGCGTCGTGCAGACCGCTGACGAGCGCTTCGTGCCTGAGGAGAAGTCGCTGTCCGACCTGACCGCGGCGCGCGGCATCGCCAGCGAGGCGTTCTGCCTGAACTCTGGCTGCCACGTCAACGACGACGGCTCCAACATGACGCGCGACGACCTGGCGGAGAAGACCAGCTACATGAAGCGCAACCCGCACGTGCAGGAGCACGGCGAGGTCGCCTGCAGCGAGTGCCACAAGGCGCACCGCGCATCCACCGTGTACTGCAGCAAGTGCCACAGCGACGCCACCATCCCCGATGGCTGGATCAGCTACAAGGAAGCCGAGGCCCTAGAGCCCACGGCAGTCGAGTAGGGAAGAAGCGCGCCGCCGAGCGTGCTGTGAGCCCACCCCGCTTGCAAGCCCCTGCCGGGATTCTCGGCAGGGGCTTTTTGCTGCCAGGCGAACAGGGGACGGAGGTGCGTTCGCGCTCATTCACCTTTGCCATCTAATCGTTACCGTGAGCGTTGCGATTTCTCCGGTAAACGGCGGGCTTTAGCGTTACACTGACTGCAGCTGTAACGCTGCGGGCTTCGCCAAGGGGAACTGCTGAGTCCGCTCATGTAAAGGGGGTGCCGCCATGGCGGTCAATCGTTTCGTGCTCAACAACATCTCGTATCACGGCGCCGGCGCGATCGGGGAGATTCCCGGCGAGATCACGCGCCGCGGTTTTGCGAAGGCGTTCGTGTGCTCCGACCCTGACCTGGTGAGATTCGGCGTCACGGGCAAGGTGACGGCCAAGCTCGACGAGGTCGGCATCCCGTGGGAGCTTTACGACCAGATCAAGCCCAACCCCACCATCAAGAACGTGCAGGACGGCGTGGCTGCGTTCAATGCTTCCGGCGCCGACATGATCGTGGCCGTGGGCGGCGGTTCGGCCATGGACACCGCCAAGGGCATCGGCATCATCGCGGAGAACCCCGAGTTCGCCGACGTGGTCTCGCTCGAGGGCGTGGCGCCCACGAAGAACCACGCCACGTTCACCATCGCCGTCCCCACCACGGCGGGCACGGCGGCCGAGGTCACCATCAACTATGTGATCACCGACCCGGAAAAGGTGCGCAAGTTCGTGTGCGTCGACGTCAACGACATCCCCGATGTGGCGGTGGTCGACCCCGACATGATGGCCAGCATGCCGGCGGGCCTGACCGCGGCCACGGGCATGGACGCGCTCACGCACGCCATCGAGGGCTACACCACGAAGGGCGCGTGGGAGCTGTCCGACATGTTCCACCTGAAGGCCATCGAGCTGATCTCGAAGAACCTGCGCGCGGCGTACGCCGAGGCGAAGTCGGGCGAGCCGGGCGCCGGCCGCGAGGGCATGGCGCTTGGCCAGTACGTCGCCGGCATGGGCTTCTCCAACGTCGGCCTGGGCATCGACCATGCCATGGCGCACACGCTGTCGGCGCACTATGACACGCCGCACGGCGTGGCGTGCGCAATGCTGCTGCCGGTGGCCATGGAGTTTAACAAGCCGGCGTGCGCCGAGCGTCTGGTCGACGTGGCGCACGCCATGGGCGTCGACGTTGCGGGTATGAGCGCGGAAGAGGCCGCCGATGCCGCCATCGCCGCCGTGCGCCAGCTGTCCGCCGACGTGGAGATCCCGCACACCTGCAACGGTCTGGTGGCGGAAGACCTCGAGCAGCTGGCAACCGACGCTATGGCCGACGCCTGCTTCCCGGGCAATCCCCGCGAAGCCGACCACGCCCAGGTGGTCGACCTGTTCCGCAAGGTGATGGCGTAAGGTTGCGTTTCCGGGTGCGGCCTCGCGGATAAGACTGTGCGCGAAGGGTCGTAAACGCAGGAGAGCGTGAGTACGCCGCCAAAGGGCCAGCAGTTTGAGCGACGGTAAGGGCCAGCAACTCGTTTCGAGTTGCTGGCCCTTTTTTGGCGGCGAAGCGGTGTGGGCGCCGATGACGTCACGGTGGTGCGTCGGTGGGGTCGCCACGATGTGCTTGTTCGAGCTGCATGTTCGATATCGAGCTCGGTCTGGTGCTGCTTTGGGGTTTTGCGGCGCGGCGCGGGTTTCCGCTTTGCGGCCCAAGATGTTCTTTTCGCCATAGGGCGTGCCAATTACCAGGAGAAACCGTTCGTCGATGAAGTCATTTCGGCAATCTTGGGCACAGCTGTGCGTTTGCTATGCTGAAGCCCCCCAATTGAAGGAGGCGACATGCGCAAGAACGGTAACATGCTTGAATGGGCAATTGAGGTTGCGGTGGTCGTTGCAATCGTGCTCTTGCTGATGGGAGCATGCTTTTGGGTGGTTCCGCATCTTCAGAAAATGGATCGCTCATCGTCGCCTACGTTCTCGGTCTTTGACGCCGAAGATGCACAATCGAAAAGGGGAAGCGTTCCGCAATCCGACGATATGGTTGGCGGTATCGACGATGTGGTCTTTCATGGTAAAGGGGTTGTGACGTCTTTGGACGCCGCCGCGCTCATTGCGTGCATTCGCATAACGTCAGAGGATTCTTATGGTCTTGAGCAAGGCGGAGAATATCGCTTCAATTTCGATGAGCGCTTCGAACAAGTAAAGCTTACGCTCGATGGTATCGATGTTGGCAGCGTTGTGGATTTTCGCTATCGAGCCATTACCTGCGACAAGGAAGGAACCCTCGTGGGCGAGTTCATTACGCTGGCGCTATAGGCTGCGGAAGGGTTTCGCGGTGCCGCTTGTGTTTGGGTGAACAGGGTGGTGCGGCGCTTCCGGGGTATCTGCGGTGCTCGTGGCCGAAAATGCGAGAGATGCGCAACTGCGGAGGGTTCGATAGGGTATCCGGGTGCAGTTGGGCAGCAAATGCGGCGTTCAAGGTCGATTTCGCCGCATCGAGACCCGGATTCGGCTCCAATCCGGGTCGTGTCGGTGCAACGCACGGTTTTTGTCCATCACGCGGTCTTTTACCAAGCGTGTTGCCCTCGAAGGGTCGCGTCCGTCGGGCGCGATTTGATTTGGGGCGCTCTTGCGTGCTCCAAAGCGCGGACAGCAAACGCGCCAGGCGAACGAGGGGCGTCGGGCGAATAGGGGATGATGAGCGGGCGAACGGGGGACGGAGGGGCGTTGCTGTGAACGCACCTCCGTCCCCCGTTCGCGTTCCCCAACCACTCGGCAGCCGGTAACCTGCAGCTTTGCGAAGCCGACCACGCCCAGGTGGTTGACCTGTTCCGCAAGGTCATGGCGTAAGGTAGCCGTGCGCAGGCCCCGAGCTAAGGCGCTGGCGCGGAACCAGAACGGCCGCGATAAAGGCGTAACCTACTAGGGGTCGTCCCCGGAAGAACTCCGGGGACGACCCCTTCTTGCTGCAAGCGATTCTCTTGTGGGCGCATATGCATCCCGGTGACCCCTGGACAGATCAAAGCCAGGGCTTGGCTTAGGCCTCGAACGGGTTGTCCTTGTCCTCGGGCTTCTGCTGGGCGGCCTGGGCTGCGAGGATGTCCGGGAGGATCGAGGAGGAGCCCTCGAAGCCTGACGGGAGCAGGATGGTCGAGGCCTTGCCGGATTCAGCGAACGACCCCATCATCTCCACCCACTGGGTGTACGTGAACAGGTCGTTCGCTTCCTTGGCTGACACGCCCGAGGACTTGATCACGTCAAGCGATGCAGCGATGCCGTCGGCGATGGCCTTGCGCTGGTTCGCGATGCCGATGCCCGTCTGCTCCATGGCCTCGGCCTGGGCGCGCGCGGCCACGACGGTCTTGGTACGCTCGGCCTCGGCAAGCGCCTTCGCCGCCTCCTGGTCGCGCTGCGCGGAGTTGATCGCGTTCATTGAGCGCTCGACGTCCTTCGGCAGCTCGATGTCGGTGATGAGCGTGGTGATGATGTCGTAGCCGTAGCCCGCCATGAGCTCCGTCACGGAGTCCTTCACGTTTTGCGCGATGAGGTCCTTGTTGTCGAACACCTCGTCGAGCGTGTAGCCGGGGATGGCCGAGCGCAGGGCGTCGGCGATGTAGCTTTCCATCTGGTCGATGGGGTTGCTCAGGATGTAGTAGCTGCGGTAGACGCCCGACTGCTCGACGGTTTGGGCGGGCATCTGGTCGACGCGGAACTGAACCGACACCGCCGTGCCGATGGTCACGTTGTCCTTGGTCTTGCCGTTGAGCGAGTAGCGCGCCTCCTGGGTGCGCAGGTTGACCTCGGCGGCGCGGCGTTCGATGATCGGGATCAGGAAGTGAAGGCCCGGCTGCACGATGCGGTTGAACTTGCCGAGACGCTCGATGATGGATGCCTCCTGCTGCCGCACGACGAACAGCATCGGCGAGCCGGCGACCGCGGACCCGACGGCCGCGATGACGAACAGGATGAGCAGGGTAAGAATGATCATGGGACTTCCTTTCTGCTGGGATGAGCTGATTCTAACGGATAAGGGCAAGCGGCAACGTAAAATCTCGTGCATGTTCCGTTCGCGCGTGCGCTGGGCACGAAGCGCGGGCGGGGCGGGGAAGGGAGGGGGAGCGCGTGTCGCCCGTCGTGAGCCCGTGAGGCGGCAAGGCGTTGACGTGCGCTTTTTTCGCGAACATGCAGGGTGGCCAGGGGCGGGCGGGGCAGGGTGTGCGATTTCGCCGCGACCCCGCAGGGCGGTAAAGGGTTGGCAGGGCGATGGCGCTCGGTTTCTGCGGCCGCGGTTGATTTGCCGCCGCAGCGCCCTTCGTCCCCTGCGCGCCGCACGTCTTCGCCGCCTCCAGAAGGGGCTTTCTCAGACTCAGCCGTACGTGTCCGGCTGAGTTCGATAGCGAAATCGAAGCGTCCGGACGAACTTTCGAGTCAAGCCCCTCCGCTCGCTTTCGTCGGTTCCGTGAAAACGTTGCCCTGCGTGGGCCTGGTTCCCGCGGCGGCTTATCATGGAAGGCAGACGAGAGAAACATGCGCGGCCGCCGGATGGGAGACGCCGCGCTGATTTGGGGGAATACATGCTGCTGAGCGAACTTGCGCGCGGACGGGCGGGCGTGGTCGAGGCTGTGCACGGCGAAGGATCCGTTCGCCGTCATTTATTGGATATGGGGCTCACGCCCAACGCGGTGGTGACGCTGCAGAAGGCGGCTCCCATGGGCGACCCGATCCAGGTTACGGTGCGCGGCTACGAGCTGACGCTGCGCCTGAGCGAGGCCGACAACGTGCTCGTCCGGCCGCTCGACCTGCAGGATCGCCCCGGCGCCCCGGCCGACGCCACCGCCCCGGC
>NZ_CAKUAT010000013.1 GCF_934636665.1 uncultured Senegalimassilia sp.
GCTCCGTCGTCTAGCGGTTTAGGACGTCGCCCTCTCAAGGCGAAGGTCGCCGGTTCGAATCCGGTCGGAGCTACCAAGCTTTACCCAGGCCACGTGTTTCGCGGCCTTTTTAATGGCTCCGTCGTCTAGCGGTTTAGGACGTCGCCCTCTCAAGGCGAAGGTCGCCGGTTCGAATCCGGTCGGAGCTACCAAATGTAGAGCCGAGGCTTTTGCCTCGGCTTTTTTGTTATCAACGAGCACTGCCCTGCTCGGGTTATGGAGTTATAGGACAAACGTGAGTCTGGGTCTGGGTCTGGGGCATCGGCGGCCCATGTCGGTGCGAGCACAATGCAACACGTCGCTGGCCATCATGGGCCGAAGACTCTCGAGGAGTGCAACATAGCGTTCCCGATGCTCGATTAGGCGGCGCCTCTTCTGGATACCCGGGTGATCGCACTGGACATGATGGGTTGATTGGATATATCCTCGCTGGCATGTGACGAAACCGAAAGGCCGACAGGCGCGTCGCTGGGGACGATGCGGCAATCGGGCCTTCAACGTTTTGAGGAAAGGTTGGCCAACATGCGAATCGACCGCATTCTTTGCAGCAAACGCGTATTCACCGGTTTGACCGATAACGCCGAGGAGCTTGCCATCGCCGTTTCCGGGGATACGATCGCGTTCGTCGGATCAAAGGAAGACGCGCTTGCGTTAGCCCACGAGACCGACGCGAGCGCCGAGCCCGAGGTAATCGACTACGGTGACGCCTTCATCACCCCCGGCTTCCATGACTCCCATGTGCACTTCTTCCACTCCGCGGTGTACTCTTCCCCGCTTGCCACGAACTTCCTGGGTAAGAACGAAGCCGATTGCGTTGAGCGCATGAAGCGCTTCGCCGAGGGCCGTCCCGAAGGATGGCTGCTGGCCCAGGGCTGGCGCGAATATCGATGGGACCCGCCAGTGCTGCCGTCGAAGCACTCGCTTGACGAGGCCTTCCCCAACCGCCCCGTGGCGCTGTACTCCGGCGACGCGCACACGCTGTGGCTCAACAGCTGCGCGCTGGCCGAACTGGGAATCGATCGCGACAGCGTGCCCCCTGCGGGAGGAAGCTACGACAGGGATGCCGACGGCGAGCTGACGGGCATCGTACGCGAAGCGGCCGCCATGGAGCTGATGCCGCGCATCATGAACGCGTTTTCCGATGACGAGATAGCCGATGCTTACCGGGGCTTCTTGCGCACGTTGGCGCAAAACGGCATCACGAGCGTGTGCGACATGTCGCTTATGGCCAACCCCGGCCTGGACTTCATCCGAGACGACGTGCATGCGCGCCTGCTGGACTCCGACGAGCTGACGTGCCGCGTGAACCTTTTCCCCACCCTGCTTGAGGATATGAGCAGGTTCGAGGCGATGTCCGAACGCTATACCGGCTCTGTCCTGCGCTGCGCCGGCTTCAAGCAGTTCTTCGATGGCGTATCCAGCCAGCACACCGCATGGGTGACCGAGCCTTATAGCAATGCCCGATGCAATAACGACTGCGGCAGGCCCACCATCGAGCCCGACAAGATGCGTGCGCTAGTGATGAAAGCAGCCGAGAAGGGCTACCCTGTGCGCATCCACACCATCGGCGATGCTGCGATTCATGAGGCGTTGAACATCTTTGAGGATGCCCGTGCGCAATTCGGCCCGCTTCCCGAGGGGCGCCATAACTGCCTTGAGCACTTGGAGAACTTCCTGCCCGGCGACGTGGAGCGCCTGGCCGAGCTTGATGTGATCGCCGCGGTGCAGCCGCCGCATATGACGCTTGACCCGGGCGGCCCCGAGCGCGACTTGGGAGACGAGCGCGTGAGGCTGATGTGGCCGTTCAGGACCATGCTGGACGAGGGCGAGACGCTGGCGTTCGGCACGGACTCGCCGGTGGTGGACGTGAACTCCATGGGCGTGCTGTACAGCGCCGCCACGCGCCGCGACCCGCAAACGCGCGAACCCGAAGGCGGCTGGCGACCCGAGCAGCTTATCAGCCGCGCGGAGGCTATCCGCGCATACACCGCAGGAAGCGACGCCGCTGCCCAGCGCAACGGTGAAGCGGGCGTGCTGGCGGCAGGCAAGCTGGCGGACATAGCGGTGCTCGACACCGACCTGCTCGCATGCGCCGACGACGAGATCTCGGATGCGCGCGTTACCGCCACCTGGATGGGCGGGCGCTGCGTGTTCGAAGCCTAGAAAAACCGAAAGCGCCCCAAGATGGCCAGTGAGCCCCTTTCCGTTTCTGCGAAAAGAAGGGGACTCGGTAAGCCTCTTGGGGCGCTTTGCGTTTGGAGCGATTCGACGCCACAGCAAAACGGCGATGACGGGCTGCGCTGCGCACGTCTATCGCCGACCACGCCGGACAGCCGCCGGACCGCATGGGCACGCGATTGATCGTCTCGGAGTTGCTTCCAGCCTGCGTGCTTCGGCAGTTACCGGGCAGCGAAGGCACGCGACGGATCGCCTTCGCCGTTATTGCCAGCCTGTGCGCCTCGGCAGCGGCAGCGAGGGTACTCGGCTAATCGCCTTCGACAACAACCGCCACGTCGAACGCGATCGATCGCCTTCGGCGTGGCGGTGAGCATAGGTGTGGCGCCGGAGACGCCGTTGCTTAGGCGTTGTACGGCAGGTGCGGCTTTCCGTGGCACCACATGTGATCGAGGGGGCCGCTACCCTGCCCAAGGTCAAGGCCGGTGGACAGAGCGCCTCGCACGAAGCCTTTCGCACGGCGAACCGCCTGCTCGATGCCGTTTCCCTGCGCCAAACCGCTTGCGATGGCGCTGGAGAGCGTACAGCCGGTTCCGTGGGTGTTACCGGTAGCGATGCGCTTCGCCCTCAGCCAAGCGTGACGGCCATCGGACAGGACGAGCAGGTCGTCGGCGGTATCGGCACGATGGCCGCCCTTGATGAGCACGGCTCCTTTGGTTTCCCCGGAAAGCAGCTTCGCCGCCTGCATCATGCCCTCGTCGTCGACGACGGGAAAACCGCACAGCACCTCCGCCTCGGGCATGTTCGGAGTGATGACGTCGGCCAAGGGCACCAGGTTCGAAACCAGCGCATCGACGGCCTGCTGCTCGATAAGACGCGAGCCACTGGTGGCCACCATGACCGGGTCGAGCACCACGTTTCGCGCCTGATGGAAGCGCAGACGCTCGGCGATGACGTTGATGATCTGGGCGGAGGATACCATGCCGATCTTCACCGCATCGGGACGGATGTCCTCGAACACCGCATCGATCTGCGCGCCGACCACTTCAGGCGAGATATCCTGCACGGCGCGGACGCCGCAGGTGTTTTGCGCCGTGATGGCGGTGATGACTGTTTCCGCGTATAGACCATACGATGCGATAGTTTTGATATCGGCTTGGATGCCCGCTCCGCCGCTTGAGTCGGAGCCTGCGATGCTAAGCACTGCTTTCATCGGAAACCTCCCCTTGACGCCAGCGCTACCGGTTTACTCGTTATCGAGGTCGATGACGAGGCCGTCCATGATGGTGTTGACGGTGCGCACCGCGCACATCTTGCCGCACATGGTGCAGGTACCCTCGTTGCTCGGCGGGGCGCTTTCGAAGACCTTGCGCGGGCGAACCGGATCGATGGCAAGGCCGAACTGCTCTTCCCAATCCATACGACGGCGAGCATCGCTCATGCGGTTGTCGCGGTCGCGGGCGCCGGGGATGCCCTTGGCGATATCGGCGGCATGCGCTGCGATCTTCGTGGCGACCAGGCCGTCGCGCACATCCTGCGCATCGGGTAGGCGCAGATGCTCGGCGGGCGTGACGTAGCACAGGAAGTCGGCGCCCGAGGAGGCCGCCACGGCGCCGCCGATAGCGGCGGTGATGTGATCGTAGCCCGGGGCGATATCGGTGACCAGCGGGCCGAGCACGTAGAAGGGCGCATTGTGGCACAGGCGCTTCTCCAGACGCATGTTCGCCTCGATCTCGTTGAGGGCCATATGGCCGGGACCCTCAACCATGACCTGCACGCCGGCGTCCCAAGCGCGCTTGGTGAGCTTGCCGATCTCGATAAGCTCGGCGATCTGACCGGCGTCGGTTGCGTCGTAGGTGCAGCCAGGACGCATGGCATCGCCGATGGAGATGGTCACATCATGCTCATGCAGAATCTCAAGCACCTCATCGTAGTGCTCGTAGAACGGGTTCTCGTTGCCGGTGGCCTCCATCCAGGCGAAGATGAGCGAGCCGCCGCGGCTGACGATGTTCATGAGTCGGCCGGTTTCCTTGAAGGACTCGATAGTGCGGCGGTTCATGCCAGCGTGGATGGTGACGAAGTCGACGCCGTCTTCGGCATGGCGGCGCACCACGTCGAGGAAGTCTTCCGCCTTGATGGCGATAAGGGCCTTCTCCAGATAGCCGATGGCGTCGTACATGGGCACGGTGCCGATCATGGCCGGCGACTTTTCGATGAGCTTGGTACGGAACGCCTGGGTTTTGCCGCTGTTGGAAAGGTCCATAATGGCCTCGGCGCCAAGCTCGATGGCCGTATCGACCTTCTGCCACTCAACGGATTCGTCGGCAAGGTCGCCTGAGATGCCGAGATTGACGTTGACTTTGGTGCGCAAGCCCTCGCCAACGCCTTCGGGCGACAGCGACGTGTGGTGGATGTTGGCCGGGATGGCGATGCGGCCGGCAGCGACGCCCTCGCGGATGAACTCGGGGCTGCGGCCTTCCTTCTCGGCGACCACGCGCATGGCGGGCGTGATCTGCCCCGCGCGCGCGAAATCGATTTGCGTGATGAGGTTCGAGGGTTCGTTACCCATAGATGCTCCCTTCGTTGGCATTACCCATGCAGGTTCGGCGGGTCGAGGCTTATGCGGGGCCTCCTCTCAGCCTGCCCGGCGCACGGCGCTAGCAAGCTCCCCCGATATACGGTTGATGTGGCCGCTATTATATCCCCGGCTGCTCAGATGTTTCCCAAGGCAAAGGATAAAAGACATAAAGCGTGCCAGACTCCACGGCGATGGTGGCCTCCTGGCCGATGAGCTCGTTGGAAAGGCCGAGGCTGGTTCGGTTGGTGAGAGGCTCATCGTCAAGCGAGTACTCCAGGCCGCGCTCGATAACGCCCTCGGCGCGATCATTTGCCGCGAAGACCGAGACCGTGCCTTTTTCCACGTTGTCTGGCAAGGTGAACACGTCAGGACCGGTGACGCATCGAATGGCGAAGCCCTCGGCGATGCCGGTGACGTAGAACCCTCGCTCGGAATACGCGGCGAACAGCTGCAGGTTGGCCAACGTGTGGTCGAGCCTGCCGCCGATGCCTCCGTATATGTAGATGTCGCTGTGATGATAGTTTGCCGCCCTTTGAAGAGCGAGCTCCATATCCGAGGCATCCTTGTTCACGGGGTGGCGCGAGACCCGCTTCGCACGGGGAACGTAGCCGAGGGAGTCGAAATCGCCCACGGCCATATCGGGCGCAACGCCGAGCCGATCGAGCGGGGCGAAACCGCCGTCGACGGCGATCACGAAGTCGAAAAACCCTTCGTTGTAGCGTGTCATGAAATCTTGTTCGTTGAAATATGTGGCGCCAACCAGTGCACAGGTTGTCATGATGCTCCTTGTTTCGGTTCCGATATGGTAGAATACCACACTGCGAGCGGGCCAGACGATCGCGCGTCGCCTTGAGCGGCGTGAGGAAAGTCCGGGCTCCAAAGGGCAAGATGCCAGCTAACGGCTGGGCGGGGCGACCCGACGGAAAGTGCCACAGAAAAGTAAACTCCCCCGCGCAAGCGGGAGAAAAGCTGAAACGGTGCGGTAAGAGCGCACCAGCGCGTTGGCAACAACGTGGCTTGGAAAACCCCATCTGGAGCAAGCGCAAATAGGAATGCCATACGGCCGCCCTTCCGTGCATTCGGGTTGCGTGCTTGAGACGCGCGGTGACGCGCGTTCGAGATAAATGGTCGTCCAACGACAGAACCCGGCTTATCGACTCGCTCGCGGTTTCAAAAGGCTCCCGTTTGGGAGCTTTTTCTTTCACGAGCATCGCGCCTATCGATGTCCGGCGACGAAGGATGCCTGGACGCGCGTATCTAGCCAAGCCCCATTGGACAGGCGAATGCGGGTAGGTCGAGACGGACCATCTGCTGGCTACTCTCATATCCCTGAGCCGAACGAGCAATCCACCTGAACGCGATCTTCTAGCGGTCGAATGCAGACAGCTTGAAATGCATCAAGCGCCGAACAGCGCCGATGCCTTTTATTTGGACTCGCGCTCCGCCTTCGCCTAACAAGCCAGACGCGTATTCAACGCTATAAGCTGCATTTCCCTTCTATAAGCCGAAAGCGGGGATCAAGCATATGCTTGATCCCCGCTTTATGGTACGCATTGCGCAAAAACGCTGCATGAGAACGAATGTCCCTAGCAGTCATGTAAACAGCCGCAGTCCGCCTTTCGGCAAACCCGCAGGCATTTCCCGCTGCAGATTAGTCCAGATCGTCGATCTCGAAATCATCGGCGGCATCGCCGAAGCCGGAGAAGTCCTTCTCGACGCTGGAAGCCACAGGAGCGACCGAACCGGTAACTGCGGGCGATGCGGCAGTTACCGCAGCAGCAGCCGGGACGGCGACCGGAACGGCCGGGGCGTCGTCATAGGCATCGGAGCCATCGACGGTGAGCGGAGCCTGCGGCGCAGTTGCGGCAGCCTCTTTCACGGCCGGCTCGGAGTCGACGTGCGTGGCATAGCGGCCATGCTGGCCGGACGTAAGGGCGCCGGCGGTCTTCGGAGCCTTCTCGCCGATCTCGGCAAGCCTGCGAGAGGCGTCGGTGATGAAATCGTTGAGCAGGTCGCGATAATCCTCGCGAGCCTCCTCACGATCGTTCTCGAGCTTATGGATAGCATCGATAACCTTCTGGCGATCGTTCTCAGCCTTGTCGAGGATGCGGTCGGACTCGTCCTCGGCGTCCTTGATCGTGGCGGCAGCATCGGCCTTGGCGTTGGCCAAGATCTCGTCGGCGGAGCGCTGGGCGATGATGAGCGCCTGGGCGATGGCGTTGCCGTCGGCCTTCTTGGACTCGAGCTGCTTCTCAAGCTCGGCGATGCGGGCGTCGCGCTCGGCGATGGCGGCATCCTTCTCGGCCAGGATGGCCGGGTCGACGGAAGCTGCGGGCTGGTCGTCCTGCTCGGCGGCGGGCTCGGGCTCGGGCTCGTCGAAAACCTCGTCGTCGAAAGTAGCCGGGCGGTCGAAACCGGCGAACGTGTCCTCGCCGATCTGGCTTTGCAGCGAGGCGATCTGCTGATTCAGGCCGTCGATCTCATCGGCGACGTGCTCGAGGAAGACATCGACCTCGTCGACATCATAGCCCTTGCGATCGATGGAGAAGCTTTGGTTATGGATTTCAGCAGAGGTGATAGCCATCTTTGTATCCCTTCATCTGATGTGCGGGAATGCGCAGGTGCGCACCTAGAACAAGTTTACCAACAAACGTACACCGAATTGTAGTACAAGCAGCGCCACGATGGGCGTTACGTCCACCATACCTCCAATAGGGGGAATCAGGCGCTTGAACAGGTTCAAATACGGGTCGCATATGCGTGCGAGCACGTTGTTGATGTCTGCGAGGATGCCCCGATCGGTCGGGAACCATGACAGCATGACGTATACGAAGATGATCATGCTGTACGCATCGGAAAGCGACACGATAAGGTACTTCAAGCTGAGCATGCGGGCTGTTTCGCTCCTTGCTAACGCCCCGGGCGCCAAGCCCGGGGGGTAGGTTTCAATACGTAAAGGTTACAGGATGCCCTGCGAGCGCAGGCTTGCACGCTCGGCTTCGCTGAGAGCCGCC
Organism: uncultured Senegalimassilia sp.; assembly: GCF_934636665.1. Classification (GTDB taxonomy): domain Bacteria; phylum Actinomycetota; class Coriobacteriia; order Coriobacteriales; family Eggerthellaceae; genus Senegalimassilia. The sequence goes on from NZ_CAKUAT010000013.1 coordinate 7,807, forward strand.
CCGCGGGCGATGACAAACACCTTGTCCGCGATGCAGTCGACGCTGGCATCGAGTGCGCTAGAAACGCCGAACGAGAAGTCGAGCACGCGCTTTGCGAGCGCATCGGGGGTTTCCTTGAGCGCGAGCACCACGGCGTCGCCGGCCTTAAGGGCTTTTGCGACCTTCTCGCACTCACCGTAGCTGGTGGGCTTGACGATGGTGACCGATCGCGTGGGGCTGTGCGTGCCCGTTGCGGTGCCCTCGTAGGCCTTGTACGGGTCGAACGAGGAAGCGGCGGACGCGGCCTTGGCTGCTGCCGTGAACGCACCCTCGATGGGCTTCGCGGCCGTTTGGGCGGCCGGCGCGGCACTGGATTCGGCAGCCTCGGCGGCAGTGGTGCTGAACAGGGCGTTCAGGCTTTCCGAACGCTCCTGGCTAGCGGCTGCCGCGGCCCTGGCGTTGGGCGTGTTGGCCGGAGCGGTGAACGCCGGATCGACCATGGTGCGGTTGCCGAAGGATGCGGAGCTGACCTTGCGCGGGGGCAGCGGGTCGCGGTTCAGGCTGTCGGGCACGGTGGTATGCGCGCGCACGTCGTCGATGGAGACGAGCTTGGCAGGACGATATCCGCCCGAACCGACCGAGGTACGGGCATGATTGCCGCGCGCAGGACGCGTGGTGACCGAATCGTACGGATCGTAGTTCGAGCTAGGGGCAGCATCGTCCTCTTCGTAATCGTCGTCGTAATCGTCGTAGTCGCCGGAATCGTAATCGTCGTAGTCCTTGCGGCCGCGATCGTAGTAATCGCCGCCATCGGAGAACCCGAGCTTGGACTTGATGCTGTCGAGCATGCCTTCGGGCTTGTTGAACTTGGGCATTGCCATACCGCTCTCCTGCTTCGTTTCTTTAGGACGGCGGTCGACGCCGCCGCTGCATGTTCGGTATTGCGGACGCGAGCCTTATGCCTGAACGGACTCGAAGGAGTCGCTGAACAGAGCTCGGCCTATCCGCACCATGGTAGCACCCGCGCAAACGGCCTCGCGCCAGTCCTCGCTCATGCCCATGGAAAGTTCATTGAAGCGTGCGGCCTGCTCAGAGGGAAGCTGGCTGCGCAGCGTGTCGCGCAAAGCCGCTAGATCATCAAAACACTTGCGCGCCACATCCAGGTTACCCTGCGGGGCCATGGTCATAAGGCCACGTACAGCGATATGAGGGAACGTTTCGGCAAGCTTGAGCGCATGAAGCGCCTGGTCAGGGGCGAAACCGCTTTTGCTTTCCTCCCCCGACACGTTGACCTCGAGCAGGATGTCCTGCACCTTGTCAAGACGCTCGGCCGCCTGGTCGAATTTAGCGAAATGCTCTTCTTTGCACACGGAGTGGACGAGCGTTGCGCAGGCGACGATCTCGGGGATCTTGCGCGACTGGACGTTTCCGATGAAATGCCAGGTTTGCTCCGGCAGCTGCGCCACCTTGGCGGCAAGCACGTCGGGGCGGTTCTCGCCGAAATCATGGGCGCCCGCGGCGATGGCCGCAGAGATAGCGGGCGCATCGACCGTCTTGGAAACGGCGATGACCTTCACTTCGCGCGGGTCGCGCCCGCACGAGGCGCACACGCGGGCAAGCTCTTCGAGCGTTTCCTGATAATGCTGAGCGAATGGCATGGCTATGCTTCCTTTCGAAACGCGATGGCGCCGTGACGACCGCAGGTGCCGCCGGATGCCCTATATGAGAAGTACTGCTGCGGATTGCATTGCGTGCAAATGCCCGCATCGCAGATGCGCGCAGGATCGACGCCTACCGCTGCAAGCTGGACGCGCAGCGCCTCGAGCATGCTGACGTGGCGCGACGGGCGAACGCAGCTCTGCCCGAACAGCTCGGCGAAGCGCTGCTCCACCTCAGCTCCCACCTCGAAGCAGCAATCGTGGATGTGCGGGCCGATGTAAACGTTGCAGCCAGCAGCAATTTCGCGCTGCTGATCAGGGGCTTTCGCACCGTCTTCGCGTGCTAGGCGCTCAATGCAGGATGCCGCGATGCCGCCGACCACCCCGCGCCAGCCCGCATGGGCCACGGCGATGCGCCCCGTGGGCGACACCGCAATGACGGGCGTGCAATCGGCGAAGCACAGCATGGCAGCCACGTTGGGCACGGTGACCACGAGCGCATCGGCAGCGGCTTGCGCTCGCTGCTGGGCGGCAACGACGCTGGCGGTTTCGCACGAGTCGATGCAGACGATTTCCGTGCCGTGCACCTGGTTGGGCACGACGACCGGAACGCCTTCGCCATCGAGCGCCTGCATGGCTAGGCGGCGGTTTTCCATGACGTGATCAAGGTTGTCCTGCACATGGGCACCAAGGTTCAGTGAGGCGAAAGGCCCCTGGCTTGCTCCCCCATCGCGCCCGGTGAAGGCGATGCGAACGCCGCACGCTTCGAACAGCGCATCATCGGTGAGCATGGAAATGCGACGCGCGCCGCAAGGGCGCGCGTCGAGTGTCGGTGCAGGCAATGTTTCGCACACGGTATGCAAAGCTTTTACTCCTTAGCGCTGGCGCTTCAGAAAATCGGGGATGTAATCCTCGTCAGCGAAGCGGCCGGGCGTGCTGGTGAGCGTGGAATACGTGGACGGCTGAGGCGCCGGAGCCGGCTCGGGAGCGGCGGTGGAGGCGAACAGGTCCTTACGGTTGAAATCCATGGCGGACTGCTGCGGCGCATTGACCTTGAAGCCGGTGGCGATGACGGTGATGCGCACGCTGTCGCCCATGCTCTCGTCGATGATCTGGCCGTAGATGATGTTGGCGTTCTCATCGGCGCAGGCCTCGACGGTGCGGGCAGCCTCGTCGACCTCGGTAAGGGTGAGGTCGGGACCGCCGGAGATGGAGAACAGCACGCGGGAAGCGCCGGCGATGGAGGCCTCGAGCAGCGCGGAGTTGGTAGCCTGCTGCGCGGCGTCGAGGGCGCGGTTCTCGCCGGAGGACAGGCCGATGCCCATCATAGCGGTGCCGGCGTCCTTCATGACGGTGCGGATGTCGGCGAAGTCAAGGTTGATCAGACCCGGGATGGTGATCAGGTCGGTGACGCCCTGGATGCCCTGGCGAAGCGTATCGTCGGCGATGCGGAACGCGTCGAGCATGCTGGTCTTCTTATCGACGATCTCGAGCAGACGGTCGTTGGGGATGACGATGAGCGTGTCCACCTTCTGGGACAGCAGATCGATGCCCTGCTCCGCCTGGTTGCGGCGGGTGCGGCCCTCGAAGGAGAACGGCTTGGTGACGATGCCCACCGTCAGCGCGCCGATTTCCTCGCGGGCGATCTCGGCGATGATGGGTGCGGCGCCCGTGCCGGTGCCGCCGCCTTCGCCGGCGGTGACGAAGACCATGTCGGCCTCGGCCAGCGCCTCGCGGATCTCCGCGCGGGACTCCTCGGCGGCCTGGCAGCCGACCTCGGGGTTCGCGCCGGCGCCCAGGCCGCGCGTGAGCTCCTCGCCGATGTGGATGGTCTTATCGGCATCCGACATCAGAAGGGCCTGACGGTCGGTGTTGACGGCGATGAACTCCACGCCCTTGACGCCCGCCTCGACCATGCGGTTAACGGCATTGGTGCCGCCGCCGCCGACGCCGACGACCTTGATGACCGCCAGATGCTCGCCCGTATTGTTTGGCATTGTATTCCTCCACACTATTACGCTTGCTTTGAGCTGCGTTTCACACACTCGTGGTTGTATTCACGTGGGATTATTTTACACAAAGAGGGTGGGTTTGCAACGCTTCGCCCCCCAACGGCAACCACATGCACATATCAGAGCGGCCCGCACGCCTGCACGCACGGGCCGCTTGAGGTTACAAAGAACGCCACGTGGGCCTGTCGGGCGTGCGCACGTTGATGTACGTGACGCCCTCGGGATGCTCCTTCATGATCTGCAGGCACACGCGCTCCTTCTCGCGGATGTTGTCCGCCGTGCCGAAGACGATGTCGGGACCGTCTTTGATGGTGAGCGTGGTGGATGCGGTTTCCGTGGCCTTCACCGAGGTGACGCGGTCGGCGAGCTCGGTGGTCATGCCGGCCACGATAGCAAGCGCGTTGTTGACGTTGGCGTCGGTGCAGTACGAGCCGACGGCGGGCTTGGTGCCGTAGGGCACGTCGGTGATGTGCAGCACCGATTCGGCGTCCTCGTATACCTTCGAGTTGGTGCGACGCCCCGCCTCGGAATCGCGATCGGGGATGGGCATGAGCCACATGCCGTCCGACGCGATAGCCCACTGCGTGGAGTTCTGCGCGTTCTCGTTGGGGACCTCCACCACCGCCGTGATGGTGCGTTCGGTGATGTCGATCTGCAGGGTGTTGGGGAACACCCGCTTGATTTTCGCATCGGCGACCCATGCGTCCTTTTTCAGGTTCTCCTTGATGCCCGCGGCGTCCACACGCAGAAGCGTGGTGCCGGCGGGCACGCCGGCGAGCTGCTGCATGTCGGAGGCGGTAAGGTGATCGGCTCCCGAAACCGAAACGCTTTCGATGGTGAACATGCTGGAGTTGTACACGATGACGGCGGCGATGGCCATCGCCGCCACCGCGGCGGCGATGGCGCCGAGGCGCACCAGGTAACGCTGGTAGGTTCGCCGCGCCCGTGAGCCGTGGTCGCTGTGGGGAAGGTCGCCTACGCGCACCGATGTGAGCCGCGAGCCGGGCGCCGGGTTGTATGGACGCTGCGGGCCCCGCGGAGGGCGCGACCCGCCGCGGGGCGCCTGAGCGTGCCTATGCGAACCCGAGGAAGCGGACTTCCGGTTGTAATTCGATGCCATACGCCTCGTATACCTTCGACCTTGCCATGTTAATGAGTTCCAACACGTCCTGAGCGGTTGCATTATCCCTGTTCACGATGAAGTTCGCGTGAACCTCGGATATCTGCGCGCCGCCTACTCGCTCCCCTTTGAGCCCCACCTGCTCGATGAGCTGGCCCGCAGACGACCCTTCGGGGTTCTTGAACACGCTTCCGCAGCTCGGAAGCGTGAGCGGTTGCGTCTTCTTGCGACGGGCGTGGGCGGCCTCCATCTTGCCCCGCAGCAGATAGGGGTCGGCGAGCTTGACCGCAAGCTCGCACTCGACGATGACCTCGTCGGACGCGAACGAGCTTGAGCGGTAACCCCATTGGATATCCGCCGCCTCGCGGCGAACGAGCCCCGAGCGCGGCGACAACGTGGTGACCGAGACCACCCTGTCCGCTATCCCCTGCTCGCGGGTGCCGGCGTTCATGCGCACGGCGCCGCCGACGGTGCCCGGCGTTCCCACTGCGAACTCAAGCCCCGAAAGGCTGCGACGGAACGCCTCCTGCACGACGCTTGACAGCGGCACCCCCGCTCCCACGATGAAGCTGCAGGTTTCCTCGTCGAAGCGGCACGCGCGAAAATCGCGCCCGAGGGCGATGACGACGCCCGGGAAGCCCTCGTCGGAGACGAGCAGGTTCGAGCCGCGGCCGACCGCCACCCACGGGATGGCGCACTCTTGGCAGGCGGCCACCAAGCGCTTGAGCGCGCCGATGGAGCCGACCTGCACGTAGAAGCGCGCAGGCCCGCCGATGCGGTACATGGTATGGCGGCGCATGGGCTCGTCGGGATAGACGTCGGCATCGAAGGCGCTGTCGACGAGCAGCGCCTCAAGCGGCGAGCATGCGTGACGCGCGCACATGGCAGCCTAGCCTCGCGCCTTGAGGAGCGCGTCGATGATCTGCGGGCCCATGGCCGTCACGTCGCCGGCGCCCATGGTGATGACCAGGTCGCCCGGCTGGAGCTTATTCATGAGATGCGGGACGACGTCGACGCGATGGGCCACGAAATCCGCCTGCGGATGGCCTTCGTGCTCGAGCACGACGTTGAGGAACGTCTTGCCGGAGACGCCGGGCACGGGGGCCTCTCCCGCCGGGTAAACGTCCATGAATGTGACGCTGTCGGCCTTATCGAAGGCAGCGCCGAACTCGTCGTGCAACACCTGCGTGAACAGGGGCGCACGGGAGTAGCGATGCGGCTGGAAGAGCACATGGACGTGCTTATAGCCAAGCCCCGCAGCGGCGGAGATGGTGGCGGCGATTTCAGTGGGGTGATGCGCGTAGTCGTCGACGACGGTGACGCCGCCCACTTCACCGACCAGGTCGAAGCGACGGCGGACGCCGGCGAAGCCCGAAAGCGCCTGGGCGACCTTGGCCGCGTCGAAGCCGAGCGCCCACAGCAGCGTGATGACGCCCGTGGCGTTCAGGACGTTATGACGGCCGGGATTCTGCTTGATGGTGCCCTCGACCTGCGTGCCATCGGGCATGACCGCCGTGTAGCGGCTGCCGATGCCGTGGGGCTCGTAGGCGGTGATGCGCACGTCGCAGCCCTCGTTGAAGCCGTAGGTGTACATGCGTCGGCCCTCGGAGCGGGCGATGTCGACCACGTGGGGATCTTCGCCGCACGCCACGATGACGCCGTCTGCGGGGACCAGACCCATGAAGTCGTGGAACTTGTCGTAGATCTCGTCAAGGTCCTTATAGTGGTCGAGGTGATCGGCCTCGATGTTGGTGACGAGCACCGCCTTGGGAGACAGGTACGTGAAGGACTTGTCGGATTCGTCGGCCTCGACCACGTAATGGGCGCCGGTGCCGGAGTGGGCGTTGGTGCCGTAGGCGCGCACGATGCCGCCGATGAGGAAGGTGGGGTCGGCGCCCAGCGCGTCGAGCGCGCTGGCGAGCATGGACGACGTGGTGGTCTTGCCGTGCGTGCCCGCCACGGCGAGCGTATCGAGGCCCACGCCGAGATGCGCGAGCATCTGGGCGCGATGCCAGATCTCAAGACCGCGACGTCGTGCCTCGATGAGCTCGGGGTTGTTCTCGAGGATGGCCGTGGAGATGACGACGACCGGATTGCCCTCGGGGATGTTCTCCGCCTTCTGGCCGATGAACACGGTGATGCCGGCCTCGCGCAGCTGCTTGGTGTAACGGCTTTCCTTGATATCGGAGCCCGACACCTGCATGCCCTGGTCGTGGGCCACGCGGGCGATGCCGCTCATGCCCACGCCGCCGACGCCGATGAAGTGCACCTGCTTGATGCGCTCTTCGCTCATGTTGCCTGCCTCCTGAAGCCTATGCGCCGAAGCCTTAGATGCTTGCGGCGCGATGATGTGGAACCCGGGCGCACCCGGGAAACGGGCGGCGCGAAGGCCGCCCGTGATTGCTCAAACTCTATTATCTTACCCTATTGCGCCGTCTTGGATTCGCACGCCTTAAGGACTACATCAGCGAGCAGCCCCGCCGCATCGCGGGTCTTCGCGGCGGCCGCAGCATCCGACATGCGCTGACGGGCCGCTTCGTCCTCGACGAGGGTTTTAAGGTGCTCGGTGAACTGCGCGCCCTCGACGTCGGCGTCGGCCACGAGGAAGGCCGCGCCCGCCTCCACGCATGCGCGGGCGTTCATGGTCTGATGATCTTCGGTGGCATACGGGAACGGCACGAGCAGCGCCGGGATATGGCGTGCCGAGATCTCGGCGAGCGACGTGGCGCCCGCACGGCTGACGATGGCGTCGGCGGCGGCCATGGCAAGGCCCATCTGGTCGGTGTAGCCCATGAGGCGCCAGCGCTTGGCCTGCTCGTCTGTCAGGGAAAGCTGCTCGGCGACGCTATCGAGCTCCTTGGGGCCCGTGACGTGCACGACATGCAGATCGGGATAGCCAAGCAGCATATCCTTGCGTTGCACGATGGCCGCGTTGAGATGGCGAGCGCCCAAGCTGCCCCCGGTGACGAGGAGCATGCGCGCATCCTCGGGGATGCCGAAAGCCGCACGGCCCTCGGCGCGCGTTGCGGCGAACACGCTTGCGCGCACGGGGTTGCCGGTGAGCACGACGCGGCTTTTGTCGGAAAGCGCTTGGGCGGCATGTTCGTAGGTCAGGCACACGGCGCGGGCCCTACGAGCCAGGTACTTGTTCGCCATGCCCATGACCGAGTTCTGCTCGTGGACCACCACGGGGATGCCGCATTGCTCGGCGGCGCGGGCCACGGGGATGCACACGTAGCCGCCGAAGCCCACCACGCAGTCGGGATGGACCTCCGCGAACCACTTGCGCGCCAGCTTCGTGGAACGCTGGATCTTCATGATGGCCTTGGGAAGCGTGAGCGGGTGGTTGCGGTTGAAGCCGGCGGCTTCGAAGGCCTGGTACGGAATGCCCGCCGCGGGGACGAGGCGCGACTCGATGCCGCCGGGCGTGCCGGCGAACAGCACCTCATGCCCGCGTTCGCGCAGCACGTCGGCGAGCGCGAGGGCCGGATTGATGTGGCCGGCGGTACCGCCGCCGGAAAGGACTATGCGCATGATGTCACCTCCGGGATGAAGAATGCGTTTGACGGCGTCGCGCGCTTTGCGGGGCGCGCGTGCGCGAATCGGCGCGGCCACGGCTGCGCGGCGCGTCGTCGAAGCTGCGGGGGTCGTCGTCGACCGCGCGCACGACGCGCAGGTTCGCGCGGCGTCGATCGTAGACGGTGGTGTTGTCGGCGTTTCGCGCGACGGCCATGATGATGCCGACCATCATGAGCGATGCGATGAGCGACGAGCCGCCTGCGGACACGAACGGCAGAGGCTTGCCCGTGGTGGGCACGAGTCCGATAACGCAGCCCATGTTCAAAAACGCCTGGAACACGAGCATGACGGTGACGCTGCCCGCCACGATGCGCTCGTTGGGCGTTGCCGCGGCGCGCGCGATGCGCATGCCGGCGAACAGGATGCAGCAGAACAGCGCGATGACCACGAGCGCGCCGAGCATGCCGAACTCCTCACCGATGATGGAGAACACGAAGTCGGTCTCGGCCTCGGGGAGGTAGTCGTACTTCTCGCTGGAGTTGCCCAGGCCCACGCCGAACAGGCCGCCCTCGGCGAACGCGTAGAACGAGTGGATGGTCTGGTAACCGTTTCCCCTGCCGCCTTCACCGTCGTTCCAGGGGTTGTACACCACGAAGCGGTCCTGGCGGTAGCCCGAGCCGAACAAGACGATGGCGACGACCGCGACGACTGCCGCGCCGGCGATGGCGAGCATGAGCTTCGCAGGGGCGCCGCCGAACCACAGCACCGCGTACACGCCCACGAAGATGATGATGGTGGTTCCCAGGTCCGACTGCGTGAACAGCAAAAACAACGTGGGAACGGCCACGTATATGGCCGCCCTGATCATGGTGGCGTTGAACTCGGCGCCTTCGTTGAGATCGTCCATGAGGTTGGCGGCCATGAGCACGATGGCTATCTTGGCGAACTCGGAGGGCTGCAGCGAGAAGGGGCCGATGACGATCCAGCGCTGGGCGCCGAGAGCGGCGGCTCCGAAGAGGAACGTGATGACGAGCAGCGCCACGCATACCGCCCAATAGCCTTTGACGATAGCGCTCTTCCAGCCGCTGCGCGGGAGCATGAACCAGATGGCCACGGCGATGACGATGCCGGCCAGGGAATAGATGAACTGGCTGATGAGCTTCGCCGAGGGGTTCTGCTGCGCGATGTAGTCCGAATACGAGATGGTATCGCGCAGATACTGGCCCGCCTCGGTGTCGGCATAGTAGTTCGTGGCGGCCTCGGAAAGGATGGTGACCTGCGAGGCCGAGTAGATCATGACGAAGCCAATGAGCGTAAGGGCCACCACGGCCACCAAAAGCAGCACCTGGGGCCAGATGACCGATTCTGCATCGGAGCGCCTATTGCGCGCGGAAGCCATGCAAAACCGCCCTTACGCGCCAAGCACGGCAGCGCGAGCGGCCACGAGCTTCTTGAATACCTCGCCGCGCTCCTCGAAGGAATGGAACTCGTCGAACGATGCGCAGGCAGGCGAGAGCAGCACCACTTCCCCGGCCTTGGCCCGTTCGAGGGCGACGTCGAGCGCGGCTTCCATATTCTTCGCCGTGAGCAGCTGGAAATCCGCCGGCGCCTGCGCTGCGCGCTCTTGGAACGCCTGGAAGAAGCGATCGCCCGCCGCGCCGAAGCACACCACGGCGCGCGTGTGGACATGGGCCGCCGCGACCAGGTCGGCCAAATCGGTGCCCTTGTCGTCGCCGCCGAGCAGCACGATGGGACGGGTATGCGGGAACGCCGCCAGCGCCTTGAGCGTGGCGTCGACGTTGGTGGCCTTCGAATCGTTGTAGCATTCGGCGCCGCGCACGGTGCCGCAAGGCTCGATGCGATGCTCGAGCGGGCTGAATATGGCAAGCGCTTCACGCACGGCCTCATCGGAAGCGCCGGCGGCCAATGCCGCCGCTGCGGCGGCAAGGGCGTTGCCGGCGTTGTGCGCGCCCTTGATCAGCAGGCTATCGGCGTTGATGAGGGCATGCTCCTGCCCTTTCAGGGCTACGGTGAGCACGCCGTCGCCGTTGATGAACGCGGCGTTTTCGGCACCGCAACGGGCGCGCATGTCGCCCTGCAGGCCATCGGCCGTGCCCATAGGGACCACGGCAAAGCCGCAACCGCCGTCGATGCCGCGCAGGCGGCGAACCTCGGCGCGCACGACGTCGTTGGAAGCGTCCATGACCGCGACCGATCCGGGAACCTGGGCAAGGTTGTCGAGCACCTTCATCTTCGCGGCGGCGTAGTTTTCCAGCGTACGGTGCCAATGCAGATGATCGGGCGTGATGTTGAGCAGCACGGCCACGTTGGGCGCGAACAGCTTCGTGGATGCGAGTTGATACGACGACACCTCTGCCACGTAGACGTCGGTTTCGCCGGCTGCCACGGCGGAAATGCACGTGTCGCCGATGTTGCCGACGGCGGCGCTTGCCATGCCCGCGGCGCGAAGCAGGTGGTTCGTCAGAGCGGTGACGGTGGTCTTGCCGTTGGTGCCCGTGACGGCCACCCACGTGCTGGACTTGTCGGACTCGCGCCACGCGAGCTCGACCTCGCTGACGACCTCGTCGCTTACAGCGGCGGCAGAGCGGTACAGATCGGAGAACTCGGAGATGCCCGGGCTTGCGATGCACAGCTCGAAATGCCCGCCGCAGGCCTTGGCCAGACGATCAACGGCACCTTCGCCGAACTCGACGACGGCGCCGCAGCCGCGAGCCTTGACCGCATACGCGTCGGAGGCGACATTGGACTGCCCGCCGAACACGGCCAGCTGGGCCACGCGGCTGCCGAGCTGCGTCATAAGGTAGTCCACGGCGTCATGGCCGGACTTGCCCAGGCCGAGCACAAGGACGCGGCCCAAGCTTTCGGGAGCGTGTTTTTTGCCTACAAGCATCTTCTGGTTCTCCATACCCTATGCCACCGCCATCAAAGTTTCTGCGAAGTACACGGCGAAGCCGAGCGCGGCCAGCACGCCGGAGACGATCCAGAAGCGCACGACGACCTTCGTCTCGGACCAGCCCTTCTTCTCGAAGTGATGATGAAGCGGGGCCATGAGGAAGATGCGCTTATGGGTTTTCTTGTAGTAGAACACCTGGATCATGACCGATAGGGCCTCGGCCACGAACAGGCCGCCGATGACGAGCACGATGAACTCGGACTTGGTGAACACCGCCAGGCAGCCGAGCGCCATGCCGAGGGCAAGGGAGCCCGTGTCGCCCATGAAGATGTCGGCGGGAAACGAGTTGAACCACAGAAAGCCCACGCAGGCGCCGGCGAGCGCGGCCGCGAAGATGGCGGAGTCGAGCATGTCGGAGCGGTATGCGATGGCCGCCATGACGATCATGACGATCATGACCGTGCCCGCGGCCAGGCCGTCAAGGCCGTCGGTGAGGTTGACGGCGTTGCACATGCCCATAAGCAGGATGTCCACGAACAGGATATACAGCCACGGCACCTCCACGGCACCGAAATGCGTGGTGAGCACGCCCAGGTCAAACGTGTAGATGAACGGGATCTCGACCGTGGGGGCGATGCCCATAACATTGACGGCAACCAGGCCGAACACCGTGGCGATGAGGAACTGGCCGACCAGCTTGGCCTTCGGGGTGAGGCCCAGGCTGCGCTCCTTGACCACCTTCTCGGCGTCGTCGATGAGGCCCAAGCAGCCCGTGAGGACGGTGGCGATGAGCAGCGCGAACGTTTCAGGGGTGGGATGGCCCACGACCAACGCCGTGAGGATGACGGAAACGAGCATGATGACGCCGCCCATGGTGGGCGTGCCCTGTTTCACCAAATGGCTTTCAGGGCCGTCGGCGCGCACCTGCTGGCCGATATGGCTTGATTTGAGGAACTTGATCCACGCGGGCATGAGCACCATGGTGACCGCGATGGCGACCACGATGGCCACGAACACCAAAAACGTGGGGTATGACGCGAATATATGCAACATAGCTATTCAACCAATCCTTCTACCACTTTCTCAAGGCCCATGAAATGCGAGGCCTTCACGAGCACCGCGCTGCCGGAAGCCGCATGCTCGCGAACGTCCGCAAGAGCGGCGGCGCCGTCGGCGACCATCGCGATGCGGTCAGCCGGCATGCCGGCCTTTTGCGCACCGGCCGCGATGCCCTGGGCAAGCTGCCCGACGCACACGAGGCGGTCAAGGCCGCATTCAGCGGCGAAGGCGCCCACTTCCTCATGCAGCTGCGGCGCGAACGAGCCGAGCTCGCCCATGTCGCCGAGCACCGCGATGCGCGCTCCAGCGACATCGAGCGCGGCGAACGTGGAAAGCGACGCGCGCATGGAATCGGGGTTCGCATTGTAGGCGTCGTTGATGACGGTGAAGCCGCCCGGAGCCTCGATGACCTCTTGGCGTCCCGCCTCGGGCTTGGCGCCCGAGAGCGCTTCGGCGACCTGCGCGGCCTCCATACCGGCGGCGAATCCGACGGCGGCAGCGGAGCAGGCGTTGGACACGTTGTGCATACCGCGCAGCTCAAGGGCGCAATCCACGCGCACGGGCTCGGGCATGCCGTCGAACCCGCAGGCGCACAGCGCGAAGCGCGGGCAACCAGCCGCATCGAGGCACACGTCCTCGGACCACACGGCCGGACGCTCCGCATCGACGGCGGAAAGGGCCGCGCGGCGATCGGCGGCCTGAGCAGTGCCGTCGTAGAGCACGCACGTGACGCCGCGGGAATCCAGATCGGCGAACTCGAGCAGCTCAGGCGTCATATCGTTTGCGGCGTTTACGAACGCCATGCCGCCTGCGGGCAGCGCCTCGAGAAGCTCGGCCTTGGCACGCGCGATGTTGCGTCGGCTGCCGAGAAGCTCGATGTGGCTTTCGCCGACGTTGGTGACAAGGCCCCATTGCGGGCGCACGAAACCACACAACTCCTCGAGCTGGTGCAGACCGCGCATGCCCATCTCGACGATGACGTTTCGCGTGTCGGCCTGGGCTGCCAGCACGGTGTTGGGGACGCCGAGCTCGTTGTTCTGGTTGCCCTTCGTGGCGCACACGCTGCCGGCTGCGGCGAGCACGTCGCGCACGAGGTTCTTCGTGGTGGTCTTGCCCGTGGACCCGGTGATACCGATAACGCGGCCTTCAAGGCGGTCGCGCCATGCGCGCGCAAGCGCTGTAACGGCGGCCTGGGTATCGGGAACTTCGATGACGGCGGCCCCGGCGGCTGCGATTTCGTCGGCCGAATCCTGGTCGAGCGCATGCTGCGCGAGCACGCACACCGCGCCCGCAGCCACGGCTGCAGCGGCGAACGCATGCCCGTCCACCCGCTCGCCGGGCAGCGCTACGTACAGCGCTCCAGGTTCGACGTTACGGGAATCCCAGGTCAAGCTGGTAATCTCGCTCTGATGGTTTACGGGGTCGATGGAAAAGGAGCCACCCGTGGCACGGGCGGCTTCGTCGATGGTGAAACGCATTGGTTACTCACAAGCTCCTTCGCCGAATGCACGTTCAAGCTCCTCGCGGGCGACGACGCGGTCGTCGAAGGAGAGCACTTCCTTGCCTACCAGCTGATAGTCCTCGTGGCCCTTGCCGGCCACCAGGACGGAATCGCCGGGCTTTGCAAGCTGGATGGCGTGCGCGATAGCGGCGCGGCGATCGGGCTGCACGTCGAAGCGGCCCTCGCCCTGCCCCATGCCCGCCACGATATCGGCGATGATGGCATCGGGATCCTCGGTGCGAGGGTTGTCGGACGTGACCACGGCATGGTCGGCCGCAAGCGCGGCGCGGCCCATGATGGGGCGCTTGGATGCATCGCGGTCGCCGCCGCAGCCGAACACGCAGATGGTACGGCCGGGCGTGAGCGTCATGATGGACCCGAGGGCCTTCTCCAAGGCATCGGGGGTGTGCGCATAGTCCACGAACACCGACACGCCGCCGTCATGCAGCGTGTGCACGCGCTCGAGGCGACCCGGGATCTGCGGGGCCTCGCGAAGCGCGTCGATGATGGTGGACACGCCGATGCCCAGCTGGATGCCGATGCCGAACGCGCACATGATGTTCTCGACGTTGAACTTGCCCACGAGCGGGTAGTCGAACTCATAGTAGGAGCCGCGCACGTTGAGCGTGATGGAGGTGTGCGTGGGATAGTACTGGACATCCTTGGGATGGATGAGCGCCGAGCGGTCAAAGCCCGTGGTGACCACGCTGTCGCCGGCCTCCGAGCATCGGCGCAGCAGCTCCTTGCCCCACTTGTCATCGATGCAGATGACGCGGCGGGCAGGGTAATCTTTGCTGAACAGGCGCGCCTTCGCCTCGAAGTACGCCTCGAAGGTGTGATGGTAGTCGAGGTGGTCCTGCGTCAGGTTGGAGAACGCCGTGACCGCGAACGACGAGGCGTACGTGCGCTCAAGGTCGAGCGCGTGGCTGGAGACCTCCATGGCCACCACGTCGCAGCGCGCGTCGCGCATGCGGGCGAGCAGATGCTGCAGGTCGGGCGATTCCGGCGTGGTGTGCGAAGATTTCTCATGTACATCGCCGATGACGGTGCCCACGGTGCCGATGACGCCCGTTCGCTTGCCCGCCACGCGGGCGATATGCTCTACCAGGTAGGTGGTAGTGGTTTTGCCGTTAGTGCCCGTGACGCCCACCAGCGAAAGCGCGCGCGACGGATCGTCGTAGAAGCGCGCCGACGCCTCGGCCATGGCCTTGCGCGTGTCGGAAACGACCACTTCCGTGACGTCAGTGGCGTCGGCCAGGTAGACCTTGCGCTCCACCACGAGCACCTTCGCGCCATGGTCGATGGCGTCCTGGGCGAAGGTGTGGCCGTCGGTTTTCATGCCGACGATGCAGAAGAACGCGTCGCCGGGCTTGACTTTATCACTTCGATAGGCGATGCCCTCAACCTCATCTTGCGCGTTGCCGATGATGGTGCAGTCCATGCCTTCAAACAGTTCGGTGCAGGTCTTACCCATTTGGATACCTCACTCAGACGTAATCCCGAATCGATCGATTGCTGCAGTCATTATATCCTTAAAGATAGGCGTGACGACACCGTCCCCAGGAACCTCATTTGCGCCCACAAAGCACACGAGTTTGCTTGACGAATCCGCCAAAAAGCCCGTGAACGCCAAGTTGTACACGTTCTTGCGGTAGCCGCCGTTCTCCTCATCGTAGATCTCGGCCGTGGAGGTCTTGCCGGCCACGTTGAACCCGTCGATGGCGGCCTTTTGACCCGTGCCATCGGTAACGACGGTTTTGAGCATCGATTGCATGTCGCCGAGGGCATCGGTGTTTTCGATGACCTGCGTGGTGTCGTAAGTGGGCGTGGTGCCGCTTTGCGGCATGCCGATGAGGAAGTGCGGCACGCACTCGACGCCGTTGTTCACGATGGCGCCGTAGAATCGCGTCATCTGCAGCGGGGTGACCGACACGCCCTGACCGAACGAGACGTTGTACGCCTGCACGGCCGACCACTGGTCATAGGGCGCGAGCATGCCGAGCACGTCGGTGCCCTCCTCCCCTTCGCCGGGATAGTCCACGCCGGTGTCGGAGTGGAGGTTGTAGCGGACGATGTGGTTGTACAACTCCTCGAAGCCCATCTTCTCCGTGGCAAGCGAGATGCCGATGTTGGAGGATTGGTCGAGGATCTGGCGCAACGTGAACGTGGCGTCGCCGCGCTCGTGTGCGTCGGAGATGGTGTAGCCGTCCGCGGTGATCGAGGCCGGGCAGAACAGCTCGGAATCGGGCGTGAGCGTGCCCGTCTCCAAGATGGCCATGGCCGAGACCGACTTGAAGATGGAGCCGGGTTCGAACAGGTCGGTGACGCACTTGAGCTGCATGGCGCCTTCCTTGACCTCGCTTCGGTCGGCGGGGTTGAACAGCGGAAGGGATGCGGCGGCGTAGATCTCGCCGGTGGAGCCGTCCATGAGCACGGCGGAGCCGCCCGTGGCGTTAAGACCCTTGCAACCCGACGTCAGGGAATCCTCCACCTGGCGCTGCAGCTCGATGTCGATGGACACGACGATGTCCTGCCCGTCGATGGCGTCCACCTTCTCGTGCGTGCCGCTGGGAATGAGCTGGCCGGTCTGGCCGTATTCCTGCTCCATATAGCCCGGCGTACCGGAGAGCACGTCGTTGTACTGAGCCTCAAGGCCGCAGATGCCGTAATAGTATTCGCGGTTCGTGTCCGAATCCACGCCGATGCTGCACGCACCGACCACCTGACCGCCCACCTGGGCGTTCGGGTACTCGCGACGGCTTTCGGAAACGTAGTGGATGCCCGAGGCGATGGTTTCGGCCTTGCGGCCTGCCGCTTTGGCGTCGGCCGTCTCCTTGTTCTGCGCCTCCTCGACGCGCTCGGAGGCCAGCTGCCTGACCTCGTCGCCGACGGAGGTGTCAGCCTTGCGCTTGATGATCGAATAGTACGTGTCGCTGGCGGTGACCTTTTCCAGATAGTCCTTCGCCTCGCCGCCGAGCACCTGCGCCAGGATGCCCGCGGTCAGGTTGGGGTCGCTCACCTCGACGGGGTTGACGTAGATGGTGGTCGCGTCGACGCTGGTGGCGAGCACCACGCCGTTGCGGTCGTATATGGTGCCGCGGCGCGGCTCGAGCACGATCTTGGACGTGCGCTGCGCCTGGGACTGCTCGGTGAACTCGGGGGCCTTGATGACCTGCAGCCACACGAGCTTGCCGAAGAACAGCGCCACGACAAGGCCGAACAGGAACAGGGGCGCAAGCGCGCGCTCGGCATTGAGGAACGCGAGGAAGCCCGCAATGCCCGATTTGGGCTGGACGGGCTGGCGGTGGGATGCTCCGTTTCGCGAGCGGGACGTGCGCGCATCGCGCTCGGAGCGCGCGTTGCGGGAACGGCCCTGCCCCGAAGCGCCGTGACGCCCGGAGCGGTATGCGCTGCGGGCGTCGGTGCGGCTTGCGTGTTGGCCTGACGAACGGCCGGATCTGCTGTTGTTCGCGCGACGCTGGGCATCGCGGGCGCCGCCGTCGTTGCGAGGCGGGCGGTTTCGATTCTGCATAACGGGCTACTCCCCGGCGTTGGTGGCGGTCTCCACGCTGCGGGACAGGGAAAGCGACCCATCGTCGTTGGTGGAAACCACGTCTTCGGGCATGTTGATGGTACCCACTTCCGCAGGCGCCGCCATGCCGAGCTTCTCGGCCTGCATGCGCACGCGGGTGGAGTTGGAAAGCAGGCTTTGCGTGACCTCGAGCGAGCTGCCCTCGGCGCGGGCATCGTCGATCTGGCTGGAAAGCGCCTGGGATTGCATGGAGGTGGTCACGGTGGCCGCCGAAAGGGTGAGGCTTGCGATGCCCACCAGGGCCAAAACCGCCATGACGATGATCGCCGCCTTCAGCACGAGGCCGGGCGTGACGGTGGAGGCGGGAGCGGCGGAGCGGGTGCGCTGGCCAGGCACGACGGAGATGCGCGTGCGTGGGGCGCGCTCGACGGCGCGTTCGGGATACAGGGAATACGCAGGCTGGGCGCTCATGCTCCACCTCCTTTCGTGTTTCTGCTTCGTTTACGGTGGCACGTTGCGCGAACGGGTTCGCTCGGTTGTCGTGTTGTTGCTGTCGTCGTGCTGCGCTACAGCTTCTGCGCCACGCGCAGCTTGGCGCTGCGGGCGCGGGGGTTGCGCGCTATCTCATCGGCCGTGGGGACGATGGGCTTTCGGGTAAGCACCTTGAGTATCGGCTCCTTGCCGCACATGCACACCGGAAGATCGGGCGGGCAGGTGCAACGGTTCGCGAAGCTTTGGAACATATCCTTCACGATGCGGTCCTCAAGCGAGTGGTAGCTGATCACGCAGATGCGCCCGCCGGGGTTCGCCCAGCGGATGGCAGCTTCCAGGCCGCTTTTCAGAACGTCGAGCTCGCCGTTGACCTCGATGCGCAGAGCTTGAAACGTGCGTTTGGCAGGATGTCCGCCAGCGCGGCGCGCGCTTGCCGGGATGGACGCCTTGATGACGTCGACCAGCTGCGCGCTCGTTTCAAGCGGGGCCTTCTCACGGGCGCGGACGATGAAGTCCGCGATGCGGCTGGCCCACCGCTCATCGGAGTAGGAGCGGATGATCCGAGTGAGGTCTGCTGCGTTGTAGGTGTTCACGACCTCTGCTGCGGTTAGGGTGTTTTTCCCCGGATCCATCCTCATATCAAGCGGGCCGTCCTCCTTGAAGGAGAAGCCCCGTGATGGCGTGTCAATCTGAACGGAGGATACGCCGATGTCGAACAAGAACGCGTCCACACCGGGAACATCCACGCTCAGAAGCGCTTCGTCCATGTTGCCGAAGTTGTTGCGCACCAGTTCCAGATGCGGGCGCAACTCATCGGGCAGCGAGCCGAGTTTGCGGGCGGCCGCGGCAAGCGCCACGTCGTCCTGATCGATGCCGATGAGGGTGCCCCCGCATCCGATGCGCTGGGCAACTTCGAAGGAATGCCCTGCCCCGCCGAGCGTTGCGTCCACGAACGTCTGCTGCGGTTTGAGGTTCAAGTGCTCGAGGCACTCGGGGAGCAGGACCGGTATATGCCGAAACTCTTGGTTTGCCAATTCGCTCACGCCTTCCGATTAGCTGAACAACACGCTCAAGTCGATGTCGTCATCCTGCTCATCGAAGCGCTTTGCGTCCCAGATCTCGAAGTAGCCCGTGTTGCCCAATGCGACGACGTCCTTGTCGATGCCGGCCTTCTGACGCAGCTCGGCGGGGATGCCGATGCGCCCGGCGTTGTCGACGCTGACGTTGTTGGCGCGGCTCTTCAGCTTGCGGCGCAAGCCGACGTGGGCTTTGGACGTGGGGTCGTAACCGCCGAACTTGCTATCGAACAGCGACACGATCCAGTCCTCGAACGCCTGAGGCTCGAATGCGTACAGGCACTCGTCATCGGGGCTGAGGGTTACCACCAGATCTTCCGAAAGGACTTTGCGAAACGCGGCGGGCAGGGACATACGGCCCTTGGCGTCTACCTTGTGTCGGTAGGAGCCGTTCATGTCGATCGGCTTGTCGACGCCTTCTGCCATGCCTTCCTTCCGCTGCTTTCCGTTTGTTCCGTTCGGTGTTTGGGATTCTACCCCACTTCATCCCACTTCGCAACATCTTGCGGCACGTTTTGGGCGGTTTTGCACAGGCGTTGACCCCTTGTAACCTGCCTGATTCATTCGTAAAACAGGCAGTTTCAGGGGTGGTTTCCATATGGTGCGCAAGGTGGTTCGCCAACCACAATATATAGATTTACGTTTGGGCGAAAATCGGGTGGGATGAAGTGGGATTGCATTTGTGCGGATTCGGTGGCGTGGGGCGATGTGGGATGGGTGGGGCGAAGTGGGAGACGTTGGCGCAGCGGTTGCCACCGCGCCGCGGGAGACGTTGCCCGTCGTCCATCGGTTCATTGCGAAAGATGATACCGGTTACCGTCTTTAACCGATGCCGGAACCGGTTACAAACGGTTGCAGGCGGTTTACGGCGTTAGAGTCGCAAAGATAGGCGCCAGGGGCCGCTGCCCGGACAGCATTTGGGCGCATAGGCTTACCCCGCGCAGGCAAAGCTCACCTGGGCGCGATGAGAACCGACCCGCTATGCTGGTCGGCGCTCGCGCCTTCGCTCCCCGACCTTTAGGCGCGCGGGTGCGCGTGCAGGTATTCCTCACGCAGATGGCTGCGATCGACGTGGGTGTAGACCTGGGTGGTGGAGATGTCGGAATGGCCGAGGATATCCTGGATGACGCGCAAATCCGCCCCGCCCTGCAGCATATGCGTGGCGAACGAATGGCGCAGCGTGTGCGGGTGCAGGTTGTCCACGCCGATGGCAAGGCCCGCGCGCGACACCACCTTGAACACGCTTTGGCGCGTCAAGCGACCGCCGCGGGCGTTCAGGAACACGGCGTCGGTAGGCTTGGCGTAAGGCTTGCACAGCTGCGGGCGCGCGTTTTCCAGATAGTCAGCCAACGCGGTTGCCGCCGCACCCGATATCGGGGAGATGCGCTGCTTGCCGCCTTTGCCGAGCACGAGCAGATACCCCTGGTCGAGCACCACATCTGACAGGTCCAGGCCGCACAGTTCGCTGACGCGCAGGCCGCATCCGTAGAGCACCTCGAGCATGGCGCGGTTGCGCAGGGCCGTAGGGCCGCCTTCCTGCCCCTCAAGCTCTTCGAACAGGCGTTGCACCTGATCAATGGACAGAACGTCGGGAAGGCGCTCCGGGGTTTTCGGCAGCGGCAGCCCCGCCGCAGGGTTGCTTTCGGTGTAATCCTCGGCCACGCAAAACCGGTGAAACCCCTTCACCACCGACGCCCTTCGGCACACCGTGGAAGCGGCATAGCCCTGCGCGAACAGATGCTCCTGATACGCCACGATGGACTCGCGCGACACCTGCGAGAGCTTCTCGATGCCCTGCGAGAACAGGAAATCCCGATAGGTTTCCAGATCGGCCTCGTAGGCCTCGATGGTGCGCGGCGAGCTGCCGCGCTCGATGCGCAGGTAGGCGATGTATTCCGCTGCCAAATCGATCAGATCGTCGGTATCGATGCTCTCGTCCACGAGCGCTCCCTTCCCTATCGGCTTATCCTTATATATCCCACCATACGGAAAAGGCCGCCCGATGCGGCGGCCTTTTCGCAACAACAACATTATGTAAACCTTTAACCGGTTTAGTCCGAACCCCGGAAGCTGCCGAACTACTCGCGATGATCGAGGGCTGCGGCGACGAAGTCGCGGAACAGGGGATGCGGCCTGGTGGGACGGCTTTTGAACTCGGGGTGGCCCTGGCTTGCCACGAACCACGGATGGTCGGGCAGCTCGACCATCTCCACCAGGCGACTATCAGGGGAAACACCGGAGATGACCAGACCCGCCTCTGCCAAACGGTCGCGGAACGCGTTGTTCACCTCATAGCGATGGCGATGACGCTCGTAGATGAGCTCCTCGCCGTAGGCCTTGAAGGCCATGGATGCAGGAGCGACCTTGCACGGGTAGGCGCCCAGTCGCATGGTGCCGCCCTTGTCCTCGACGTCTTCCTGCTCGGGCATCAGGTCGATCACGGGGAACTCGGCGTTCTCGTCGAACTCCGCCGACGTCGCTCCGGGCATGCCCGCCACATCGCGCGCGAACTCGCACACCGCCGCCTGCATGCCCAGGCAGATGCCCAAAAACGGCACGTCGTGCGTGCGGGCGTAGCGCACCGCGCAGATCTTGCCCTCGAAGGCGCGCTGGCCGAAGCCGCCGGGCACCAGGATGCCGTCCATGGATCCCAGGACCTCTTCGACATTGCTGTCGTTGAGCTCCTCGCCATCGATAAGATGCACGTTGACCTGGGTGTTGTTGTACACGCCCGCATGATGCAGCGCCTCGATGACCGAAAGGTACGCGTCGGGCAGGCTGGTGTACTTGCCCACGATGGCCACATCGCAGTCATGCTCCACATGGGCGGCCGCATCCACGAACGAGCGCAGGGGGCTCAGGTCGATCTGACGCTCGGGAAGACCCAGGCGCTCGAGCACCTTCACATCGAAGTGCTGGTCGTACAAGCCGAAGGGCACCTCGTAGATGGAGGGGCTGTCGGTGCATGCGAGCACCTCGTCGGGTCGCACGTCGCAGAACAGGGCGATCTTCTCGCGCACCTTATCCGAGATCTCGTGATCGCTGCGGCATACGATGAAGTCGGGCTGCACGCCGATGGAGCGCAGCTCCTTGACGGAATGCTGCGTGGGCTTGGTCTTGACCTCATGGGCTGCGGCGATGTACGGGACCAGCGTGACGTGGATGAACAGCACGTCACCGCGCTCCTTTTCCTTCCTGAACTGACGCGCGGCCTCGATGAAGGGCTGCGACTCGATGTCGCCGATGGTGCCGCCGATCTCGGAGATGACGATGTCGGCTCCGGACTGGTCGGCAATGCGGCGCAGACGCTCCTTGATGGCCTCGGTGACGTGCGGGATAACCTGCACGGTGCCGCCGAGGAAGTCGCCGCGGCGCTCGCGGGCGATCAGGGTTTTGTAAATGGAGCCCTGCGTGAAGTTTGATTCGCGGGACAGGTTCTCGTCAATGAAGCGCTCGTAATGCCCCAGGTCAAGGTCGCCTTCGTGGCCGTCTTCGGTGACGAAGACCTCGCCATGCTGAAACGGGCTCATGGTGCCCGGGTCGACGTTGAGGTACGGGTCCATCTTCTGCATGGTCACCTTGTAGCCGCGGGCCTTCAGCAGATGTCCAAGGGAGGCGGCCGTGATGCCCTTGCCCAAAGACGACACGACGCCGCCGGTTACGAAAATATGCTTGGCCATAGTTCTCCTTCGCGCTTAGAAACCGGTGTATTTCCCCACCGCCGATCGCGCTGCGCCCAGGCCGATACGCCTGCAGCACGCCAACGGCAAACTCCAAACGTTGGTTTATTGTACGCGCCACGCAACTTCTTCCCCAGCCCCGCGCGAGCCTTTTAACAGAGGGGAAACGAAACTGAAACGAGATGGACGGCAAGGGCGACGGCGTCGTTTCGCCTGCTTTTGCGGAACCGGCGCAACGGAGCCCAACGGCGGCAAACCGGGCCCAAGGACATGCCGCCGGGTGCTCCCCTTCGCCTTCTTCGTCGGGCGCAGTCGATAGGACTTCGTTCGCTTTTCGCGTGATGATGTGCGCTTGTCTTCACGCTTTCGCGCGCGAGCCTTATACTGGTTCGGTTAAACCTACCGTCATGGAAAGGGGTTGCGCCCATGCGCATCGGTTTCGACAACGATAAATACCTGGCTTTGCAAGCCGAGCATATCCGCGAAAGGATCGGCCAGTTCGGCGGCAAGCTGTATCTGGAGTTCGGCGGCAAGCTGTTCGACGACTACCATGCCTCCCGCGTGCTGCCCGGCTTCCAGCCCGACAGCAAGATCCGCATGCTGCAGCAGATGGCCGAGGACGTTGAGATCATCATCGCCATCAACGCCAACGATATCGAGAAGAACAAGGTGCGCGGCGATCTGGGCATCACCTACGACGAGGACGTGCTGCGTCTGCTGGACATCTTCCGGTCCATGGGCTTCGCCACGGCCGGCGTGGTGATCACCCGCTTCGAGAACCAGCCTAACGCGCTGGCGTTCCGCCATCGTCTGGACAGCCTGGGCATCAAAAGCTACCTGCACTACCCCATCGCCGGGTATCCCTACGACACGGCGCGCATCGTGTCGTCGGAGGGCTACGGCAAGAACGAGTTCGTGGAGACCACGCATCCCTTGGTAGTGGTCACCGCCCCCGGCCCCGGTTCGGGCAAGATGGCCACGTGCCTCTCCCAGCTCTACCATGAGCACGAGCGCGGCGTCGAGGCGGGCTACGCGAAGTACGAGACCTTCCCCATTTGGAACCTTCCGCTCAAGCACCCGGTGAACGTGGCGTACGAGGCTGCAACCGTTGACTTGGACGATGCCAACACCATCGACCCCTTCCATCTTGAGGCATATGGGGAAACCACCGTCAATTACAACCGCGACGTTGAGATCTTCCCGGTGCTCAAGGCCATGATGGAGCGCATCCTGGGCACGAGCCCCTATCAGTCTCCCACCGACATGGGCGTGAACATGGCGGGTATGGCCATTGTTGACGACGACGCGTGCCGCGAGGCCGCGAAGATGGAGATCGTGCGCCGCTATTTCCAGGCCGCGGTCGACGAACGCCGCACCGGTCTGCATCACGAGTACGTGGAGCACCTTGAGCTGCTGATGAACCAGGTTGGCGTGGACACGAACTTCTCGCCCGCACGCTCGGCCGCTTTGCTCAAGGCCGAGGCAACCGGCGCGCCTGCCGGCGCTATGGTGCTGCCCGATGGCCGCGTGGTCACCGGCAAAACGTCGGACCTGCTGGGCGCAGCCTCCTCGCTGCTCATGAACGCGCTCAAGGGCGTGGCGGGCGTCGACGAGGACCTGTTCGTCATCTCCGACGAGGTCATCGAGCCCATCTGCGACCTGAAGACTTCCACGCTGCACGCGAAGAACCCGCGCCTGCATTCCGACGAGACGCTGCTGGCGCTTTCCGTGTCCAGCGCCACCGACCCGGTTGCCAAACAGCTGGTGGATGCAGCCGACCAGCTGCGCGGTTGCGACGCGTTCTTCAGCGTGATCTTGAGCCCCACCGACGAGAAGCTCTACCGCACGCTCGGCATCAACATCTGCTGCGAGCCGAAGTACGAGCAGCGCAGGTACTTCCACAAGTAGGACCTTGCTACATATTTGCTTGGCGTAGATGCGCCAAGCCATCGAAGCCCCGCGAGAATCTCGCGGGGCTTTTTGCGTCATCAACCATTTACTCAAACTGCAGCATCCAGGGAATCAAGCACGTGAGCAATCGCAGATGGCGACAAGGCGCGACAACATATGCGAAGGCGAGCACATAGCCTATGCCGTAAACGCCCGCAAGGCGCCGCAACGAACGCGAAGACAAGCGCGTTGGCAAGACTTCATATGTGGTTGCAAAGCGCGTAATGCACTCCAGCATTTCTTAGCTTGAATGCATGCTTTACCTGGTGTATATCGGGTGCTTCTATGGATATTCGTATTGGTTCGATATTTCCTATTTTCCCAGATAGATGCTTAAGTTTCTGATACACAGCTGAATAGACGAAATACCGTTAGCGTCTATAGGAAAAAGAGAGCATCAGAGAAAGGGATTCGGAAAACCGAGCACCGCAAGCAAGCCGCATCTGAAACGCTAGGCTCATGTGCAAACCACGCATCTAAAGCTGATATCAGAGAAATCGTAAGGGTCCGCATAGCCCATGGAATCGTTTCTGAGACGAGCTACGAGACGCCAGGAATGGCAAGCCCACGCGAACGACGATGTCGTCTTAGCGCCTTCCTAGAAGGTCCAAACAGATCATCCCGCGCTTCCGCAGTAAGGACGGAATGCTGCGCGAGACCGACTGCGCGCTGCACAAGTACCCTAACCCTTCCACAAGCACAGGGAGCGCGGAACGAACCGCTTACTCGCAAGAGAAGAAGGCGGGCGCAGGGCCGCAAAACGAAGCTACGAGAATTCGAGCCAAACCATCAGAAGCGGGTCGCAAAGCAAACGCCCCCGCACTCTTATGAGCGCAGGGGCGTAAACAAAACTAATTGAAAAACCAAGCAGACGGAGAGCACGCCACCCAATTGCTTGCAGAACATCCTACCGAAAGCGGTAAGCCCTGCTGCACACGGCAAGCGCACCGCCCTGTTGAATGCAGAGCATCCCACTGCAAGCGGCGTGCCCTACCGTACGCAGCGAGCCCTACCGTACGCGGCAAGCGCTACCGGCCCAGCTTCCCGCCGATCTTGCGAACGATAGTGTTGACGAAAGCGGCCTCGGGAACGTTGAGCTTGCAAGCCGGCACGAACGTCACCGCCAGGGCAACAAGGCCGCCCGCCACAACATACGCCAGGGCTTGCACGATAGATCCGGAAAGCGGGGACACCATCGTCTGCAGCAGCCAAAGCACGGCACCGCCGGCAGCGGCACCGACACCGCCGAGAACCACCGCCGTAGCCAAAGCACGCGCCACAGAGCGCAAACCGAACGGCCCCAAGGTGCGTCGCAGATATCCAAACAGGCACACGTCCAAAACCAAATAGAACAGCGCCTCGGCAACGGCAATGGAGCTGATAGGCATAACGTCGGAATGGCTTGCGGCGAACATGGTCAAGCCGATCTGCACAGCGCCTGCAACGAAATTAAAGCCAGCGAACACGCCCATGCGGCGAAGGCTGGAGAACGTCTTCTGCAAGTAGGTGTTCACGCCGTACAGAGGCAAGGCAACAGCCCACACGGCCAAGTACGTGGCGATAGCGGACACGTTCTCCATGGTGAAGGCGCCGGCATGATACAGGGTGACCAGCGGCATGCTGAACACGGCCAGGTACATGGCGAACGGGATCATGAAGAACAGGATCTGGTTGGTGCCCGAAACGATACCGCGCTTAACACCATCCATATTCCCTTCCGCCTGCATATCCGAAAGCTCGGTGAACATAGCGGTGGTGATGGGCACGGCCAAAAACGAATACGGCAGCGTGAACCACAGGCGCGCATACGCCAGAATGGAAGGACCGTTATCGGCGAAGTTGTAAGAAGCAGCGTTTTGCACCGATACGATGGCGAAGGAGCACAGCATGACAAGCACCGCAGGAACGCCGATGCCCAACGTCTCGCGAAGCGCCGGGTCGCGCAGGTTCACACGCGGGCGGATACGAATGCCATTGCGCTTGAGCGCGGGCAGCTGAATGGCCATCTGAATGAACACACCGGCGGGATTGCCGATAGCGATGATGTACAAGGCAAGCTGCTGATCATACGGAGCCACGAACGAGTATACCAAGAACGTGACGATAACAATCAGGTTGTTCGCCACCGGAGCGATAGAGGACCACAGATAGTCACGGCTCGCGTTAAGCAAGCCCGACACAATAGCCGAACAGCCATAGAACACGATCTGTATGGCGAAGAACTGGAAGAAGAACACCGAAGTGGCCATCTGCGACTGATCGGAATAGAAGCTTTGCGTGTAGATGACCGCCGAGGGGAACAGCATGCACAGAAGCGAAACCGCTCCAAGCAACAGCACCACCAACGTAAGCAAGTTTGACGCGTATTCGTTGCCGGCACGCTGCCCCAGCTTCTTCTTCACCGAAACGTACACCGGCAAAAACGCGGTGACGATCATGCCGCCGCACACCAGCTCGTAGAGCTGATTGGGAAGGTTATTCGCCACCTGGTAGGAGCTTGACAGCAGCGTAGAACCCAGCGCGAAGGCCATGGCCCAAGTACGCACGAAACCGGTGATGCGGGAGACGATGGTGCAGATGCTGATAAGGGCCGCAGACCCGCCGATGGCGGCGGTGGAGCCTTGGTCGGCGCCGCCCTGAGAAGGGCGAGGATCGCCGGGCGCGGAACCCTCTTCATGCATGGCTTGCTGGGTTTGCGGGGAAGCGGCAGAGGCCGCGAGATCGGCAGAACGAGTGTGTCGAGCTCGTGCGAGCTTGTCGGACATGAAAATGCGCTTTCTCGTGATGGTATGATTGCTCATCATAGCAAACACGGAAAGAGGCCCCGCATGCACATCCTCATCGTGCGTAATAATTCCAACTCGCAGGCGATCGACGCATCGTTGCTGCTGGTAACGTACCTGGCCACGCAGGGAATCGATTATACCGTGGTCGATTCCTCGAAGCTTGCCTCCCCCCTGGCAGCCCCGGAGCTTTCCGAGCTGTTCGAGCACGGCGTGGACATGGCGGTGGCCTTAGGCGGGGACGGCACCATCCTGCGAACGGCCCGTCAGGTGGGCTTCCACGGCACTCCCATCCTGGGCATCAACTACGGTCGCCTGGGCTTTTTGGCGAACCCGAACGAATCAGGGGTCATGGAACCGCTGGTTGCGGCGCTTTCCGGCGACGCGGCCCACGAGGTGCGCACCAACCTTGACATACGGGTGGTGTGCGAAGGCGAAGCCGACCCCTACGCCGATGACGGCGCCGGCGTCGAGCCCGACGAGCCGCGTGAATTCTTCGCGTTGAACGAGGTGGCGGTCACCCGCGGCGCCAACGGCCGCATCATCGATTTCGGGTTGGGCGTTTCGGGGTCGCACCTGGCGAACATGCGCGGCGACGGCTTGGTGGTGGCAAGCGCCACGGGCTCCACGGCCTATGCGCTGTCGGCAGGCGGACCGCTGGTGGCACCGGGCTTCACAGGCCTGGTTGCCGTTCCCATAGCGCCGCACACGCTGCACTCCCGCGCAGTGGTCACGGCACCTTCCGACGTGGTTGAAATGGACCTGTCCGAAAACCAGGACGATCGCGACGCCACCCTGTTCATAGACGGCGAGCTGGTGGAGCTCGACCGACCTTTGCGCCGCCTATACGTGCGACGCGGGGATGTACCCACCACCCTGCTGCGCTACAAGGACGAAGGGTTCTACAACCACGCAGCAAAGGTGTTCTTCTAGGAAACACACCCGGTGAAAAGGGCAAAGGGCTCGCAGGCCTCGAATAGGCTTGCGAGCCCTTTGCCATAGCATGCGGAAACGCCAGAAGCGAACCCCATACCGTTGACGGATTCCGTAAAAGGCTTTCGCAATAGCGCACGGAAACATCCTGAGCAGGCATATGCAGAAGAGCGCGCAAACGAACGTCCGCGATTCTGCGGCAACCAACCAGCTGGCACGATGCAGTCAAGCGCTTTACTAGGGAAGACGACAACAGCGCTTGCTGCAAACAGAAAAACGAACCCGGAACCTTACAGTTCAACGCGCTCGAAGAACTCCTTGCCGACACCGCACACGGGGCAAACGAAATCATCGGGCAGTTCGTCGACGTACTCCATATGCCCGCAGATAGTGCAACGCCAGGCAACCTTAGGCTGTTCGGCGCCATTCGATACGACGGGCGCTGAAGCAGGTTGATCGTCCCCCAGATAGCTGGATGCCTTTGGAGGCGTTTTGCCGCCCTTGACCTGATGATAGAACGCATACGTCATCGGGGAACCCGCATTGGCGATCTTGGCGCACTCCTGCACCTCCCCCACGAACAGCACATGCGTGCCTAAATCAAGCTCGGAGACCACCTTCGCGGAAAACCAAGCGCAGCACTGCTCGGCCACATAGGGCATGCCGGCTTCATCGCGCGCGCTGGCATGTTGGGCAAACTTGTCAAGCTCAGTGGAAGTATGGAATCCGAACGTGCCAACCAACTGCATGTCGGCCTGCTCGGACAAGCAAGAAGCCGTGAACCGACCAGCTTGACGCACGGCTGCTGTAGTGGCGTTTTCCTTGTTGAGCGCCACGCTCACCTGCAACGGAGATGAAGTGACCTGGGCGAACGTGTTTGCTACGCATCCGTAGTCCCTGCCATCGAAACGCGTGCCGATGACATACATGCCGTAGCTGAGCGAATGGAATGCCTGCTTGTCGAACATAAGAGCCTCCTTAGTCCCGCGTTACTCGTTTATGATAAATGATAATGTATCCTAGTAGCGTTAGCTTATCACTCCTGTACCATTGACGGGAAGGGCGGGATGACGAAAATCAACTACACGCCGCACAGCGCTCTTCACCCCTCCACGCCTTCGACTATACGCCGCTCAGCGTCCCGATTGCGGCGCAAAAGCAAAGCGTTACCGACATGCTGCATACGAGAACGCCCCAAAATGCAGGGAGACCCGCTTTCGCGGGCCTCCCTGTTGCTTTTTGTGCAGTGCTTTTTGTGCTTAAC
Source organism: uncultured Senegalimassilia sp. (assembly GCF_934636665.1). GTDB lineage: Bacteria > Actinomycetota > Coriobacteriia > Coriobacteriales > Eggerthellaceae > Senegalimassilia. Next base: position 37,279 of record NZ_CAKUAT010000013.1, read on the forward strand.
GCTGTGGTGCTATTCGGCAGCGGTCTCGGCAGCAGCCTCAACCTCGGCCTCTGCGGGAGCCTCGACGGCCTCGGCAGCGGCGGTAGCGGCCTCGATCTCGGCAGCCTTCTCAGCCTCGGCAGCAGCCTTCTTGGCGAACTCCTCGGCACGCTTGGCCTTAGCGGCGGCCTTAGCCTCGCGCTCGGCCTTCTTGGCGGCCTCGATCTCGGCGGCCTTAGCGGCGCGCTCGGCCTTCTTGGCGGCCTCGCGAGCAGCCACCTGCTCCTTGGCGGAACCGAACTTGTCGGCGAAGCGCTGGACGCGTCCGCCGGTGTCGACGAAGCGCTGCTGGCCGGTGTAGAACGGATGGCACACGTTGCAGATGTCGACCTTCAGCTCGGACTTCGTCGAGCGGGTGGTGAAGGTGTTGCCGCAGCTGCACTTGACGGTGCACTCCACGTACTCCGGATGGATTCCTTGTTTCATAGTCTGGTACTCCTTTTACCGTGCCTTGGTTTCCGACCAAGGCGGAAGACAAGCCTTTGCATTATAGCACGGAAAACGCCGCACACGATGACGTTCGCGCGCGGCGTTCACATGTTTTCCGCGAATGAGAGCCTCAGGGAAAGATTGCCCATGCCAACCGCAGGCCGGCACCAAGTCAACGCTCCCCCGCATAGCCTCGCCCGTGACCGATGTTGCGCCCTATTCGCCCTTCTCGGCGGCAGGCTCCTCAGACACGGTGATGTCGGCATGCTCGAGCAGCCAGCGGTTTGCCTTCAGGCGGCCAGCAGTCTCGCGCAGCACGAAGGCCTGGCCGTTGCCCTCCATCTGACGGCGCGCCGTGGTGGGATCGGCGGGGTTCATGGCGCGGCAGGCGGCCATGATGTCCTCGTCGTCGAGCGTCATCTTCTCGTGACGGAACACCGCGTCGAACGCGTAGCCCTGCACGAGCATCTGACGGGCCTGTATCATGAGCATCATGCCGAACTGCTGCTCACCGCCCTGCGACTCGACGAACTGCTCGAAGGGGATGCCCTGCTGGGCAAGGGAACCGCGCACGTTCTGCATAAGCGTGTCGCGCATGGACTCGTACACCTCGTCGGAGATGGTGCCCTGGAAGCGGCGGGAAAGCTCGTCGGCCACCATGGTCAGCTGCATCTCCTGGTACTGGGCGCGCTGCTCGGCCTGCAGGCGCTCGGAAACAACCTGACGCAGGGATTCCACGTCGCGGGCCATGGGCATGTTCTTCTCGATGAACTCCTGGTCCACCTCCGGCACGCGCTTCTCCTGGCACTCGATCACCGTGACCTTGCAGTCAAGCGGCGCCTCGCCCTCGGGCGCGCCGGGCATATCGAAAGCGAACTCCTTGACGTCGCCCTCGTTCATGCCGATGAGGTTCTTCTCGAACTCGTCGGGCATAAGACCCATACCCAGGATATAGGTGCGTCCGTCGGTGCACAGGTTGTCCAGGCGCTTGCCGGCCTGGGAGACCTCGAGGGCGATCTTGGCGGCACCGGAGGCGTCGAGCGGCTTGGCGTCGCACTTCTCATAGGTGGCGAAGCTCTCGGCGAGCTGCTGAATCTGCTGGTCGACCATGGACTCGTCGAAGTTCAGCGGCGGCACGGTGATGGAAACCGGCTCGTAGCTGGTCAGCTCGTAATCGGGCTTGGGGGTCACCTGCACCTTGAACTCGAAGACCTGGCCGCGCTTGATGGGCTGGTCGATGATGGGCGTGGGCGGGAACGCCGGGCACAGGTTGCGCTTGTCCACGGCGAACGGCACGAGGTAGTCGATGGCCATCTGCTGGGAAACGGAATCCAGGTCCTTGATGCCGAGCTTGTCCTCAGCGGCCTGGGCCGGCGTCTGACCCTGCGGCACTTCCACGCCCATGCTCGCGCAGAACGAATAGTGCGCCACGTTGAACGCCTGCGCCACCTCGGCGGTTGCGGCGGCGGCGGTGAGCTCGATAAGACCGTCCTCGAGCTTCTTCTCGGTAACCTTCATGGGATCCCCTTCTGATTGATGATGAAACGCTCACATTGTAACGCAACCCGGCGGCATGCGACCCCTGATGCGGCAAGGCCGCAAGCCGTCGTGCCGCGCAGGGCGCGCAAACCGGCTCGGTTAACCCCACGCCCCCCCCCGCATCGTCGCGCCAAGCAACCGGCGCGCAAGGCATGGCACCCGCGGTACCGTCCGCTACTCGTTGGACTTCAGGCTTTCCACCATATCGATGCGGCGCAGCTTGCCGCGCATGGCAAGGGCCACGATGCCCGAGAACACCATGGTGAGCGCGAACGCGATGGCGAAGCTTGCCGCATGGATATCGCGGCCGAACATGACCTGGTCGACCTCTGCAGTGGTGATGACGAAACCCTCCATGAAGATGCCGAGCACCAGGCCGATCGCGGCGCCGATAATCGACAACAGGATGGTTTCGCGGAAGATGTACGCATCCACCTCGCGCGAGGTGAAGCCGAGCACCTTGAGCGTGGCGATCTCGCGAGCGCGTTCGGTGATGTTGATGTTCGTGAGGTTATACAGCACCACGAACGCCAGCAGCGCCGCGGCGACCACGAGCACCACCACCACGCTATTGACCGACTTGAGCATGGTGCGATAGCTGTCGATGGTCTCATCGCTGTAGGTGACGGTTTTCACGCCGTCCATGGAAAGCAGCTGGTCGGAGAACGCATCACGGTCTACGCCGTTCCCAAGATCGGCGTAGACGGTGGCGAACTCGGCCGGCTGGCCCATAGCCTGCTTGTACACATCGGCGGTGACGTAGGCGTACTGCGCCACGTAGTTCTCCATGATGCCGGCGACGGTCACCGCGCGCCCATCCCCCACCAGGTTGCCGATGTCGTCCTCGTCGTAGAACGTCAGGGTATCGCCAACGGAAACCCCCAGCTGGCTGGCAAGCTTCTCGCTGATGATGGCACCGCTCCCGTCGAGCGTGAGGGCCCGGCCCCCGACGCGCTCGCGCATCTGCACGAAGCGCTGCAGCTGCTCGGGATCCTGAGCGCATACCAACTCAAAGCGATGCTCCGCACCGTCATCAGGGGCGCACGCGATCTTGTTCTCGGTGGAAACCCAGACGAATTGCTGCCCATCCGAGCCCACCGCATTCGAAACCGCATCCTTTGCTTTCTGGTCGGCCTCGTCGGCATCCATGCGCACGATGGTGTTGAAGCTGTACACTTCGCCGTACTGCTTGTCGATGATGTCGTTGATGGCGTTTTGCAGCCCCAGGCCCGTGAGCAACAGCGCAGTGCAGCCGGCGATGCCGATGATGGCCATGAAGAAGCGACGCTTGTAGCGGAACAGGTTTCGCGCCGTCACCTTCCAGCTGAACGTCATCCTGCTCCACAGCGGGCGGATTCGCTCAAGCAGGATGCGCTTGCCGGCCTTCGGCGCACGCGGCAACATGAGCGACGCCGGGCACTCGCGCAAGGTGGCCGCCGCTGCGAACCACGTTGCAGCAACGGTGATGCCCACGCCCAAGGCAGCGGCGCTTGCGGCCACGCCCGGGTTCACGGGAGTAGGCATGCAAGGCACCATGTACATGATGGAATACGCTTTCATGATGAACCATGGCAGGAACTGGGAAAGCAGCGCGATGCCCACGGCCGCGCCCACGCCCGATGCCACCACCGCGTAAACAAGGTACTTCGATGTGATGCGCGCATTGGAGTAACCCAGCGCTTTGTACGTGCCGATGAGCACGCGCTCCTCCTCCACCATGCGGGTCATGGTGGTCAGCGACACCAGCGCAGCAACCAGGAAGAACATAAGCGGGAACACCGCGGCGATCTGGTCCATGCGGCCCGCATCGCTGCGGAAGCTCTCCGCGCCCAGGTTCTTCGAGCGATCGAGCACGTACACGTTGGCATCCTTGTCGGCGATGGCGTCGATCTCGGCCTGGGCATCGGCCAGCTGCTGTTCGGCATCAGCGAAGCGCTGTTGTGCCTCGGCACGCCTCCCGTCAAGCTCGGATTGGCCGCTTCGCTGCTCAGCCAAGCCGCTTTCGTACTCGGCGCGACCCTGCTCATAGCTTTGCTGCCCCGCAGCATATTGCGCGCGCCCCGAAGCCAGACGCGCCGCGGCGTCATCGAGCTGGGCCTGCGCGGCGTCAAGTTGAGCCTGTGCCGCGGAAAGCTGCGCCGCCGCCTGTTCGCGCTGCGCGTCGAGCTCAGCCCGACCGGCAGCAATCTGATCAGACGCGCCGGCGGTTTGCGCGTCGATTTGCGCGATGGCGGCCTCCAGCTGAGCGGCAACATCGGCAAGCTGGGCCGCACGGGCCTGCTCAAGCTGCGTCTCAAGTTGACTGCGCTGCGCCATGGCCTGATCGTATTGCGCCTGTGCGGCGTCGAGCTGGGCCTGGGCCTGCGCTATGGCCGACTGAGCCTGTTCGCGTTGCTCGGCAAGCTGAGCCGTGCCGCTCTCATGCTGCGCCCGACCGCTTGCAATCTCCGCTTCGCCCTGGGCAAGCTGCGCTTGACTGCTGGAGAGCCGAGCCGCCGCGGAGGAAAGCTGCGCCGCAGCGCTATCCAGCTGCGCGCTCGCGTCATCCAACTGCGCTTGGGCGTCGTCCATCTGCGCGACGGCGTCGGCCTTCTCGCGCTCGAACTCCGCACGTTTATCGTCGAGCTCGGCCTGCGCGTCGCGCTGCAGCTGCTCGATGCGCGATGCGGAAAACTGCGGGGAAAGGTCGTTCAACCGCTGCGCCACTGCGTCGACGCGCTGCTGATAAGCATCCTCGGGCCACGCTTCCCCAGCCGCCCCGTCGACGGTGAGGAATGCTTCCGTATAGGGGTAATCAGCCGCAAACGCCCCTTCGGGCACGAACACGAAGGACGAAAGCTCGCCCGACCCAAGGGATGTGGCGCCGGTATTGGTGGTGCACGTGTAATACGAGGACCGCACGAAACCCGTGACGATGAAGGTGTGGGTGGTGAACACGCCGTCAAGATCCTGCGTGCCCTCGAGCAGCTCGACGGTGTCGCCGATATGCACCGGGGACGTCCACACGTTGTCGGCGGAAAGCAAGCACTCGTCGTCCGATTCCGGCCAGGTGCCCTCCACCAAGATAGGCCGGTTCACGTAATCGGCGTTATCGGAATCCACGTGCAGGCCATCGTCGCAGCTGCTCGCCTTCGCCGCATCCATATCGAGCGAATGATAGCGAAGCGTGTACTGCGTTCCCGCCAGCTGCGATATGGCATCCGCCTCGTAGGCGGGCATGACTCCTGATACGCCCTCGACGCCGCGCAGCATGTCGACCTGCTCATCGGACATGCCCAAAGACGACACTACTCGAAGGTCGCACAGCTCGGTGGCGTCATAATATTCATCCCCCGCCAAACGCATATCGGGGCCGGTCATGCGCAAGCCGGCATAGAAGCCGCAACCGAGCGCCGCCATCACGGCGATGGCCAGAAACCTCCCCCACGAATGCGTGATGGAGCGCAGAACCTCTTTGCGAAAGGCTCCCATGGCTACCACTCCAAATCTTCGGCGTTGCCCGGGCTCGGGTTGACGAAGCAGCTGGCAACGCGACCTTCGCGTACATGGATGACGCGATCGGCTATATCGGCGAATGCGGAGTTGTGGGTGATGAGGACCACCGTCTTGCCGGTGTTGCGGCACGTGTCCTGCAGCAACTTCAGGATAGCCTTGCCCGTTTTGTAATCCAGGGCGCCGGTGGGCTCGTCGCACAGCAGCAGCTTGGGGTTTTTCGCAAGCGCTCGGGCAATGGCTACGCGCTGCTGCTCGCCGCCGGAAAGCTGTGCGGGGAAGTTATCCACGCGATGCCCCAGGCCCACCTCGGCAAGCACCTGCGCCGCATCCAGCGGATGCGGGCAAATCTGGCTGGCAAGCTCGACGTTCTCGAGCGCTGTGAGATTCTGTACCAAATTGTAGAACTGGAAAACGAAGCCGATGTCCAGGCGGCGGTACTGCGTGAGTTGACGCTCGGAGAAACGGCTGATGTCGCGCCCATCAAGCATGATGGTGCCGGACGTGCACGAGTCCATGCCGCCGAGCATGTTCAAAAGCGTGGTCTTGCCAGCGCCCGAAGGACCGACGACCACCACGAACTCGCCGGCTTCGGCAGTGAAGGTCATGCCATCGGCAGCGGCAACCTCCACCTCGCCCATCTTGTACACCTTGCGAACATTGTTGAATTCCACGAACGCCATGTTCCCACCTTGCTCTTCGGGTGCTTTCCTTCCCCTGATTATACAAAAGAGCGCCCCGGCATAGATGCCGGGGCGCTCTAAGCGGCTCAAGCGTTAGCTTGGTGTAACGTCAACCTTAGTTGGCGCCGAACAGCTCGATGGTATCGCCTTCCTTCAGCGTGACCATGGCCTTCTTCCACGTACGGGTCTGGCCGACCTGATAACGCACGCGCTTGGGCTTCGGCTTGACGTTCAGGGTGTTCACCTTGACCACGGAGACGTTGAAGATAGCCTCGATGGCCTGGCGGATCTCAACCTTGTTGGAGTCCTTGGCCACCTCGAAGGTGTACACGTTGTTCTCCATCTGGTCGTAGCTGTGCTCCGTCACGATAGGACGGATGATGACCTCGCGGGGATCCTTCATTATGCGAGCACCTCCTCGATGCGCTTCAGGGCCTCAGCGGTGAACACCAGCTGCTTGTTGTCGAGCAGCTCGTAGGTGTTGGCCTCGGCGACGGGCAGGATGTTGACCTTCTCCAGGTTGCGGAAGGACAGCCACGTGGTGACGTCGTCGTTGCCGATGACCAGCGTGGTGCGCTGACCCTCGAAGCCCATAGCCTTGATGAACGCCTTGGCGTCCTTGGTGCAGGGCTTCTCGAACTTGAACTCGTCGACAACGGTGAACTGACCGTCAGCCACCTTGGCGGACAGAGCGGAGCGCATGGCCAGCTTGACTTCCTTGTTGTTCACGCGGAAGGCGTAGCTGCGGGGATGCGGACCGAACACGGTACCGCCGCCAGCCCACTGAGGGGAGCGGATGGAGCCCTGGCGAGCACGACCGGTGCCCTTCTGGCGCCACGGCTTCTTGCCGCCGCCGCGGACCTGGCCGCGGGTGAGGGTATTGCTGGTGCCGGCACGCCAAGACGCACGCTGAGCGCGCACAACCTGGTGCATGACGGGCACGTTCGGCTCGATGCCGAACACGGAAGCGGAAAGCTCGGCGTCGCCGGCCTTCTTACCGCTTGCGTCCTTGATCTCGATAGTCGTCATGGTAGTGAAAACTCCTTATAGATAGTCCAGGTTACGCCATGCGCACGCGCACGATGCCGTTCTTGCCGCCGGGGATGGCGCCCTTGACCAGGATCAGGTTCTGCTCCTCGTCGACGCGCATCACGGTCAGGTTCTTGACGGTGACGGTGTCGCAGCCCATGTGACCAGGCAGGCGCATGCCCTTGAGCACGCGGGAAGGCGTGGCGCACATGCCCACCGAACCGGGAGCGCGGTGGAAGTGAGCACCATGGCCGCCCGGACCGCCGGCGAAGCCGTAGCGCTTCATAACGCCGGCGAAGCCCTTACCCTTGGAGGTACCGGTGACGTCGACCTTCTTGACCTCAGCGAAAGCCGCCACGGTCTGCTGGTCGCCGGCCTTGTACTCGGCGGCGTCCTCGACGCGCACCTCGCGCAGGTAGCGGGTAGGCTCGATGCCCTGCTTGGCGAAATGGCCGCCCATGGGCTTGTTGACCTTCTTGGCCTTGATCTCGCCGAAGCCCAGCTGCACGGCCTCGTAGCCGTCGGTGGCCTTCGTCTTGACCTGGCACACCGTGTTCGGCTCAGCCTGGATCACGGTCACGGGGATGAGCTTGTCCTCCTCGTTGAAGATCTGGGTCATGCCGATCTTCTTACCAAAAATAGCGTTAATCATGCTAATTGACACCCCTTACAGCTTGATCTCGATGTCGACGCCGGCAGGGAGGTCCAGACGCATCAGGGAATCCACCGTGTTGGGGGTGGGCTCCAGGATGTCGATCAGGCGCTTATGGGTGCGCATCTCGAACTGCTCGCGCGAATCCTTGTCCACATGGGGGCCCTTGACGACGGTGAACAGGTTGCGCTCCGTCGGCAGCGGGATGGGACCGGACACCTTGGCACCCGTCTTCTGAGCGGTATCGACGATGAGCTTCGTGGACTGGTCCACGATCTCATGATCGTATCCCTTGAGGCGGATGCGAATCTTCTGATTAGCCACTTTCATTTCCTCCGTTAAGCTTTCGGACGTTCAACGCTTAAGCGTTGCCGCCGGCCTTGCTGATAATCTCTGCAGCGACGTTCTTGGGAACCGGCTCGTAAGAGTCGAACTGCATGGTGTAGGTAGCGCGACCCTGCGTACCGGAACGCAGATCGGTTGCGTAGCCGAACATCATGCCCAGCGGCACCTTCGCGGAGATGGCGACGGAACCGGTGCGCTGCTCCTGACCCTGGATCATGCCACGGCGAGACGGGATGTCGCCCATGACGAAGCCCGTGTACTCCTCCGGGGTCTCGACCTCGACGGCCATGACAGGCTCGAGGATGACCGGATCGGACTTGCGCAGAGCTTCCTTGATGGCCATGGAACCGGCAACCTTGAAGGCAGCTTCCGAAGAGTCGACGTCGTGGTAAGAACCGTCGATGAGCTCGACGCGGACGTCCTCGACGGGGTAACCGGCCAGAACACCCGTGTTGAGGGCTTCCTGGATACCCTTGTCGATGGAAGGAATGTATTCCTTCGGCACGACGCCGCCGACGATCTTGTTCTCGAACTCGTAGCCCTTGCCGGCCTCCTGCGGGTACATGTTGATGACCGCGTGGCCGTACTGGCCGCGACCGCCGGACTGGCGGACGAACTTGCCCTCGGCGGAGAGGACCTCGTGGCCCGGACGCTCGCGGTAAGCAACCTGCGGCTTGCCCACGTTAGCCTCGACCTTGAACTCGCGCATCAGGCGGTCGACGATGATCTCCAGGTGCAGCTCGCCCATGCCGGCGATGATGGTCTGGCCGGTCTCGTGGTTGGTGGACACGCGGAACGTCGGGTCCTCCTCGGCCAGCTTCTGCAGGGCGATCTCCATCTTGGTCTGGTCAGCCTTGGTCTTCGGCTCGACGGCGATGTCGATAACCGGGTCGGCGAACTCCATGGACTCCAGGATGATCGGAGCGTTGTCGTCGCACAGGGTGTCGCCGGTGGTGGTGTTCTTCAGGCCGACGACGGCGACGATGTCGCCAGCGGAGCAGGAGTCGATGTCGACGCGCTGGTTGGAGTGCATCTGCAGCAGACGGCCGACGCGCTCCTTCTTGTCCTTCGTGGCGTTGGTCACGTAGGAACCGGCGTCCAGAGAGCCCGAGTACACGCGCAGGTAAGTCAGCTTACCCACGAACGGGTCGGTCATGATCTTGAACGCCAGGGCGCTGAACGGGGCCTTCGGGTCGGAAGGACGCTCGTCCTCCTCGCCGGTGCCGGGCGTGGTGCCCTTGATGGCGGGAACGTCGACGGGAGCCGGCAGGTAGTCGACGACGGCGTCGAGCAGCTCCTGGACGCCCTTGTTCTTGTAGGCGGAGCCCACGAACACGGGATTGATCTTGCAGGAGATGACGCCCTTGCGCAGAGCGGCCTTCAACTCCTCGACGGAGACTTCCTCCTCCATGAGGACCTTCTCCATGAGCTCGTCGTCGCAGTCTGCGGCGGCCTCGACCAGCTCCTGGTGAGCCAGCTCGGCCTCATCGACGAACTCGGCGGGGATGGCATCCATGGGCTCGGGGTAGGTCATGCCCTTGTCGTCGGCCTTGAAGTCCCAAGCGGTCATGGTGACCAGGTCGATGACGCCCCAGAAGTTGTCCTCGGCGCCCATGGGCAGCTGAGCGGCGACGGCGTTGGCATGCAGGCGATCCTTCATGGTCTGGATAGCATGCTCGAAGTCTGCGCCGACGCGGTCGTACTTGTTGATGAACGCGATGCGCGGCACGCCGTAGTTCTCGGCCTGACGCCACACGGTCTCGGACTGCGGCTGCACGCCTGCAACGGCGTCGAAGACGGCGACGGTGCCGTCGAGGACGCGCAGGGAGCGCTCGACCTCGGCGGTGAAGTCCACGTGGCCGGGGGTGTCGATGATCTGGAAGCGGTACGTCTCGTCGTCCTTCTTCCAGAAGCACGTGGTGGCGGCGGCGGTGATGGTTACGCCGCGCTCCTGCTCCTGAACCATCCAGTCCATGGTAGCGGCGCCGTCGTGCACCTCACCGATCTTGTGCGTCTTGCCCGTGTAGTACAGGATGCGCTCGGTAGTGGTGGTCTTACCGGCATCGATGTGGGCCATGATGCCGAAGTTACGCGTGAGTTTCAGATCGTTAGCTTTAGCCATGTTAGGTCACGCCCTAGAAGCGGTAGTGCGAGAACGCACGGTTGGACTCGGCCATCTTGTACAGGTCCTCGCGCTTCTTCACGGAGGCGCCGGTGTTCTCGGCGGCGTCCATGATCTCAGCGGCCAGGCGCTGCTTCATGGTGTGCTCCTTGCGCTTACGGGAGAAGTCCACGATCCAGCGGATGGCCAGCGTGGTGGCGCGACGGGAGTTGACCTCCATCGGCACCTGGTAGGTGGCGCCGCCGACACGCTTCGGCTTGACCTCGAGGGTGGGGCGGACGTTGTCCATGGCCTTCTTGAAGATAGCCAGCGGATCCTCGCCCGTCTTGGCCTGGACCAGCTCGAAAGCACCGTAGACGATGCCCTCGGCGGTGGACTTCTTGCCGTCCAGCAGGATCTTGTTGATCAACTGGGTGACAAGGCGGTTGTTGTAGACGGCGTCCGGCTGAACTTCACGGCGGACTGCTGCTGCACGACGCGGCATGTAAAACTCCTTCTGATTCCTGCGCGCTTCGGGGAAGCTTTCTCCTTCCCATTAGGTTGCCGCCTTCCCGACCCTTTCGGGAGAGGCGCTTTCATGCAACCCGCGCGTCTTAACGGTTACTTATTTCGGGCGCTTGGCACCGTAGCGGCTGCGAGCCTGCTTGCGGTTGTCCACGGCGGCGCAGTCCAGCGCAGCGCGGATGACCTTGTAGCGCACACCGGGGAGGTCCTTAACACGACCGCCGCGGATGAGCACCATGGAGTGCTCCTGCAGGTTGTGGCCGATGCCGGGGATGTAGGCCGTGACCTCCATGCCGTTGACCAGGCGCACGCGGCAGACCTTACGCAGAGCCGAGTTCGGCTTCTTGGGGGTGGTGGTGTACACGCGGGTGCACACGCCACGCTTCTGCGGGTTGCCCTTCAGAGCCGGCGTCTTCTTCTTGTCGACCGACTTCTTGCGGCCCTTGCGGACCAGCTGGTTGATGGTAGGCAAAATCTTCTCCTTCTATATTTGCCTCCGGCGGTGTACGAGACCACCGCCGCATTACTCTCGGGTTTCCAAGTGCGTTCAGCTGATACGCACGCGAAAACCCTGCCCCTTTCGGAGCGCGAGTTGGAACTTTATCACCGGGTATAGGGGCTGTCAAACGCCACGCACCCGGGTGTGTCTATTGGTATTCTACCGCGTTTTGGCAGGTCATGCAACGTTTTGCCCTTCCGCGATGCACGTTTTGCACACAAATTCGCAAAAAGTTGTTGCAAAAGTTGCGAAACGGTGCGCCGGTTGGTTTTGCCAGTCGGAGCGAGCAAGCCCCAAGCCCTTCCCTGCCGTCGAAATCAACGTATTTGCGCCGCCAAAGGGTTATTTGCGGGCCTCGAGCACCAGCTGCTCGACCAATCGCGCGCAGCCGTTCAAGTTGTCGACGGTGATGTATTCGTCGCACGAATGGTAGTTGGCCATGCCCGTGGCAAGCGTGATCGCCGACACGCCGCGCCCGGCCAGGATGTTGGCATCCGCGCCGCCGCCCGATGAGGCAAGGCTGGGGCGAAGCCCGGCTGCCTGGGCTGCGCGCACGACGCCTTCGACCACCGGATGATCGGCGGCATAGGAGATGGGCAGGTAGTCGGTGCGCCACTCGATGTCCACGCTGCCGCCGGCCTGCGCGGCGGCTGCGCGCATGGCCTCGTCCATGGCGGCGCGCTCGGCACGGGCGCGCTCAAGCGAGGTGGAACGGCATTCGCCCGACAGCCAGCAGGTACCGGGCACCACGTTCGTGGCGCCGTCGCACTCGATGACGCCGACGTTCGATGTGGTATGCGCGGAAATGCGTCCCAGGGGCATATGGCACACCGCTTGCGCCGCCATGGCGAGCGCCGAGATGCCGCGCTCGGGCTCGACGCCGGCGTGCGCCGACTTTCCGCGGAAGGTCGCCGTGAACGTGCAGTGGCACGGCGCTTGGTTGATGATGGTGCCCGGATCGCCGTCGGCGTCGAGCACGTAGCAGGGCGTACCTTCAGGCAAGAACGACGTATCCAACGCGCCGGCCCCCAGCAGGTGCATCTCCTCGCAGGTGGTCAGGATGACGTGCACATCGGGAAGCACCTCCCCCGCTTCGATGAGGCTACGCAGCCCCTCGAAGATGGCGGCCACGCCGGCCTTATCATCGGCTGACAAGATGGTGTCGCCCGCGCTGCGGATCACGCCGTCTTCCACCACGGGTTCGATTCCCTTGCATGGACGCACGGTGTCCATATGCCCGCACAACGCCACAGCACCGGGGACGCTTCCGGCTCGGAAGGCGATGAGGTTGCCCGTATCGGAACCGGTCTGTTCGGCGGAATCATCGAAACGAACGGAAAACCCCAAGCCCTCCAGCTCGGCTTTGCACCGTTTCGCCAAAGGGGCCTCATGACGCGACGGGCTTTCGATGCGCGCAAGTTCGCAGAACAGATCGAGCAGACGGTCGGGCTTCACAGGTTCCCCTTTCAGTCGGGATGTCGGTTCATCGGGATGTTGATTCGCCGGGATAAGCGAAAAGCCGCGCTCGGGCGGCTTTCCGAAATGGTTCATATATATAGATATAGGGCAGCGACCGCGGCAACGCAAGGAATGCTCGAAACGACCATGTCGATGCAGGCAGCCGCCGTTAGCGTGCGGCGCGCGCTTGCGCCATGGCGTCCTGCGCGTCCTCCTCCTGGCGCAGGCGATCGCGTTCGCGGTCGATGGCGCAGTTGCGGAAGTAGACGAACCAGTTAGCGGCAATGCAGACCACGTTGATGAAGTACACGGCGAGCACCCAGTTGATGTTGCCGGACACGAACTTCGCGGCGATGCCCGCGAAATAGCCCAGCGTGATCAGCAGGATGAACTGCCAGCTGGTACCCGCGGCCGTACGGGCCTTGAAGTTCTTGTACGCGTTCATAGGCCACGAAAGCCCGAAGCAAATGAGCATGATCGCCTCAAGCGCCTCTGCCATTTCCGTCATCTCCCTTGGTGGTATTCTGCAGGTTCGCCGCGGACGCATGCCCTCGGCGATTCGCTATGGTAAAACTGTCTACGTTATAGGTTAAGCGTTTTCCATAATCTGCGCGTTATCGTCACATTGACGCCAAGGAGGTGCGCATGGAGCTTTTGCAGCTGCGCTATTTTCACGAGGTGGCGCAAACCCAGCATATGACGAACTCGGCCAAGCGGCTGGGCGTGGCCCAACCCGCGCTGACGCAAGCGATCCGGCGCCTTGAGGGCGAGCTGGACGCGAAGCTGTTCGAGCGCGTCGGACGCAACATACGCCTCACCCCCTGCGGCGAGGCGCTTGAGAGCAAGGCCGCCCCGCTGCTTGCCGCGTTCGACGAGATTCCCCAGGTCATTGCCCAGACAAAGGGCCAGGAGCGCAACACGGTGCGCATCGACGTCGAGGCCGCAACGTCCATGACCGTCGACGCCATCGCAGCGTTTCGCGCAACGGTTCCGCAGGCAGCCTTCACCATCAACCAAGCCAACAGCGAAGCTCGCTGGGACGTGCGGGTGCGCACGGTGACTCCCGGAGGCGCCGGCAAGCCGGATGCACGCACATCGCAGCTGTTCCGAGAACGCATATGCCTGGCCATCCCCAAGGAGCAGGCGAAAGGCAACGCGGCGTCTTTGGCGGATTTCGCCGACGCACCGTTCGTATGCCTGGCGGGGACGCGCGGATTCCGCGGGGTGTGCGACGAGCTGTGCCTGAAGGCGGGGTTCGCACCGAACGTGGTGTTCGAGTCGGACAGCCCCGATGTGGTGCGCAAGTTCATCGCGCTAGGGCTTGGCGTGGGGTTTTGGCCCGAGCGCAGCTGGGGTGCGCTGGAAGGATCGGATGTGGTGCTGGCGCCGATCGCGGATGCGGGGTTCGAACGAGATATCGTGGTGGAGACGGCCAAGCACCCGCTTGGGCAGAAAGCCGCCGAGTTCCACGCTTTTTTGCTCGACTTCATACGGCGGCGCATGGGCGAAGCGAGCGCGTAAGGCGGAATGGGGCTTCGCAAGAAGAAGCGGGCGCCGGGAGACGAGAATCGCGTAGCATGATATAGGCAGCCGGCTGGCGAAGACCGAACGGAACCGGGCCTGACAGATAGCGCTACGTCCCCGAAACGTCAGCGAGCGGGCATGCAAAGCGCCCGGAAACGAGAGAAAGCCCTCGCGCGGTTGCGCGAGGGCTTTCTTGTGCGTTGACGTTTGCTTACGCGAGACTAGAGCGACAAGATGGGTGCGGCGACCTGCTTCTTGCGGGAGAGCACGCCGGGCATCCAGACGGACTTGCCGGTGCAGTCGATATCGAAGGCGCGGTTGACGAAGTCGGTGTCGCCCTCGCAGATGAACTGGCTGCCCTCGGCCAGGATGTCGGTGGCGAAGAACAGCACGAACTGGTAGCCCTTGTCCGCGACCAGGCCCTTGATGGCCTCGCGGATCTCGACCTCGCGGCCGAGCACGGCCTGCAGGTCGACCGTTTCGTACTGGCCGATGTAGACCTTGTTGCCGTTGGACAGCTCGAACTCCTTGGCGTCGGCGTTGACCAGCTTGTCGACGGGGAGCTCTGCGGGGTTGGAGCGGCACTTGAAGATGGACATGCCGTACTCGACCGGGTCAACGCCCACGGCGGCTGCCGTGCGGGCGATGATGTCGCGGTCGAAGTCGGTGGTGGTGGGCGACTTCATGATGACGGTGTCGGTGAGCATGGCGCCGAGCAGCAGCGCGGCGATGCCACGCGGCAGCTCCACGCCTTCGATCTCGAACTCGCGCGCCACGATGGCGGCGGTGGAGCCGACGGGCTTGGCGTTGAAACGCAGCGGCTGCGCGGTGACCAGGCCACCCAGGCGATGATGGTCGACGATCTCGACGATCTCGGCAGAGTCAAGGCCGTCGGCGGACTGCAGAGCCTCGTTGTGGTCGACGAGGATGACCTGCTGGCCCTCGGAAAGGGACTCGATCAGACGCGGAGCCTCGATGCCGTTCTCGCCCAGGATCCACTCGGTCTCCGGCGGAAAGCCGCCCAGACGGCACGCCTCGTAGACGGCGTCGGAACCGGCGCGCTTGGCCAGCTCGTTTTTCAGGTACGCATAGCCAACAGCTGCGCTGATGGCATCGTTGTCGGGGTTTTTGTGACCGAACACCAGGATGGGTGCCGCCATGTGATCGCTCCTTCGCTAGCCGGGTCGCGCCCGGCCCTTCATCGTCCTACCCTTTTCGGCGAAGCGTTCGCAAAATGACGCGACGCCGACCATTCATTATAACCTCGCTTGCCGAACATGTTCAAAACCCTAGGGAACTGCCACGAACCGGGCGCAAACGGCCGGCGAAAGCAGCATTCGAACGTAGCATGCGCCGCCCCTATATCGCGCCGATACAGCATCGAACAAGACAACCCCCGCCGTCATGCAGCGCAAACGAAGGTCGGGAAACAGTGCCTGACGCGGAAAACCATGCCGAACGGCCGAGCGGAGCCGGGAACGACGGCTGCCATCATGCAGCCCTGATGCCCGCAGGCACGGTTTCCTCTACATGCTGGAACCGTTAACCGTGCGTAAACCGCTACGCGCGCCGGCGGCAAGCCGGTATAGTGTACGGAAACGGAAACGACCGCATGAGGCGGCGATGCGCGAAGGAGCGAACATGGAGACGATTGGGTTGACCGATATCATCGGGCCGGTGATGGTGGGGCCGTCGAGCAGCCACACCGCCGGCGCGCTGCGCATCGCGTACATGGCGCGCAAGCTGGCCGGCGCGTTGCCGGCGCACGTGGAGTTCCGCCTGCTCGGCAGCTTCGCGCATACGCTGACCGGCCACGGCACGGACAAGGCGCTCGTCGCCGGCATGCTCGGCTTCGCACCCGATGACCTACGCATCCGCAACTCGTTCGCGCACGCGCGCGAGGCGGGACTCGACTTCACCTTCACTCCCCTGCCGGACTGCGACGATTACGAGCATCCCAACACCATCGACATCGTCATCGAAACCGCCGAGGGCGGGCGCATGGAGGTGCGCGGCGAGAGCGTGGGCGGCGGCGCTGCCGTCATCCGCAAGATCGACGGGGTGGACGTCTACATCACCGGCGAGAACCACTCGATCGTGGTGCAGCAGCGCGACCTGCCGGGCGTGCTCGCGCATATCGCCACCAGCCTTTCGGCGCACGGCGTCAACATCGCCACGGCCCGCATGTACCGCGAGCAGCGCGGCGACACGGCATGGACCGTGCTTGAGACCGACCAGCGCATCAACGACGATGCGCAGGCAACCATTTTGGAAAATCCCCTGATCCGCGGCGTACGAGTCATCCCCGCCGCCTCGCTCGGCCAGGCCCAGGCAACCGTCGGGGAAGCCGAGCAGGCAGCGGCGCTCGAACGCCTGCGCACGCTTGATTTTACGAACGGGACGCAGCTGCTCGCGCTTTGCGCCGCGCAAAAAGCCGGCATCTCCGAGGTGTTCCTACGCCGCGAAGCCGCCGTGCAGCAAGCCGGCGGGCATGCCGACGGCACGAGCGCATACCTTGCCTACGCGCTGCGCGTCATGAAAGACGCCGCGTTCCTGCCGCTCGACGCGCCGGCCGCATCCATGGGCGGGCTTTTGGGCGGCGAGGCGCAGCGCATCGCGAAGGTGCGCGACTCGGGCGCCGACGTGCTCGGCGAGCCCATCGCCAGCGCCTGCGCCTATGCCATGGCCGTGCTTGAGACCAACGCCTCCATGGGCCGCATCGTGGCAGCCCCCACTGCCGGATCGGCCGGCGTCATCCCCGGCGTGCTGCTATCCCTGCAGAAGGCGAAGGGGTATTCCGACGAGCAGCTTCAGCGTGCACTGGCTTGCGCCGCCGCCGTGGGCTACCTGATCACCCGCAACGCCACGGTCTCCGGCGCCGAAGGCGGTTGTCAAGCCGAGATCGGGTCGGCGGCCGCAATGGCCGCGGCGGCATGCGTGGAGCTTGAGGGCGGCACGCCCGAGCAGTGCTTGAACGCCGCTGGCAACGCGCTCACCAACATGATGGGCCTGGTGTGCGACCCTGTTGCGGGCCTGGTGGAGGTGCCCTGCCAGAAACGCAACGCCGCCGGCGCGGCAACGGCGCTGGTGAGCGCTCAAACTTCGCTTGCGGGCATCGGCAATTTGGTGGGCTTCGACCAAACGGTGGAGGCCATGTACAAGGTCGGCCGCAGCCTTCCCTTCGAGCTACGCGAATCGGCCCTGGGCGGCCTAGCGGCAACCCCCGACGCCTGCGCCTGGTGCGAATCGCACATGTGCGGGAAGTAAGGGGCTGCGACACCGGCTTTCCGCGGCGAAGCGTGAACACACCTCCATCCCCTGTTCATGCGCCGGCGCAGCGACCCACGTCAACGCCACCGGCCGCTTGCCCGGCCGCCCCGCGGGGCCCAAGCGTGAACACACCCCCGTCCCCCGTTCAACCCTGCTTAATGAACGAAGCGCCCCGCAAACCACCGAGGTTTGCGGGGCGCTTCCATATGCAGGCTGCACCAAGCGACCCGATCGTAGCCGCTTGCGCCCTACCCGATCTTGACGATGGGTGCGTAGTCTTTCAGCAGCTTCTTCGTTTGACCGGACTTGGAGAAGCGGACGTAGAGCGTGTCGCCGTCCACCTTCGTCACCTTGCCGCGGCCGAACGTCTTGTGGTCGACGGTGTCGCCGGCGGCGAAGGTCATCTTGGCTGCCGCCTTCTTCTCCGCCCCGGGGCGCACGTAGGCGCCCGATACCGAACGACCTGCCCCGATGCGATTCGTTCGCACCTCGCGGCGCTCGCGCTCGGACCTTCCGCCGGGGGCGCTGGCGCTTGAGCGGCCGAACACGCGGCCGCCACCGGCCTCCACGCCGCTGCCGGAAATGCCCTTGCGGCTGCCGCGCTTCTCCCAACCGGTGCCGGAGAAGCCCTGGCTGCCCACGCCCATGGTCTGGCGAAGCTCGCCGGGGATCTCATGGATGAAGCGCGACACCGGGTTAGCCTGCGTCTGGCCGAAAATCTGGCGCGTGTAGGCGCAGGTGAGGAACAGCACCTTGCGGGCGCGCGTGATGGCGACGTAGGCCAGGCGGCGCTCCTCCTCGATGCCGGCGGCGTCGCCGACGCTGTTCATGTGCGGGAACAGCGTCTCCTCCATGCCCGCCACGAACACGCAATCGAATTCCAGGCCCTTCGAGGCATGCACCGTCATCATGGTGACCGCCTGACCATCCTCGTCCATGGTGTCGAGGTCGGTGCGCAGGCGCACCCACTCCAGGAAGTCAGCCAGCGAATCGCCGCGCAGCACGCGCACAGGCTCTTCAGATCCTTGCAAACTCGCCGCAGGTAGCGCAGAGTCAGCGAGGGTTTCCCCAGTGCCCGAGCCGTGGTCGATGGCGAAGGCGCCGCGTACTTCGGTACGCAAGCCTTCGTCAGCGGCCGCGGATTGGGTACTGGGGGAAGCCGCAGCGTCGAGTACGCCGCCGTTCGGCAGAACGGCGGAAGGCCGAGGTGCCGCGTAATCGGCGTCCTCCTCTTCGTGGGTGTCCACGAACTCGTCGACTACGGACAGGAACTCCTGGATGTTCTCCACGCGCCCGCGCGCCTCGTCGGTGTTCTCGGCCTGCAAGGCGCTGATCAGGCCGGACTTGTCGATGACGGCCTCGATACACTTGCGCAGATCGCCCGAGTAGGACTGCGCGTCCTTGATGATCTGCACGAACTCCCCCACGCTGCGGCGCGTGGCGGCACGCAGCTCGGGGTCGGCGATGGCGATCTCGGCGCCCTCCATGAACGTCATGTCCATCTCGCGCGCGAACTGCTCGATGCGCTCCACCGTGGACTTGCCGATGCCGCGGCGCGGCGTGTTGATGACGCGCTTGGCGGCGATGTCGTCAGCGGGGTTGACCACCAACGTGAGGTAGGCCATGACGTCGCGGATCTCGGCGCGGTCGAAGAATCGCGTGCCGCCGACGATGCGGTACGGCACGCCGGCGCGCAGCAGCATATCTTCAAGCATGCGCGACTGGGCGTTGGTGCGGTAGAACACCGCCACCTGGTTGTAGGACAGCCCCTTCTGGCGCTGCTTCTCGATCTCGCCGGCGATCCAGCGGCCCTCGTCGCGCTCGTCGGAGGCCATGTACACGTGGATCTTCTCGCCGTCTTCCTGGTCGGTGAACAGCTTCTTCACCTTGCGATGCTGGTTGTTCGCGATAACAGCGTTGGCCGCGGCCAGAACGTTGCCCACGCTGCGGTAGTTCTGCTCCAGCTTCACCGTGGTGCACTGCGGATAGTCCTTCTCGAACTCCAGGATGTTGCGGATGTCGGCGCCACGCCAGCTATAAATGGACTGGTCGTCGTCGCCCACCACCATGATGTTGCCGTGCTGCTCGGCCAGAAGGCGCGTGATCTCGTACTGTGCGTGGTTGGTGTCCTGGTACTCGTCCACCATGATGTAGCGGAAGCGCAGCTGGTAAGCCTCGAGCACGTCGGGGTGGTTCTTCAGCAGCAGGTACGCGTACAGCAACAGGTCGTCGAAGTCGAAGGCGTTGGCCTGCTTCAAGCGCTCCTGCAGCTTCTCGTAGACGCGCGCGGCCACCTTGCCCACCGGGTCGTTGGCCTCCTTCGCGAAGTTGCCGGGCACCTTCAGCTCGTTTTTCGCCGTGGAAATGCGGTTCATCAGGGCGTTTATGGGGAAGCGCTTCGGGTCGATGTCCAGCTCGGCCATGATTTCCTTGTACAGGCGCTTCTGGTCGTCGGTGTCGTAGATGGTGAAGCTCTTCGAGAATCCCAGGCGCTCGGCGTCGGCGCGCAGCATGCGCACACACATGCTGTGGAAGGTGGACACCCACATGCCGCGGCTGCGCGGGCCGACCAGGCCCTGCAGGCGCTCGCGCATCTCGGCGGCCGCCTTGTTGGTGAACGTGATGGCCAAGATCTCCCACGGGGCCACGTTCAAATCCTCCAGGATGTGCGCGATGCGGTACGTGAGCACGCGCGTTTTGCCTGATCCAGCACCAGCCAAGACCAAAAGCGGGCCTTCGGTGCATTCGACGGCCTGACGCTGGGGGCCGTTGAGCGTGGTGATGTCGACGGGCATAGGGCTTCCTAACATGATGTTCACGTGCGGTTGCAAGTTCAAAGCGCCCAAAGGCGCGACTGATGATTGTACCGCTTCCGAGCGGCGCGCGCCCTATTCGCGCCAAGCATGCACAGCATGGCCAGAGGATGTTCGATTCCACGCACGAAAAGCCCACCGACGGCACGGCTCGGCGAAGCGGGGTGGATAGTTGCCAGGCGGCCGTCGGGCTTCTCCTTCTGCTAGGCCGGCCCCCGTCCGCAAAAGGCGCCTTTCCGCGCACGAAAAAAGGCGGACCGGTTTCCCGATCCGCCTTCGTTACGTTGCGCAAAACGCCTTCGCGCGCTAGACGATCTTCTTCCCGAACACCGCGGCGATCTCGCGCAGCTCTTCGACCAGGACGCGGAACTGCGCCGGGGTCAGCTGCTGCGGGCCGTCGGAAAGCGCCGCCGGCGGGTTGGGATGCACCTCGATCATGATGGAGTCGGCGCCCACGGCGACCGCGGCGCGCGCCAGGCTGGGCACCAGGTCGCGCACGCCTGCCGGATGGGACACGTCCACGCAGATGGGCAGCAGGCTTTGCTTGTGGATGACGGGCACGGCCGAGATGTCGAGCGTGAAACGCGTAGCCGTCTCGAACGTGCGCAGGCCGCGCTCGCACAGCACCACGTTGTCGTTGCCCTCCATGGTGATGTAGTCGGTTGCCGCCAGCCACTCGGCGATGGTGCCCGCGAAGCCGCGCTTGAACAGCACCATCTTGTGGGAGTCCTTCGTGACCTTGCCGATGTTCTTCAACAAGCTGAAGTTCTGGAAGTTGCGGGCGCCCACCTGCAGGCCGTCCACATAGGAATGGACCAGCTCGCAGTGCTCGGAGTCCATGACCTCCGTAAGGGTTTTCAGGCCGTACTTCTCGCCGCCGGCCTTCATGATCTTAAGCGCTTCCTCGCCAAGGCCCTGGAAGCTGTGCGGGTTGGTGCGCGGCTTGTACGCGCCGCCGCGGATCCAGGTCAGGCCCAGGTCGCTGATGCACTCGGCAACTTCGAAGAACTGCTCTTCGCTCTCAACCGAGCAGGGCCCGGCGTAGATGGTTATCTCGTCGGTACGGGTGCCGTAATCCGGCAGTTTCGCTTCGATTCTCTGCTCGCTCATGCTGACGGGGTCTCCTTCATGACTTTCAGGATAGTACCGTAGATCTCGCGGAGGTTATCGTTATAAAGCGGGCCCTCGTTATAGCTGTCCACCTTCTCGAAGATCTCCTCTTCGCGTTTGGGGTCGTACAGACCCAGGTGCGCACCGGGCTTCAGGCCGCGGATGACCAGCGAATGACCGGCGCGCTTGTTGAGCAGCGCGACGATCTGGCGGTCAAGCTCGTCGATCTTTGCACGATGTTCCTGGATCTGCTCGAACGAGCTGTTCTGATCAGACATCGGCGTTCCTTCCTGTTCTTGAGCGGTAACGAGCATGGCCGCGCGACGCGTCGAGTGCCAGACGCGCGCCGTGCCGGACGAAAGCGGCCCTCGTGTGCGCATCATGATAGCAAAACAACCGGCTGATTCAGGGAAATCTGAGGAATAAAGTAGGTAAATGGGGCCAGCGCCCCGCCCCGGCTATAAGACAGCGGAGAACGTGGCCAGCAACGGGATGGTGACCAGCGCCAAGACGGTGGTGATGAAGGTGCCCTGCGCCATGGTCTTGGCGTCGCCGCCGTACTGATAGCAGAACATGGTGCCGTTGGTGGCAACGGGCATGGCCGCCAGCACCACGACCACCCCCAGCAGCGCGCCGCCGGCAAGGGGGCGCATGACGGCGAAGATGAGCAGCGGGATGGCCACCATGCGCACCAGGCATGCGATCCACAAGCGAGGGGTGCCCAGAAGCTTGGCGGCGGGAAGGTTCGCCAGCGACGAGCCCACGATGAGCAGCGTGGCGGGCGTGGTGAAGCTGCCGGTGGTGGAAAGCGCGGGGCCGACCACGGGCACGGCATGCACGCCGCAAAACGCCAGCGCCATGGTGATGAGCGTGGCGATGTTGCAGGGCGTGACGAAATCACGCCAGCTCATGCGCACCTTGACGCCGTATTCGTTGTCCGAAGCGATGAGCCATGCGCCGAAGGTGAACGACAGCAGGTTGAACACGATGTTGTACACAACCGCGTATACGACCGTCTGCGGCCCGAAGATGGCGGACAGCACGGGATAGCCGATGAAGCCCGTGTTTCCGAAGATGAGCATGAAGCGGTACACGCCGCGGCAGCCGTCGGGGATGCGCAGCGCGTAGGTGACGATATAGGCGATGGGGATGAACAGCGCATAGCTGAGCACGGAAAGCCCGATGATCTGCCCCATGAGCACAGGGTCGGGCAAGCTGTCAACGTTGAGCACCGACGCCAAGATCAGCGCCGGCAACGTGGCGCTCAAGACAAGCCCCGAGAGCTTCTTGTCGAAATCGGCGTCCATAACGCCCATTTTCTTGCAGATATAGCCAACACCTATGGCAGCGAACAGGGCCACCATCTGCGTGAAGATGCTACTGAACTGGCTAAGCACTGCTTCCCTTCCCTTTCCCCGTGCATTGCGTGAACTCACGGAGCAGGACAGGAAAGCGCCAGGCGCAGGCCTTTACGCCAGGATGCCCACGATTTGCAGCGCGAAGACGCCGAGCACCAACGCGCCCACCACGATGCGGTACCAGCCGAACGCCGTGAAGTCGTTCTTCTTAATGTACCCCATCAGGAACTTGATGGACACCACGGACATGACGAACGCCGAAACCACGCCCACCGCAAGCACCACCGCCTCGGTGGTCGTCATGGCAAGGCCCGCGGCCGCGAACTTGATGCATTTCACCAGGCCCCAGCCAAACATGATGGGGATGGCCAGGAAGAACGTGAACTCCGCCGCGGCGGTCCTGCTGCAGCCGCACAACATGCCGCCGATGATGGTGGCGCCGGAGCGGGAGGTGCCGGGGATGATGGCGAGCACCTGGAAGCAGCCGATCTTCAGGGCCGTCTTCCAATCGATGCCGTCGACATCGGTGATGCGGAAAATGCTGCGCTCGGCGGCCTCGTCAACATTGGCGGCGCAGGCATGCGCGGGCGCGGAGTGCGCCGGAGCCTGCACGCGCGCATGACGGCCGCGCGGGGCCGAAGGCTGCTCTGCGCGGGTGCGCGCCTGGTTTCGCACGGCGGCGCGAGCGCGGCGCAGACGACGGCAGTTGCGGCGTTCCATGACGATGAACACCACGCCGTACAGGATGAGGATGGCGGCAACGGTGACCTTGTTGTAGAAATGAGCGTTCACCCAATCGTCGAGCAGAATGCCCACAATGGCCGCCGGGATGCATCCGATGGCCACCATCCCCCACAGCCGCCAGGTCGCGCGCTTCTCATCGGCGCTTTTGCGCGGGCTCAAGGGGTTGAGCTTATGGAAGTACAGCGTGAGCACGGCCAGGATGGCGCCGATTTGGATGACCACCAAAAACAGCGCAAGGAACTCCGCGGACACCTGGAGCTGTACGAAATCATCGACGAGGATCATGTGGCCCGTCGACGAGATAGGCAGCCATTCGGTGACGCCCTCGACGATGCCGATCAATAGGGATTTCAACGCTTCGATGATCATGTTCCGCCTTTCGGTGAGCCGCACGCGTGCGAACGCGGGCCCGGTAAGCCTGCAATGCCGCACGGCTTCGAAATTGTAGAAGGCGGCGAAGCGCAACGCGCGCCACGAACTTCGCTCGACCCGATAAACCAGAGCGGGCGCACGTTTTCTTTACCTACATTTGATATTGGAAGGCACAAAACGCGGGCCGTAACGTGAACCTTGCGTAGCGTTGTGTTGAAGATGCACAGCCGACAGGTATGGATTAGCGCAGCTTAATGTACAATCGCCGTTACGAATACGCAGAGAAGAGTGCAGCCGCAAGCGCGGCCGGGCAGCGTGATACAACCGAAGAAGGAGCCTCTAGTGAGCACCGCATCGTCCAGTTCCACCAACCAGAAAGTCGTCGTGTTCGACTTCGGCGCGCAGTACGGGCAGCTGATCGCCCGCCGCGTGCGCGATTTGAACGTGTACTCGGAAATCGTCCCGTGCGACATCACCGCAGACGAGGTGCGCGAGATGGCGCCCGCCGCCATCATCCTGTCCGGCGGCCCGGCTTCCGTCAACGCCGAGGACGCGCCGCGCGTCGACCCCGCCATCTACGAGCTGGGCGTGCCGATCCTGGGCTTCTGCTACGGCCATCAGGTCACCTCCGTCACCTTGGGCGGCAGCGTGTACCACCCCGAAGTGGGCGAATACGGCCCCGCCACGCTGCACGTCTCCGGCGGCCAGCTGTTCGCGGGCACGCCCGCCGATCAGACCGTGTGGATGAGCCACTTCGACGCCGTGAAAGACGTTCCCGCGGGCTTTACCGTGGTCGCCTCCACCGACGTGTGCCCCGTCGCCGCCATGGAGTGCCCGGAGCGCAAGATCTACACCACGCAGTTCCACCCCGAGGTCAAGCACACCGAGTTCGGCAACCAGATGCTCAAGAACTTCCTGTTCGACATCTGCGGGCTTGAGCCGAACTGGACCATGGACAACCTGGTGGACACCCTGACCGCCGACTTCCGCGAGAAGGTCGGCTCCGACCGCGTCATCCTGGCCCTGTCGGGCGGCGTCGACTCCTCCGTGGTGGCAGCGCTGGGCGCTCGCGCCGTCGGCAAGCAGATGACCTGCGTGTTCGTCAATCACGGCCTGCTGCGCAAGGGCGAGCCCGAGCAGGTCGAGGAAGTGTTCACCAAGCAGTTCGACGTCGACTTCATCCACGTTCACGCCGAGGAGCGCTACGCCAAGCTGCTCGACGGCGTCACCGACCCCGAGCAGAAGCGCCGCATCATCGGCACGCAGTTCTGGGAGGAGTTCTTCACTGTGGCCCAGCAGCTCGACGGCGTGAAGTACCTGGCCCAGGGCACCATCTACCCCGACATCATCGAGTCCGGCGCGCGCAAGACGGGCGGCAAGGCGGCAACCATCAAAAGCCACCACAACCTCATCCCGTTCCCCGAGGGCGTGCACTTCGACCTGATCGAGCCGCTCGACCACTTCTTCAAGGACGAGGTCCGCGCGCTCGGCACGGCGCTGGGACTGCCCGACCACATCGTGCATCGCCAGCCCTTCCCCGGCCCGGGTCTTGCCATCCGCATCATCGGCGCGGTTTCCGCCGAGAAGCTTGAGATCCTGAAGAACGCCGACGCCATCGTGCGCGAGGAGCTTGACGCGTACAACCAGCGCCTGTTCGAGGAGACCGGCGAGCGCAACAGCGAGCACAGCTGCTGGCAGTACTTCGCCGTGCTGCCCGACATCAAGTCGGTGGGCGTCATGGGCGACGAGCGCACCTACCAGCGCCCCATCATCCTGCGCGCCGTGGAAAGCTCCGACGCCATGACCGCCGACTGGGCGAAGCTGCCCTACGAGCTGCTGGCGAAGATCTCCAGCCGCATCGTGGCTGAGGTACCGGGTGCAAACCGCGTGTGCTACGACATCACCCCCAAGCCCCCCGCGACGATCGAGTGGGAGTAGGAACGCACATTATCGTGAGGTTGCTTCAATGTGAATCCTTGTGCGTTATGGAATGACTTGATGCGTTGATATACCTCCAAGCCAGCAGCACACAAGCTGTAGAAAAGGCCTTCGGATGCAGCTCCGAAGGTCTTTTCTTTCTCACATTGACCTGCGATTAAGCATCCTGTTCGTTCATTTAGCAGTTTCCTCATTCCCGGTGCTCACGATAACGTGCGGTCTAGCTGCGCTTTTGGATATTCTTTTCGAAAGCTGTACTCACAGTATCACTAGAACAGTCCCGAATATTGATATCTGTACTCACAGTGTACTCACAGAAAACGCTCATGAATTAAGACGGTACAACAGGGTTTCTCTGTCTTCGCATGAAATGCTCAGAGCCTCTCTAACTGATTTGGCAACTTCGTACGCGAGTCTAGGAGGGACGGCATTTCCAATTTGTTTGTAACGCGAGCTTTGGGATCCCTGCCAAGGCATATCAACAGGAAATGTCTGGATTGCAGCCGCTTCATCAACACTAATACGCCGAAGCCTCTCAGGCACAGATTTGGCAACAGGTCCACCTTGCATTAAATTCCGATGGTATGCGACCGCCCAAGATTCTTCCCCAGTTTCAAAAGACCTTTGGTCAACGATAGGAGTTCTGTTTCCGCCCATAGATGCTGGGAGCGTTGGTGCAGGGGCGTCCAAATCCATTGGGCGTCCCTGGCCATTGAACAGCATGCCTGCCCAGGGTGATTTTCTCATTACAGGGTTTTTCGCAGCTGTAACCTTCGCTGTGCAAACCTGGTCATTGCCGATTTCACCAAGGGGAGGCAGCTTCGCTAATGCGTCTCTGACGGTCATCTGTCTTACATTTGCCGGTGGACATATCGGCTCTGGAGAAGAATCGCCTTTAACACCCACAAGAAACATTCGTTCTCGCGATTGAGGAACTCCAAATTCCGCAGCATTTAAAACATTGAGGGTCGTGCTATACCCCATGCTTTCTGCCTCTTCGCGTATCTTGCTAATGGTTCCACTCCATTTTTTAATGGCTGCAAGAGCTTTGACGTTTTCCATGACAAATGCGCGAGGCTGAATCCGCTTTACCATGGCGAGAAAGTCAAAGACATGCCTGGACCTTGGATCATTGGGATCCATTTTTCCTGCAACAGAAAAACCCTGACAGGGAGGACCGCCAATTACAACATCGGCCGAGCCGCGCTCTGGAAGATTCTTGACAGCACGGATGTCGCCCACTTCTATTGCATGCCTACAACCGTCTTTCAGCGACGAATCTTGCTTCTGGAGGATGTCGAGCATTTTTGAATAAGTCCGCATAGCGTCAGCATTTATGTCGTTAGAGAAGATAGGCGTAAAGCCAGCAGCCAAAAAACCTATGTCAAGTCCACCAGCGCCTGTGTACAAGGATACGAAAGTAGGTCTATGCATCTATATGCCTTTCATGAGCTCATGCTAAATTCGCATAGCTCATGATATAGCAAGCAACCGAAGATCAATTCAAAAAATCGAAGAATTAGAGAGAGATGAGTTCGTAATACCGTTTCGAAATCGGTTCGGGCACTGCTCCGTAATTAACTTTTTCGTGTACCAACGAATCGAAAAGTTCTTCATATTCCGCTAGGCCTTCGATGCCGCCGAGACTATCCATCAATCCAGAGTACGTGATTGCGAGGACCGTGACGTCATAATCGGAAACCTTTACAACGGCTGGAGTCGCATATTTGACGAGCGGAGATATATCGTGCGCAACATATTTCACCGTGATATCCCAAACTGCGGGATCAGCCTCTTCTCTTAGCTCCAGTCTCTTTTCAGAAAGTATTCGAGCAAGAGTGTTCAAGTGGAGATCTATGTATTCGTCTCTAAGTTGTCCACCATGTGCCTCATATCCGACAATAGAGTGGTTCCCGTAGTCGACGAATTCAACATCTCCTATTTTTGCGGCACTTAAATTAGTTTCGTTGACTGACGACCCCAAACCACGTGCCTTTTTTCGAAGCTCTTCCGGTTGATCCAACACAGCCAAGAAATCACAAACGCGCTGATCTATAACGCCAAGACTAGCGGTATTACCTTTGCTCACGTGCCTAAGGAAGCGAATACGTGATTTCTCGGCTGGCAACGGGAGCTTTTCAGGTCTGTTTTCTTGAATTCGGTCAAGACGACGGCATAACCAACGACGAATAAGACAGCCAGCATGCCTTCTGCTTGGATAAGGAAGCTTCCCAAGTTCAGCAAACAATTCCACTAACCTTACTGGGCCATTCTTCGCTCCTTGTTTACCTTTTCTGTTCTCAGCCCACGTCATATCCAATGCCGCAAAACCCTTTGCGTTGTTCAGGTAAGGGTTTTGAGTTGGATTCCTGTATTCGTCATGCCATAGATAGTTGCAGGCTTCGCCTCTAGGGGAAAATTCATACACCCCTTTTCCAGGATATCTGTCGTATTTTTCCAGCGGCAAAAGCTCGAAATGAATCATGAACATATAGGGTTCATGATCAACATCCCGATCAAGATATTTAATCGTTGAGACAATTGAATCGGGGCAATCGAGCTTGCCGAGCTGGTTGCCAAGAGTTTCAAGCGCCTGATTATCATCGTCGTCTTTGAACGTACGGAGAACCTCCGCCCGATCGTCTTTCATAACCTTGACAGCGTCGTCTTTAGTAAATTCGGGACATAAGCCTACGCAACGAAGCATGCGTTGTACTGAATGAAAAGTCAGACCCTCGATGCCGATATGCTCAGTAATCATGTAGGCGCACATTTTTTCGTGAAGTGCTAGTGTCACGATTCTCTCCGCGCTCCCGATTAGAGCCATCGCCTGTTCGTGTGTCAAGTAATCTTTGTCAACCAAATCGTTGTGAAGGGAAAAAAGGTGTTCCCCGAGAAATTCAACCCTGGGACAGGCTTTGAAAAGATGGAAAACGATTGACTTGAATTCTTTGGAGACTTCGCCGGTCGAAAGCCAGACCTCCCATAATTCGCTAAAGCGTTCTGAGCATTCTTGCTCTTCGTAACCCTCAGAAACCATATACTCCAAGACCCGACTAGAGGCATCCTCAAGCTCGTCAATCCTAACGGGCAAACCGGTTTCAGCTATAGCGCTGCGAACTGATTCGAGTGATTCGAGATATATGCTATTCATCAATACGCTCCCATAGAGGCTTCGAGGAGCTAGAGGCGCCATTTCTCAATTGAGAGAGAGCTTCTGGGTCAGAAACGCCGCAAGCATCAAGGACAAGAAGTAGCTGCTCAACGGTCAAGCTTTGCTTTCCTGCCTCAATCTTAGACACGGCTGTTTGCTGCAAGCCAATTGTTTGGGCAAGCGTCTCCTGTGAAAGCCCCGCTTTTCTGCGCCACTCGCTAATACAATGACCGATATGTGAATCTATCTTCATGCAGCCATTATATGACTATTCAGATTGACTCTTCTTGGGCATGGAACATTTCGTTGCTCTAGGGGCGCGGGGAATCCCCCGCAAACGGGTGCACGATGGGCGCCTCCGTTCTCCTATGCCGAGGATTTGTCCGACGGCATAGGCTACTTGCTGGATTTCCCAATCAGCCCGCATCCCTTGAAAAGTGCTGCCCGCCGGTGTCACGCCAATGCGATTGCCAGCCGCGACTCCGCCGCCGCGCAATGCAAACGGGGCCGCTCTTGCGAACGACCCCGTGACGGCGATGACGGCAGTGAAGGCAGGTTTCTATATAGCCGGTTTCCCTTCACTGCCTTCACCACTTTCATCCTCTATGCGCCGAAGCGTCACCAGCTGGCCCGCGCTGGTGTGCTTCTTGGCGTAGCGCACGCCCCTGGAGAGCATGAAGCCGCTGTTCTGCGCGAGGTGCTTGCCCAGCACGGGGACCGTCACGCCCTCGATTCCCGCAGCCTCCATAAGGTTGCTCATGGTTCCCTGCCAGATGCTCACGCCGCGCGACATGAAGTCGAGCGTGCGCATAACGCAATCGGGGACGTCGCGCTCCTCGAGCTCCTCCTCGCTGGTCTTGCCCACCAGCTCCCAGATGCAGTCCTCGAGCCGCAGCTTCAGTTCCTGGAACCGCACGTCGCGCCCCGTTATGGAAAGCGTCGCGTCGGCGGCGCCCCTGTTGGGCCTCGACAGAACCCAGGTGCTGTCGGCGCTACCCGTGATTCCGTTGGTGCCGGAAACTGTGTTCATCACGTCGCTGTCGGCCTGCTTGCGCGTGTGGTGCACGGCGATGAGGCACGCAGCATGCTCGTCGGCAAGCTTCTTCAGCGCGCCGAAGTCGCGGTAGTCGGCCGCATACAGACTGTCGCTGCTCGGCCTGCGCACCTTCTGGAAGGTGTCCACTATCACCAGGCGCACGTCGGGGTTCTCGTCCAGGAAGCCGCCGATTTGCTCAACCAGGCCTTCGCCCAGGCAAGGCGCCGCGTTGCTCAGGAAGAAGCGCTCGCTCGCGACGTCGGAAAGCGCCCAAAGGCGCTTCTTCACGCGCTCGTAGGTGTCCTCAAGGCACAGGTAGAGCACACCGCACTTCTTGGTGGCGAAGCCCCAGAACGGGCTTCCCGAGCTCACGGCCAGTCCGATGGACAGGCACAGCCAGCTCTTCCCGCATTTCGGCGGTCCCGCGACGACGTGCCCGCCCAGGGGCAGAAGGTCCTCGATGACCCAGTCGGCCTCCATGGGTGGCTCCTGGATGAGCTCGCTTGCGAGGCGCACATCTAGCGCGGCCATCGATCCGCCCTCTCCTGCGCGGCTGCGGCGAACCACCTGCCGCGGGCATCCTGGCGAAGCTGCAGGCCCATCGCCGCGCATACGGCGTCGAGGCGGTCTTCCAGCGAGAGCGCGTAGTCGACGAGCTGCTCGCCGCTCGGCTCGCCCTCGAAGCCGTGATCGCGCAGCCTGCGCCTTCGTTCCTCGATCCCTCCGAAATAAGACATCGCTAATCGCCCCGCTCCATGTACAAGAGCGCGTCGCGGGGCGAACAATGCGCGGTGGGGGCGCCTTCGCCGCCGAAGCCCTCGAAAAGCGTTGCGAGCAGGCGAATCACGTCAAGCACCTCGGGCTGC
Organism: uncultured Senegalimassilia sp.; assembly: GCF_934636665.1. Lineage (GTDB taxonomy): Bacteria > Actinomycetota > Coriobacteriia > Coriobacteriales > Eggerthellaceae > Senegalimassilia. Next base: position 68,255 of record NZ_CAKUAT010000013.1, read on the forward strand.
ACCTCGTCGCCTTCCCCCAGGCGCAAAAGCTCGAGATAGACCATCTGCATGCCCTCTTCCATGCCCTTCTGCACGCGGCTGCTGGGCACCACGGTCACTTCCTGGCACATCAGCCGCGCCACGATGTAGTCCTGCTTCGTCAGGCCGCTCATGGCCACGATCGCATCCAGCTTCCGGCCCTCTTCGGGCGACACGCGGAACGCTACCGTCTTGCTGCGCAGGCGCCCGTGCTCGTCCAGGTTCTTCCTACTCATCACCTTTCGCCTCCCTCAAGGCCCTCATCGGGCTGTATTCGGCGCTGGCTTCGCGCTGTATGTTCAGGTCGGCCGCCATTTCCTGCTGCTTGTTCGGGAACAGGTGGGCGTAGCGCATGGTCACTTCGGTGCTCTCGTGTCCCATGCGGTCGGCGATGGCAAGCGCCGAGTAGCCGAGCTCGATGAGGAGGCTCACGTGGCTGTGGCGCAGGTCGTGGATGCGGATGGGCTCCATGCCGCATGCTTTGCAGCCGCGGTGCATCTCCGCGCGCAGGAAGCCCTTGGTATAGCGGAATATCCGCTCGTCCTCGGCGATGCCTCGAAGGCACGCTAGGTAATCGCGCATCTCCTCGGCCAGGAACTCGGGCATCACGATGGTCCTCACCGATTTCCTGGTCTTCGGGGCGGTTATCACGTCCTCGCGGCCGATGCGCTGGTAGGACTTCGTCACCGACACCGTGCGGCGAGCGAAGTCGAAGTCCCGGGGCGTTAGCGCCAGCAGCTCGCCCACGCGCAGGCCGCACCAGTACAGGATCTCGAACGCCATGTGGGACACGGGCTTGTCGCGCAGCTCGCGGCTGAAGCGGAGGTACTCGTCCTTGGTCCAGAAGTTCATCTCGTCGGCGTTCTTCTCGCCGATCTTGCCGACCTTCTGCATGGGGTTGGATGCCAGGCCGTAGTGCCTCACCGCGTGGTTCATGATGGCGGAGAACTGGTTGCAGATGCTGTGCAGGTAGGTCGGGCTGAGCGGCAGGCCGTTGCTGGTCCGCAGCTCCATCAGCTCGTTTTCCCAGGCGATGACGTCCGTCGAGGCGATCTCGTTGATGGGCTTGGCCTCGAAGTAGGGCAGGATCTTCGTCTCGATCATCACGGCCTTTGTGTTCCAAGTGCTTCGGCGCAGGCGCGGGGAGACGTCCTCTCGGTAGACCCGGTAGAAGTCAGCGAAGGTCATGGTCGGCGCTCCCTCGATGCGTAGCAGGAAATCGTGCTCCCATCTTCGGGCGGCGCGCTCGCTGGTGAAGCCGCGCTTGGTCTTCTTGCACTGCTTGCCCTGCCAGTCGCGGTACCGGCACTGCACGTAATAGGTGCCCCGGGCTTTGTCCTTGCTAACCGACATTTCGGCCTCCCTTTTCCGCCGCAGGTTCGGCCTTGCTGCCGGCATCGCGGCCCTCCGCGCCGAAGAAGCGCTCCTCGAAGAAGCTGCGGCTGACCTTCCCCGGCACCACCAGGCAGCCGTTTTCCTGCATCTCCGCGTTGAGCTTTCGAATTACCTTGTAGGCGTACGCCCGGGACACGTTCAGCTGCTCGCACACCTCGTCCACGCCTATAAGCTTTGCGTTCATCTCCGCTCCTTTCGTTTGGTTACCTCACGTATCTGTGAGCTTTGATGTTGCCAACATAACCTCACGTTTATGTGATGTCAACAGATTCTCGGAAAATTGCTCACGTTCTTGTGAGGTGTTAGAATTGCGCCATTGCCGCTGCGTACCCCGGGCTGTTGCCGAGTGCCGCAGCGTACGTTCGACCAACGAGTCCGCGAGAGGAGCCTCAACCGTGCTCAAGAAGAAAGAACCCTCGTCCTTGCTGGGCAGGCGAATCCGCGACCTGCGATTGAAGCGGTGCTGGACACAGCGCGAAGCCGCAGAGAAGTCCTTCGTGACGGAGAGCGCGTTCCGCAGCTACGAGCTGGGCGACCGCATGCCCAAGCGCGAGATCATCGACCGCATAGCCAAGGCGTTCGGCGTCCGCAGCGAGTACCTGACCGCGCCGGAATTCCTGAACAGCACGGAGTTCTGCTACGCCTTGCTGCAGAGCGAGGAGGCCTTCCACCTGAAGCCAGGGGTGGACGAGGCGGGGCTCGGCCACCTGAGCGTCGAGCCGATCGGGGATGCGAAAAGGATATCCGGGCTGCTCAACGAATGGAACAGGATGCGCCAGAAACTCGACAGCAAAGAAATCACCCAGGCCGAATACGACGAGTGGAAGCAGACCTGGGACGATGGCGAAGATGCCCTCGAAGTGCTGAAACGAGCCAGGCTGAGGGGTGGCACGGGGAACCGCGAGTGAGCAAGGCGATCGGCGCAGCCATTGGCGAAGGCTCGGCGTTTGTCTTCGAGAAGGTATATCTCGGCGAAATGAGCGCGAAGGACGTTGATGCGATCCGCGACTTCATGGAGCAGAAGCTGAACAGCGAGTTCGTCGGGAAAGTGACCGAGGTCATTGAGGGTTTCGCCAGCAGTGAGCAGGGCAAGAATTCTCTCAAAGATTTGGCTGGCAACCTGGTCAAGACGCTAGGCCCAAGCACTGGAAAAGCTTCCTCTTAAGAGCATCGGGAGTAATCTTGCTCGTGAGTGCAGAATGAGTGCAAGCGAATCTGATATCGAGTAGACGACAGAGCATGAAAGTACAGATAGAGACACGACGAGCTATAACGGCCATCGAATTTCCAGTCGAGTGGGAGTAGGCCGATAGGGTTCTGACCTGCATTTTTGAGTGCCGCGCTGTGCCGCTGAGTTTCGTTTCGTACGA
>NZ_CAKUAT010000014.1 GCF_934636665.1 uncultured Senegalimassilia sp.
GCGCCGTGAGGGATTCGAACCCCCGACGTACTGATTCGTAGTCAGTCCCTCTATCCAGCTGAGGTAACGGCGCACATCGAAACAGCAACGAATATTATGCGCGTATATCGGCAATGAGTCAACACCTAATTTCGGCCAATATCAAATTTTTTGCGATTAGCGTCGCCGGGTGCCGCTAGCAAACACGACGGAGCGACTGAACAGGGGACGGAGGTGCGTTCGCGCTATAGCCTTTTGGGAACGTGTTACCTTGCCGTGAACACACCTCCGTCCCCTGTTCGCGTTCTGTTCATGTTCGCGTGTCGCGTTCCCTGTGCACTTGGGTGCGCATCCCTCCCTATAAATCCGAAAGCCGAATGCGATCGTTCCCGGACATAAAGAAAGGACCCCTAACGAGGTCCTTTCTTTATGAGGCAAACGGGAAATGCTTGCCGTTGGTTTTAGTTGCTGGAGCTGCTGCCTCCGTTGGTGTTGGAGCTGGAGCCGCCGCCGTTCGTGCTGTTGTTGCCGGAGCCGCCGCCGTTCGTGCTGTTGTTGCCGGAGCCGCCGTTGGTGGAGCTGCCGGAACCCGTGCTGATGACCAGGTGCACGGTTTTGCCGGGGTCGAGCTCGGTGCCGCTGGTGGGCGTCTGGCTGATGACGTTGCCCGAGGAGACGGAGCTGCTGGCCTGGTACTCAGTGGTCACCTTGAAGCCCGCGTTGTTGAGCGTGGTCATGGCGCTGCCCTCGGACTGGCCGACGACGCTGGGCACGCTCACGGCCTTGCTCTCCTTACCCTTCGACACCACGATGTTCACGGTGCCCTCGGCCTTGAGCTTGCTGCCGCTGGACGGGGTCTGGCTGATGACGAGGCCCTCTTCGACCGTGTCGGAGTACTGCTGGTCGACGGTGACGTAGAAGCCGGCGTTGTTCAGGGTTGCGGTGGCGCTGCTGCGGGTCTGGCCGACGACGTCGGGCACGCTGGTGCCCTCGGAGCCGAGCGACAGGTAGTAGGTGACAACGGTGTCCTTGGCGACCTTGGAGCCTGCGGCGACATCCTGGCGCGCGATGCGGTCCTTCTCGACGCTGTCGGAATATTCCGCGGTGCCCGCCTTGTACTTCAAGCCGTTGGCTTGCAGCAGTTTCTTAGCCTCGTCTGCGGTTTTACCGACCAGGTCGGGAACCTCTATCTCCTGAGAGCCTTGCGAGACGGTCAGGTTGATGGTGGAGCCCTTCGCCTTCTTGGTCTTGGCAGTGGGGTCCTGGCTGATGACCTTGCCCGAATCGACGCTGTCGGAGTAGGACTGCGTGACGTTGCCAACCTTGAAGCCGGCGGACTGGATGGCCGACTTCGCCTGGTCGAGCGTCTGGCCGGTGACGTCGGGGACCTCGATCTGCTCGCCGGAACCGCTGTTTCCGCCCAGGGCGAACGCGGCGATGGCGATAAGCGCGACCACGGCTGCGACGGCAGCCACTACCGCGGCAACCTTCTTGCCCTTTTTCTTCGGAGCGGTGTTGTCCGACATGTACGAATGGTTTTGCGAGCTGCCGCCGTGCTGGTTGCCGCCGCCGACCGCGGGCATGACCGCGGTGCCGTCGGGCATGGGGCCGATGTTGGGCACGCCGCCCATGATCTGCGTTTGCGCGCCGGTGAAGCCCGCGCCCAGGGCGACGGGTCGGCCGGCCAGGTAGTCGTTCAGGGCAGAGCGCATGTCCTTGGCGGTTGCGAAGCGCTCCATGGGGTTCTTCGACATGGCCTTGAGGATGATGGCCTCAAGGGAGGGATCGATCTCGGGGTTGAGCTCGCGCGGCGGCACGGGCTCGTCCTGCACCTGCTTCATGGCGACGCTGACCGCATCGGGGCCGTCGAAGGGCAACTTGCCCGTGGCGGACTCGTACAGCACGATGCCGAGCGAGTAGATGTCGCTGGCGGCGGTGAGCTCCTTGCCCTGCGCCTGCTCGGGGGAAATATAGTGAGCGGTGCCCAGCACGCTGGAGGTCTGCTCCTTGGTGGAGTTCTTCGCGCGTGCGATGCCGAAGTCCATGACCTTCACGTTGCCGTCGGGCTGCACCATGATGTTCTGCGGCTTGATGTCGCGGTGGATGATGTCGAGGCCGTGGGCGACGGAGAGCGCCTGGCACACCTGGCTGCCGATCTCGGCGACCTTGCGCTGGTTGATGGCGCCGCGCTGGTTGATGGCGGTCTTCAGGTCGGAGCCGCGCACGTATTCCATGACGATGTAGTACGTACCCTCGTCCTGGCCCCAGTCGTACACGTTGACGATGTAGGGGCTTTGCAGGTTGGCGGCGCTAGCGGCTTCTTGCTTGAAGCGCTGCGTGAAGCTTTCATCTGCGGCATATTGGGGCAGCATGACCTTCACTGCCACCAAACGACCCAAGACGTTGTCTTGTGCGCGGTACACCTCGGCCATGCCGCCGATGCCGATGCGCTCGGTGATTTGGTAGCGGTTGTTGAACACCCTGCCGATCATGTTTCCGGTCACGTTTGAACTCCTTTAGGTCACATGCTGGGCGGAATTTTGAGTAAAACCCATAGTACCCCGCTCAGCATCGTTTTTCTATATAAGCCCCTGAACTTCCAAAGCTGTTTGCAAGATGTCATGAGCCTTCTGGGTGCCCACGCCTTCGTCGCCGTCCTCGATGACCACGGCAACCACCACGCCGGCGTTGTCTGCGGGTGCCATGCCCACAAACCAGCTGTCGTTGCTGTTGGCCTTCTCGGCCGTGCCCGTCTTGCCGGCAACTTCCACGCCGTTGATCTGCGCGGCGGTGCCGGTGCCTTGCTTAACAACGCCCTTGAGGATATCGCGGACGCGCTTTGCGGTGTCGGAGCTGATGGAGGTGCGCAGTTTCTCCGGCTGAGCCGTGAAGCTGCGCTGGCCGTTGGCGTTGTACACGCCGTCCACCAGGTAGGGCTTCATCTCCACGCCGTCGTTGGCGATGGCGCTTCCCACCATGGCCATCTGCAGCACGGTGGCCTGCGGGCCGGCCGGGCTTTCATGGTTCATGGGGTTCACCGGCTCGCCGGCGGCGGCCCAGGCGGTCTCCCATTCGGTCATTTCGCTTGGGTCGGCCATGAGCGACGTGTACATGACGATGGGGAAGTCCAGGTCCTGGTTGAACCCGAAGCGCTCGGCGCCTTCCGCCAGCTTATCGGCGCCCATCTGCACGCCCAGCTGGCCGTAGACGGTGTTCGCCGACCACCACGTAGCCTGCTCGAGCGTTTGCGTGCCGTAGCTGGTCTTGTTGAAGTTCGACACGGTGGCGTTGCCGATGGTGATGGTTCCCGGGGACGAGAACGTGGTGGACTCGCTTGCCACGTCGTCCTCGAGCGCCGTGGCCAAGGTGACCATCTTGAACGTGGAGCCGGGCGCGTACAGCGTGCCCGTGGCGCGGTTGATCAGCGAGGTCTCGGCCGTGCCGGAGTTCGCCTGGGCGATCACCTGCTCGAAGTCCGCGGCATCATAAGTGGGCGCGCTGGCAAGCGCTAGGATGGCTCCGGTCTTCGGGTCCATGACCACCGCGGCGCCCTTGTTGCCGGCAAGCGCGTCCTGAGCTGCCTGCTGGATCTTCGAGTTGATGGTGAGCGTGACGTCGTTGCCGGCGGAGCCCACGCCCGCCATGTCGTTGAGCACGTCGGTCCAGCTGGCGAAGCTCTCCTGGCCCTTCAGGGTCTCGTTGTACGAGGCCTCGATGCCCGAGGTGCCGTACTGCTGCGACACGTAGCCCACCACGTGGGTGGCCAGGTCGCCGGCGGGGTAGATGCGCTCGTAGCTGCCGTCGTCGTCCACGGCGCTGCGCGCCAGCACGATGCCGTCGTAGGTGGAGATGGTGCCGCGTTCGCTCTTCGCTTCCTTGGCGAGCGTGTGGTTGTTGCCCGGCATGGTTTGGTACGAGTCGGCCTGCACCACCATGATCATGGTGAGGTTGGCCACCAGCAGGGCGAACAACGCGCTGCACAGCAGCATGCCGTTGGTCAGGCGCTTGCCCAGGCTGATGCGGCCGAGCACGCTGTTGGAGTGCAGGCTGGAGGTGGTGCCGTTGAGCATTTCGGTGCCCACGCCCGTGGCCTCGTCGCCCGCGCGCAAAAGGAAGCCCACGATGATGAAGCTGCCCAAAAGCGAGGAGCCGCCCTGGCTGATGAAGGGCAGAGTGAGGCCGGTCAGCGGGATGAGGCGCGTGACGCCGCCCACGATGATGAACGCCTGCAGCACGATCATGCCCGTCAGGCCCACGGCCACGAAGCTGGACACGTCGGACTTCGCGCGCGCCGCGGTCAGGAAGCCGCGGATGGCGAAGCATAGGAACAGCAGCAGCACGCCGGCCGCGCCGAGCAGGCCGATCTCCTCGGCGATGTCGGCGAAGATGAAGTCGCTCTCCACGACGGGGATGGCGTTGAACGCATCGGTGCCGCCCGCAAGGCCGTTGCCCAGGCCCACGCCGAACAGGTCGCCGTCGGCGATGGAGTAGAGCGCCTGGCACAGCTGGTAGCCGGTGTTCTGCGCGTCGGAGAACGGGTCGAGCCAGGTGTTCACGCGCACCTGTACGTGGCCGAAGGCCGCGTAGGCGGCAAGGGCGCCCACGGTGATCAGGCCCAGGCCGACTACCAGGTAGAACTTCTTGCCCGTGGCAACGTAGAGCATGAGCAGGAACACGAAGAAGAACACCATGGCGCTGCCCAGGTCCTTCTCGAACACTACGATGACCATGGCCACGCCCCACATGAGCAGGAGCGGCAGCAGCGATCGGATGTCGGGCAGGTGGAACGGGCCCATGCGCACGGTGAACACGGACAGCAGTTCGCGGTTCTCGGCCAGATAGCTTGCCATGAACAGGACGATGACGATCTTGGCGATCTCGCCGGGCTGGAAGGAAAAGCCGCCGATGTGCAGCCAGATGCGGCTGCCGTAGATCTCCTGGCCAAGGCCGGGGACCATCGGCGAGAGCAGCAAAAGGATGCCCACGAGCATGAGGGTGTATTTATAGTTGGCGATCTTATCGAGGTTGCGGAACAGAGCCAGCACCACAATCATGCAGGCCACGCCCACGAACAGCCAGACCACCTGGCCTTGCGCCATGTTGGGCGCGTCCGTGAACGGCGCGATGCGCGTGATGAAGGCGATGCCGATGCCCGATAGGCCGAACGCCAGGGGAAGCAGGGCGGGGTCGGCGCCGGGTGCGAGCTTGCGCACGGCAAGGTGGGCCACCACGAAGGCGGCGAAGATGCCGATGGGCACGCTGAGCGAATCGACGTTGACCTGCTGGCCCTCGTTGATGGCGATCATGACGAACAACAGCGCGACGACCGGGGCCGCCACCAGCAGAAGGACGAGTTCTATGTTGCGACGGGACATGATGCGCTACCTCTGCGTTCCCGTGGCGGTTTGCGTGGAGACCGCCGGCGCGTTCGCGGCGGCGTCGTTGGTGGTCGTGGTGCCGCTTGCCTGCGTGGATGTGGCCTGCTCCGAGCCTTCCGGCTTGCTGCGCTGGGCCGCTTCGTCGCGATATTGCTGCACCAGGTCATGCGCGGCGTCCATGTTGTCCACGCGGATGCCCTCCTCCAGGCGCGATGCCGTGCCGGGTTGCAGGCTGTCGACGCTCACGTCGGTGACTTCTTGCTGCTTATATAGGTGCATGCCCAGGAAATCGGCGGGAATGCCCTCGTAAACGGCAACCTTGCCGTTGTCCTCGCCCAGGTATGCGGTGGTGTGAAGCCACGTGTGCACGCCCCATGCGCCGCCGCCCAGGATGGCAAGGAACAGCACGAGCACCAGCGCCACGGAGAACTTCGTCTTGCGCGCCAGCTTGCGGCGGCGCTTCTCGGCGAATCCGGTGACGTTGGAGACGATGACGGTGACGTTGTCGTGGCCGCCGGCGGCGATTGCCTCGTTGACCAGCTGCGATGCGCAGCGTTGCGGGTCGGGCACGCGTCGCATGACGGCTTCGATCTGCTCGTCCTCGATCATAGACGACAGGCCGTCGGAGCATACGAGCAGGCGATCGCCCGTTTCGACGTTGATTTCGTACATATCGGGGCGCGTGTTGGGATCGGACCCGAGCGCGCGCGTGATGACGGAGCGCTGCGGATGATGGCGCGCTTCCTCGGGGGTGAGCTGGCCGGCCTCGATCATGTCGGCCATAAGGCTATGGTCGCGCGTAAGCTGCTGCAGCTTGCCGTGATGCAGCAGGTAGGCGCGCGAGTCGCCGACCTGTGCGATGATGAGGCGCTCGTTTTCCAGCATGCAAGCGGTAAGGGTGGTGCCCATGCCTTCGCGGCCGCGCCCATCGCGCGCCGCGCGGATGATCTCGTGGTTGGCTTCTTCGACGGCGTGCTCGAGGGCAGCGCCGTCAAGGTCCTTCGGGGCCAGCTCGGCCAGCACGTTCACCGCTATCTCCGATGCTACCTCGCCTGCGGCGTGGCCGCCCATGCCATCGGCGACGGCGAACAGCGGCGGGGCCACCACCAGGCTGTCCTCGTTGTGGTCGCGCACGCAGCCGACGTCGGTTCGGCTTCCGAACGTGGTGACGGCGCCTCTGCGCGTGCGTTGAGTGGAGCGGTAAGAACGTTTATCACGGGACATTATGCAAACCTCACGCGAATGGCCACGTCGCCCACGTTGACGGTGTCTCCGTTACGCAAGGCGGTGGGCTCGTTGATGAACTGGCCGTTCACGGCCGTGCCGTTGGTGGACCCCAGGTCCTCCACGAACAGGTTCTGCCCCATGAGGCTGAAGCGGGCATGCCTGCCGGAGACGTAGCCCGCGCCGATGACGATGTCGGCCCCGGGGTTGCGGCCCACGATGACCGGGCCGCGCACCACGATGGATACGCCGCGCAGCTCCTTCGGGCCCTTTTCAACCGAAAGGCTCCACGTGCGCTCGCGTTTGCGCTGGCCGCGCACTGCCCCGATGCCGGTTTTCATGATGGCGAACAGGAACAGGTACAGCAGCGCGACGAACAGCAGGCGGATGAGAAGCAGCGCGTAATCGATCACGGGGAATCCTCTCGCTTTCGCTTAGGCCAACGTGAAGACGAAGTTCGTGGACCCCATGGCGATGTGGTCGCCCTCGTTCAGCGGCTGGCTGGCGACGGCGCGACCGTTGACGTACGTGCCGTTGGTGGAGCCCAGGTCGGTGATGACCCATGCGCCCTGCGGGCTCAGGGAGATCTCGGCGTGGGTACGCGACACGTTGATGTCGGGGATGGTGATGTCGTTGCGCGACTCGCGGCCGAGCGTGACGCGGGCGCTTGCCAGGTCGATGGCGCGGTTGGCGGCCGTGTCGATCAGGCGGGCGCGAGAGGCCTGCTGCGGCTGGGCGGGCTGCTGGCCGGGCACGCCGGCGCCGGCGAACATCACGGTGTTGGCAGCCTGCTGGGGTGCCGCCTGCTGCGGCATGGCCTGGGGTCGCGGGGCGGCAGCGGCAGCCTGACCTGCAGCGTAGCCGGCAGCGGCTGCTGCAGGGGCGGCACCGGCGGCATAGGCGTTGAACTGGTCGACCGCACCGGCCGCGGCTTGCTGCGCTGCAGCGTAATCGGGGGCGGCAGCGGGCTGGTCCCAGGATTCCTGCGCGGGAGCCTGATAGCCCTGGGCCTCCCAGCCGTTTCCGGCGGGCATCTGCTGATAGCCCTGGTTGCCGTACTGATCGTATTGGTCGTACTGACCGTATTGATCGTGCTGGTCATATTGGTCGTACTGGTTGAAGCGCTGGTCGGGCATGGCTGCGCCTGCGCGGCCGAACTGCTGCGCAGGGTATGCGGCGGCAGCGCCGTAGCCGGCGTTCGCTCCGCCCAGGCCGTAGCGCTCCATCTCCTCGTTGCGCAGCTGGGAGATGATGGGCGCGGCGACGGCTTCGGCGATGACGTCGAACTTGCCGTGCTTGAGGCCTTCGTCGACGATGAAGCGCACAAGCGGCTGGCCGTCCATGGTCAGGCCCTGCTCGGAGGCCTTCGCGGCCAGGTAGGTTTCCGTTTCACCCGCGAGCGTGGGGTAGTAGCCGAACAGACGGCGGTCGTCGTCGGGGTTGACCAGCACGGTGTAGAGCGTGGGCGCGTACTGTTTGCCGGCGCCGACCATCTTCTCGCGGCGCATCTGCTTTTCGGCCTTCTTGGCGATCTGAACGGGGGAGATGGGGGCGTCGAACATCTTGTCCGCCGTGCCCTCGAACGTGTCCTCCATTTTGCCTTCGAACTTCGAGAAGATGCCCATTACCGCTCCTTGCAACGCTGTTCCATATCATGGCGGCGATAAGCCGCGAATTTACCGATGGTCCATCATGCCACAAACATAATGGCGAGATGGCGTCCTTTATGCAATCGTCATTTTATTGTAAGCGGGGAAAGCGGGGAATCGCCAGGTGAAGCGCCGGGAAAGCGGGGGAGGGGGTCTAGGGCGCGGGAGCGGTGCTCGCCGAGGGCGTTCGTTGCCGAAACCCTCGCTTGCACGCAGGGTGCTGGTTCTGGGTTGTTCTGCAGGAAAAGAGGGCCTTTCGCGCCATGGTCTCTGGACTTCTGGGCGGTTTTTCGAGCGCCGTAGCACAATCTTTCAGTAAAACCCCAGGTCGCGAACGCCCAGGTTCTCCGTTTGAGCGTTTTCGGCCTCCGAAACCCCCCAGAACTTGCTTCGAGTGATGGTGGGCGCCGTTTGCGCCGGGCGGGCTTGGCCCCGCGTTGCTCTTGCGCCGCTATTCCGTCGGCTGGGCGTCTTCCACCATGCGCATGAGGTCCTGCTGGCTGTGGACGTCGCACTTGCGGTAGATGTGGCGGATGTGCGTTTTGGCTGTGCCCTCCGAGATGTAGAGTTTCTCCTGGATGTAGGCCGCGTTATGGCCCTTGGCCAGGAAGAATAGGATCTCGGTCTCGCGGCGCGATAGGAGGAACGTGTTCGCCACCGTCTCGCACTTGCCGCGGAAGCGGCCGCCGCCGCGTGCGGGCTCGTTGGGTTTCGCGAAGCGCGCTTCCGCGACCGCCGCGGGTGCGGGCCGGGTTGCTTGCCGCTCGCGCGCAGTCGGCAGGGTCGAAGCTGCGACGCCATCGATTCCGCTCGCATTGCCGACGGGCTGCGCAGCTGCGATGCCATCGGTTCCGCCTGCGGCCTCGGCTGATTCCTCGAATGCCGCATCCTTGGCGCGCTCGCATCCGCCGCGATCCGCAGCGGCGTTAACGCCTGCGGCGGGAACCTCGCGGGAACCCGTCTCGGTCCCCGCGCAAGCGGCGATGACCGCGGCACTGCTCGCCGTGGCGCCTTTGCCCGCCAAGGGCGCCACGGCCTCCGGGCAAGCGTCGTCGTCGGCCGCCGAGGTGGCATTTGCCGATGCGATCCCTTCGCCGCCTGCGGTTCGATTGTTCGCCGACGGCACCTCTTCGCCTTCCGTAACCTGATGGCCTGCGGACTGTTCCCGTCCCGGCGCATCCCCGAGAATCGCCTGCTCGAGGGCGCTGTCTGCTCTCGTAGCGCCGCCGCAGTTGCGCAAACCGGCCGCGCGTTGGGACTCCTCTTTGTGCTCGAAGCTCGAGGACACCGCTTTGACCAGGGGACACGGCATGATGATCGATTCGATTTCCCGCTCACGAGGCAGCAGGGCGTAGGCGAACACGATGATCAGCAGCAGCAAGATCACCAGCGTCTGCTCGCCGAACGGCAGCAGGTGCGCGTAGTTCGCGAGGGCGATGGGCATGAGAGTGCCGACCATGATGGCGAATGCCAGGGTGGCGCGGCCCAGACCGAACACCAGGATTGGCGACAGGCGGAAACGCTGCGACAGGTCGGCGAAGAAGATCCACATGAGAGACTCGAAGCACAGGAAACCTACGAGCATGATCACGCTGGTCAGTGCGGCGTTCTCGGCGCTGGCGAGGGGCATGAGGAACACGGTGACGGCTATGAACGGCACGAGAGGCTGGAAGAATCGGCTCCACCGGTCGCCGGCGCCGAGGGCCATGATCGTCAGAAGCACTAGCACGGTGGCGCAGCCGGCGGCTAGCAGGAGCATGGGCTGCGCGCCAACGCTGGTCTTCGTCACAAGGTTCTGCAGCGAGTTCGAGCGCAGCATGCCCAGGGCGATGCCGAGCACCAGCACGGGTGCGCCGAAGCGCATGACGAACTTGCCGCGGTTGATGGGCAGCGGTTTGAAGATGGGGACCTCGTCGCGCTCGTGGTAGGGCTTGGGCGTTTTTTTCAGGAGGATGGCCAGCTCAAGCAGCGGAACGCAGGCAATCGCAAGGGCGGACACGGGGAAGGGCGCGTAGTGCAGCACGGTGGCGAACAGGCCGATGGCGATGGAGATGGCGATGGCGGTGTTCAGCACGATCGAGGTGCTGTCGGTGCGGGCGAACGCCGTGCCCCAGTACACGATGAGGATGGCCGAGCCGATGCCGGTCATGATGCCGGAAATCGTGCCCGCCAACGGGGCGCCGAAGAAGGGCGTGGCCAGAAGCAGCAGCGATCCCACGCACGAAAGCACGGCGCCGATGCAGAGCAGCTTGCGGGATGTGTACAGCTTCAAGAAGCGCTGGTCCGTCGCCGCGATGAACAGCATGGCGAATATGTAGACGATCGATGAGATCAGGTAGGGCATGGTGACGCTGCTGCCGTAGAGCCCCTCGAAGCAGGGCATGGGCCCGAACACCGATGAGGTGCCGAACATGGTGGCGTACACCCATGCTTGATGTAGGCCGTAGCCGACTGATAGCAAACTCAATTCGCCGAATGCACTCTCTTCGCCGAAATCGGCATTGAGCGTGATCTTCGGAACGCGTACCCCCATACGCAAACCCCTCCCGGTATTGGATTGTGCATCCTCTTCGATGCCCATGATACCGGGTGATTGGGGGATGATTCGCGCGATGAGGGGTGATTTCGGCATCACCCCGTCAAAGTCAGACTTTTGACCAGCGGAAATGGAAAAATCATCCCCGGAGGATGATGCTGCGCGAGCATGGCTCCCGCCGATATCGAGATGTTGCGCGAGCGTATTCAGTTTCGCGTCGAGTGCTTCCCCGCGAGGCTGCGCCCCGTCGGTTCGGCCGCACACGTGTTCACCGCGCGCGTGCGGCAGCTCGGCTGCGAACGCGGCTGCAAGGCGCGCGGGCCGGCTGGCCGACCGGCCCGTATGCGCGTCGGGCGCTAGGCCACCTTGATGACCACGTTGTCGTAACGGCTGAGCTGGGTGTCTTCACCCGTGGTGCCCTGACCGTCGTGCGTGGTCTGCGTGCCCGGCTTCTGGGTCTCGGCGGCGTACACGGTTGCCGTGTACTGCTTGCCGGCCAGGTAGTCGGCCAGGCTGGTGACGTCGTAGTTGTGAATGGCCTCAAGGCCGTTCTGATTCTCGCTGGACATGACATCCTCGTTCAGCAGGTCCTTGACCGTGCTTCCCTCGGGAACGATGACCAGCTCGCTACGAACAGCGCCGCCCTGGGCGGTTTCGTCCAGCACGCACGTGACCTCGTACACGCCCTTGCTCTCCACCTGGACGCCCTCATCGCTGTGGACGTAGTAGAACGCATAGGCCGGCACGGCGATCATCGCGCACGCGCAGCACGCGACCGCGATGGCAAGAAGCTTCTTGCCCCAAGATACGTTTGCCATTTGAGCCTCCCTTCTCGTAAGAGTCGAGGAATGGAAGCCCCGCTTTCGGCAACGTGGTTCGCAGTATACGGGCGCATGGCCGCCCAGGCAACCGATTCACAAGCCTGTGACCTGGGGAAATGAGGAATCAGCCCCCGCGTATGATGCTGCACACGCCTTGGATGCCGCGGATGTGGCGACAACTTCGCCATTTTAGGGTTTGCGGGATGATGGCCCGCTTCCCGCGCTTCCTATAATGGGCGGCAGCGAAGAGGAAACACGCCTGCGACCTGGTGGTTCGCAGGCGATTGGCCGCGCGTTCGAGGTGAACGCCGGCCGGCCCTGCGCCGCGCGCCGGGGCCCGACGTAGAACAGGGGGATTTGCGATGGCCGAAAATCAAATTGCTGATTTGTGGGACGAAGAGGACGAGTTCGACCCGCTGGCCGTGGACGATCTGGAAATCAACCAGGAGGACATGGACGACGACAACCCGCTTGATACGGTGGACTATCCCACCATGCGCAATATGCCCGAGGACATGCAGCGCGAGTCGGTGTACAGCCCCGAGCGCCAGGGCGGTGCCGTGCAGGCCGTGCTGGCTATGCTCGATCACAACCCGGCGCGTCGTCCGGTGCTGGTTTCCATTCTGGGTTGGTGCGAAGGCGGTTGCGTGAACAGCGAGCTTACGGAAAAGGTTGACGCGCTGCAGGCCGACAACCGTTCCGTGTACGGCACCACCACGCTGTGCCGTATGCTGGAGCGCGCCGGAGCGCTTGAGCTGGAGATGCCGGAAACGTCCGAAGAGCGCGAGGACGCGGCCGAGGGCGTTGAGTACCTGGAAATCAAGGAGCGCGTTGACCCCACGTGGCGCACCACCGAGGCCGGCAGCGCCGTGTTCGCCCAGATGACTGATGGTTCGGCGTTCCGCGACATGGTGTTCAACCGCGACGTGAAGTACCTAGAGGTATACCGCGCGGTCATGAACTTCGTGGATGCCACGCCGCGTTCGAAGGACGACATCGAAACGCTGGTGGACGGGTTCGACGTGGTGAAAAGCCCGCGCCGCTTCGGTGGTCACTTCATTGACATGCTGGAGAAAACCGACGCGCTGCATTGGAAAGATCACTCGTGGCAGCTGACCGACCTGGGACGCAAGATGATCCCCGAGGTTGAGGCCGCGTGTGCGAAGAAGGGGGAGTAACCGATGGCTGAGAACATGGCTGCAGCACCCGCTGCTGAGGAAGAGATGGACCTGGCTGCGCTGATGGATGGCCGCGCTCGTACGTACGGCCTGATGGCGCGCCTGTTTCTGAAGGAAGTTGACAAGGCTGCGCTGACGGAGTTGCAGGGCATGCGCTTCCCGGCCGCTACGAGCAGCGCCAAGGTGGACGAGGGCTACCACATGCTGTACGACTACCTGCGCACCAGCTGGGACGACAGCATCACCGAGCTTGCCATCGACTACGTGCGCACATTCATCGGTCACGGCGTGAACGGCTTTTCTGCGGCGTATCCGTTTGAGAGCGTGTACACCTCCGAGCGTCGTTTGATGATGCAGGAAGCGCGCGCCGAGGTGCTGCAAACGCTGCGCGAGAACAACCTGAAGCGTGGTCGTTGGACCGAGGGCGAGGACCACATTGCCCTTGAGCTGGAGTTTATGCAGCGTATGGCCATGCGCACGGCCGAGGCTCTGCGTGCCGGCGACGAGGACAAGGCCATCGAGAAACTGCGCACGCAGCAGAAGTTCGCGCAGGACCACCTGCTGAACTGGCTGCCCATGATGACCGAAGACATGCGTCGTTTCGCGCGCACCATGTTCTACCAGGGTTTGGCCCAGCTGGTCATGGGCTATGTGGAAGAGGACGCTGACCTGCTGGAAGAGCTGCTGGACAGCGTGGAAGAGGCTGCGTAGTGGCGGCGCGTTGCCGCCGCGTTATAGGAAGCGCTGCGCTGTGCGTGGCGCTGGTTGCTGGGCTCGGCGGGTGCGCCGGGTTCAGCCCTGTTTCGGGGGCGGATGCACAAGGTGGTGCGTCGGCGGGTGTCGAGAAGCAGGCGGCGGAGTTGTCGCTGGTGCACAAGGGTGCGTTGACGGTGGCGTGCCCGTTGAGCTGCCTGCCGTATTTTCAGGATGCCAACGGCGTGCAAACGGGGTTCGGCTGCGAGCTGATGGATGCGGTTGCGCAGCGGCTTGACGTTGAAGTTGCCTGGTCGAAGGCAGATTCGGCTGATGCGGCGCTTGCGCGTGCGCAGGTGGCAGGGCAGACCGTTCGTGGTGCGCAGGTGCGGGCCGACGCGGCCATGACGGTGGCGGATGCCGTAAGCGGGCAGGTTGGCAGCGTTGTTGCAGATGACGCGTCGGGCATGGTGCGCGTTCCGTTCGTAGACGTGAGCCAATGCTTGGTGGCAAAGAAGTCTTCCGCTGTTGAAAGCGTTGATGACCTGGGCGGATGTAAGGTCGGCGTGCTTGCAGGCTCACCCGGCGCTGCATGGGCGGCATCTTCGCTTGCTGATGTACAACTAGTTGAGTACAACAACGTGGGTGAGCTGTTTTCGGCGCTGCAGGCGCGTAATGTGGATGCCGTTGTGGCTGATGAGCAGGCCGCGAACTACCACTTGCGCGTGTCGTATGGCGATGAGCATGTGGTGCAGCACATCGAAGGGGCCGACGCGGGCTATGCGCTGGCGTTCGACGCTGACAACGAGGCGCTGGCGCAGGCTGTGGCGCAGGCGCTTTGTGCGATGCGGGAAGATAGTTCCTACCAGCAGCTTTGCGACGCGTGGTTCTCCGAGGCCGACAATTCGCGCGGCAAAGTTGAAGCTCGTACGCCCGAACAGGGTGCCCCCGGTCACGACAAAGGCGGCGGCGTGTAGGCGAAACGCTGCGCGATGGTGTAGGCTAGGGCGCGTTACTGTTTTCGGTTGAAAGGGTTTCGCCATGAGGGTTTGCGTGTTCGGCTCGTCGAGCCGGGACCTGGATGCGTTGTACATCGATGCCGCTTACGAGCTGGGACGCACGTTGGCCGAGCACGGGCACGGTCTGGTGTTCGGCGGATACGACGTGGGCCTGATGGGCGCGGTGGCGCACGGCGTGGGCGACGCGGGTGGCAGCGTCATAGGCGTCGTTACCGAGGGCCTGAACAAGAAGGGCCGCCCCGTCTACCCGTGTACCGAGCTGATCTGCGAATCCGACCTGGCCACCCGCAAGACGCGCATGACCTCGCTGGCCGACGCCTTCGTCACCTTGCCCGGCGGCCTGGGCACGTTCGACGAGTTCTTCGACATTGTCTCCCAGGTGAAGGCCGGCGAACTGGATGCGAAGAGCGCCATCCTGAACGTGGGCGGCTATTTCGACCCGCTGGTCGAGATGCTCGACCGCGCGACTGCCACGGGCCTCAACTCCACCGACTGGCGCAGCAACTGCGACGTGTTCGACGCCCCCGAGCCGCTAGCGGCGTGGCTGGAAGCGTAAATAGGTAACGAAACGCTTCCGTTTCCCATAAATACCTGCCTGCATCTAGCACTCGTGGGCAAAGAGTGCTAACTTTCTTTGGTAGCAAATATTGTTATGCACGTGCTCAAGGAAGGGGCTCATAGCATGGCTAAGGAAATCGCATACGACAACGAGACGCGTGAGAAGCTTGCGACCGGTGTGGCGAAGCTGGCCGACGCGGTGCGCGTGACCATCGGCCCGAAGGGCCGTTACGTCGGCATCACCAAGAAGGGCGAGCGTCATCCCAACGTCTCCAACGACGGCGCTACCGTTGCTGCGCACGTGGGCGCATACGACCACGTGGAGAAGATGGGCCTGCAGGTGGTCCGCGAGGCAGCAACCGCCGCGAACAACGAGGCCGGCGACGGCACCTCCACGGCAACGCTGCTCGCTGATGCCATCGTGCGCGAGGGCGTGCGCTACGTTACCGCCGGCAATGACCCGCTGGCCCTGCGCCGCGGCATCCAGAAGGCCGCCGACGTCGCATCCGACGAGCTGCTGAAGGCCGCCACGCAGGTGACCACGCGCGAGCAGATGGCCGAGATCGCCACCGTCTCCTCGGGCGACCCCGAGATCGGCGCGAAGATCGCCGAGGCCCTGGACGAGATCGGCCAGGACGGCGTTATCTCCGTTGAGAAGTCCACCAAGTTCGGCATCGACCTGGAAGTCAAGAAGGGCATGCTGTTCGACCGCGGCTTCATCTCCCCGTACATGGCCGACGACATGGGCTCCATGACCGGCGAGCTGGAGCAGCCCTACATCCTGATCACCGACCAGCGCCTGGCCGACAACTTCAAGGACGTCGTGCCCGTGCTGGAGGAGGTCATGCAGTCCGGTCACCCGCTGCTCATCGTTGCCGACGACGTGCGCGGCGAATCCCTGAACTCCCTGCTCATGAACCGCCAGAAGGGCACGCTCATCAGCGCAGCCGTCATGTGCCCTGGCGCCGAGGAGCGCCGCAAGGCGGAACTGGAGGACATGGCCATCCTCACCGGCGGCGAGGTCATCTCCCCCGAGCGCGGCCTGTCGCTGGCAGACGCCAAGAAGAGCATGCTCGGCCGTGCCGCAAGCGTGCAAATCACGAAGAGCCGCACGCTCATCATCGGCGGCAAGGGCAAGCAGGAGGCCATCGAGAAGCGCTGCGAGGCTATCCGCAACGAGCTGAAGAACCCGCATTCCGACTACGAGCTGGATGTCATGCGCGAGCGCTTGGCGAAGCTGTCCGGCGGCATCGCCGTCATGAGCGTCGGCGCTGCAACCGAGACCGAGATGAACGAGATCCGCAGCCGCATCCAGGACGCCCTGCGCGCAACGCGCTCGGCTGCAAGCCAGGGCCTGCTGGCCGGCGGCGGCGTTGCCCTGATCCAGGCGTCCAAGGCGCTTGACCAGGTGGAAGCCGCCAACGAGGAGGAGCGCTTCGGCGTGGACATCCTGCGCAAGGCGCTTGAGGAGCCCATGCGCGCGCTGTGCAGCAACGCCGGCTATAACGGCGACGTCGAGGTTGCCAAGGCGCTTGAGGCACAGCCCGGCTTCGGTCTGGATTGCGAGACCGGCAAGTACGGCGACATGATCTCCATGGGCGTTGCCGATCCGGCCAAGGTCACCGTCACGGCCCTGCAGGCTGCCGCTTCCGTTGCCTCGCTCATCCTCATCACCAACTGCAGCATCACCGAAGCTGACAAGAAGGACGAGGAAGAGAAGTAGCAGCAACGCCAGCAACTGCTGCGCTGACAGGGGGGAGCGATTTCCCCAGCGCGAAGCCCCGGCTTCGCCAGCCCCTTTCAATAGAGCACGCTCAACGGGAGCCCCACAGGGGCTCCCGTTTTTATACGGAATGCGAAATCGTATAAAGAAGCGCTCGAAAACGCGCGCTAAATTATACGAATCCCGGAAATCGTATAAAGTAAATGAGATTCCAGGCCTCTTCTTTATACGAATCGCGAAAACGTATAACTAAAGAGCTGAAGGTCAACCAGCGTAAGCCCGTGACGTTCGGGCTTACGCAGCAGTTCAAGGAAGAGTTCGGGGTAGTGCCGGTGGTCTGGCGCAATCCTTTCGAGTAGGGGTTCATCGTGTGCAGAAGGTTCACGGTCGTTACGTGGGATGAGGTTGCGGAAGTCGTGCGCGAGTTGCAGGCGGATTCACCCGTGAACGCGCAACCCGATTGGCCTGCGCGTCCGATGGTTGGCGAAGGCGCGGCGGCGCAGGTGGAGCCGGGCGAGGATGCGTTCCCTGGCGCAGGCGTTGACGTGATTGTCCGCAGGCCGGAAAGTCAGCTGGCTGTTGAGCGCTTGACCTGGGGATTTCCTGTCGAATGGCAGCAACGTCCCGTGTATAACACGCGCTTGGAAACGGCGATGGGGCCGAACCCGGGCATGTGGGAACAACCGATCGTGCAAGGTCGTGGCGTAGTGGTGACTGGCGGTTTCTTTGAAGCGCATGCAACCCAAACGGTGCGCAGCCCGAAAACGGGGCGGAAGATTAAGCAGCAGTACCGTTTCGAAAGCGGCGAAGGCACGCCGCTGCTGCTGGCAACGGTATGCGGGCAAGGCTGCTTCTCGGTGGTGACCACGCGTCCGAACGCCAGTGTTGCGCCCGTGCACAACCGCATGCCCCTGACGCTCACGCTTGCCGAGGCGCGTTGGTGGCTGTGCGCGCCATGGCCCAGCCTGGTAGCCAACTGGCAAAAGCTAGCAAATCGTGAAAGGTTCGCGTTAACGGCCGCCCCAGAGCAACCGCCAGCCCCGGTAACGTTCGGGCAGGGAACGTTGTTCTAAGGGGTGCGACGTTTGCGGGCTGTGAGTCGGGGCTTGCTGCCGTGCAATGAAGCTTCGCATTGGCCTCTTCCGCCGGATTGCTTGTTGTCGAACAGGGTGGGCGCTGGCACAATTGCAGTATGACTTCGAGAGATGCAAACATATCGACTATGGTGGAAACGGCGGAAGTGCCGTTTCCTCTGACGCGCATCGATGGCTCGATGTGCGTTGACGACTTTCTTCCATACACGAACCTGTCGATCGAGCGTGCGTTACGTTTGATCCCTCTCGAAGATGACCCCCAGAGCCATCGAAACCTGTATGCATGGTTCATGAATGAAACGGGGAAAATAGGCTCTCGATACCACGGTAAGAAGTTGCTTGGAGTTGAGTTCCCGCATGTGGCGCAGCGTGGGATCCATGTGCCGAGTCGCCATAGGTATGCGGCAACGGTGACGGTTGCCTATAACAGCTTATATAGCGAGAACAACGACGGTGCCCGAATCGATTTGGGCGATGGGACATGGGTCTTGTACTATTCGGCCCATCAAAATAATTCCGGTGGAACGACCGACATGCAATGGAACCAAAAGCTGGTGAATTGCTTGATGGATGGCGTTCCCGTTGGCGTGTTCCTTCAGCAGAACTCGTCTTCGAGTTCGTATCTGCGCTTTCTTGCATTCGTTGAGGAATTCAATCCCGAGAACGAGTTGTTTACCTTGCACGGGCCCGTTACGCCCGAGACCGAGCATTTGTTTGCGAGCGCGGCTCCGCAAGCCGAAATGAAGGATTCGGTAGCGGTTGATGAGTGGCTTCGAGCGAATGGGGTAGGCGATCCGGAAAGCATGGAAGAGGACCGTCGCCGTTTTTCCGTTGCTCGTCGTATGGTGCGTCAAGGGCAGCAAGCGTTTAGAAAAGACCTGTTCAAGGCTTATGAAGGGCATTGTGCGGTTACGGGGTTCGATACGAACGAGGTGTTGCAGGCAGCGCATATCCTTGATTACCGCGGAACTCAGAGCAATGTTGTAGAGAACGGTATTTTGCTGCGTTCCGATATTCACTTGCTATTTGATAGCTATTTGCTGGGTATTAACCCTGCTTCGATGCGTCTGGAAGCAAGTTCGCGGATTTCGGACGGACCATACGCAGATCTTGATGGTGCGCCGCTGTTTTTGCCTAAAGAGAAGGCGTTGCGCCCGAACGAGAATTTCCTTATCGCGAAGTACAAGCGTTTTAAGTGTTGCGTTTGATTCCGAAGTAGTGCCGTGGCGTTTCTCTTAGATGAAAGATGAATGCCGCGCCGTTTTGCCTTTCTTTTGTTTCCCTAGCGATTTCTATCTGCTGTGATCCGTTGATAAGCGGCTGCTCGTCGTGCTTCTCGAGGATCTCCCCATGTCAACTTACGGTTTGCAGATGCCGCAGGGGGAGTAGCCTTGGGCTATGAGTTGGTCGCGAGTGCCGGTGAAGTCTTGCTTGTTTGCGCTTGAGATGTCGTTGGCGGCGGAGCAGTCGGGCTTGTGGAACTTCTTGTTCTTCACGTTCAGGATGTAGTCCTGCTGCTCGGATGTGCTTTGGTTGCCGGTGCTGTTGCTGCTGGCTCCGTCACCGCTGCCGTTGCCCTTGCTCCCCTTGCTCCCGCCGTTGGCGTCGCCACCGTCGCCGCCGTCGGCGTCGCTCTCGCTCCCGCTTCCAACTGCTGCCTTATCTGCTCGCGCTGCTGCTGCGGTGGTGATGGTGGCGTTGCCTTTGCTGGTGACCTGCGGGGTTTCGGACGATTCCCGGCTTTCGCCGGTCACGTAGTCGATGGCCACGCCCGGTTCCACGTTGTACACGAACACGTTGAACTGCACGGCTTCGCCGTTGTCCTCAACGGACTTCGCTTCCATCTGAACCCCGCGCGCTACCAGGTCGTTTGCGGCGAACAGCGGGGTGACGCGGTAGAGCACGTGGTTGCCCGTGCTGCGCACGTAGTCGCCCACCAGCTCCTCGTAATACAGCATGCCCACCGCGTTGAAGGTGCGCGTGCCCGTGATCAAGTTCTTCTCGTTGGCGTTCTCCCCGCACAGCTGGTGCGCGATCAGGTGGCTGCGGTTGTACAGCATGCCGTCGTCGACGAAGCTGTATTTGCGCTGCACCCAGCCGCTCGGGTGCACTTGCGAGATGTCGCCGCGTTTCTCGTTGGATATGGTGTCGGGCCCGATGCGCGCGAAGGCGGTGCCGCAACGGCCTTCGAAATCCAGGTCGCTGAACTGCATGAACGTCCCGCGCGCCTCGTCCTGCGCCGTGAACCCGGGCTCGCCGTGGTTGATGTCGATGCACAGCGCACCGGTGTACGCGGGAATATCGGCGATGGTCGCCTGGGCGGATTGCGCGCTGTCGGAGCCGGTGGAGCCGGAGCCGCCGTACGTGCTGCTGATGGAGCTGCCGTTGCCGGTGGAGCTATCGCCGATGCTGATGGAGCAGCCCGTTGCGGGAAGCGCGAACGAGAACGCCAGCGCCAGAGCCGCTAATGCTGCAGCGATGCGCTGGGGAAGCGGGAGCGTGCGGGTATCTTTCAACGGCGGCCTTTCTGTTTGCGTTGCGCGTCGATTGTAGCGGACGCGTTTGATGGTCGCGTGGGGCTTGTGCGCCCCGTATACGGAACGGCTCGTCTGCGACAGGTGGCGCAGGCGGGCCGCTGGAACGTTGATGCTAGCCGAATCGCCGTTTGATCTGGCGTTATTGGCAGACCTTGCCTGGGTTCAGGATGTTGTTGGGGTCGAACACGCGCTTGATGCCGGCCATCAGCTCGATGGCGGTGTCGCCCAAGTTCTCGCGCAGATAGGTGCGCTTGGCGTGGCCGATGCCGTGCTCGCCGGACACTTGGCCGCCCAGCTCGGCGCACTTGGCGTACGCGGCCTCCATCACCTTCGCCGACTGCTCCAGGAATGCGTCCTTGTCCATGTCCTCGTTCCCGCAGCAGTAGATGTGCAGGTTGCCGTCGCCGGCATGGCCGAACGAGCGGATGCGCACGCCGTGCCCCTCGCCGACGCCCAGCACGAAGCTGAGGAACGACGGGATCTTATCCACGGGCACTACCACGTCCATTTCGTCCAGGAAGCGCGTGTCGGCTTCGATGGCGGTCAAAAACGCGCTGCGAACAGCCCAAACGTCGCGCTTGTCGGAAGGCTGGCTGAGTACCAGCGTGTCGAAGGCGCCCGACTCGTCGGCAATGCCCGCCAGCACCTCGGCGCGCTGGAAGATCTCATCCTCGTCGTTGCCGTCCAGCGTGACCAGGATGTACGCGCCCACTTCGCGATCGTTGACCTTGGTGGGGATGATCTTCGTGCCGCTGAAGTTCGCGGCGGAATCCACGATGTCGCGTTCCATGAACTCGATGGATTGCGGGTTCAGGCCGGCGAGCTTGATCTTCGGCACCGCGCTGATGGCGCCCTCGATGTTCTCGAACGGAAGGATGAAGCTCATGTCCTCCTGCGGGTTGGGAATCAGCTTCATGGTGAGCTCGGTGATGACGCCGAGCGTGCCTTCCGAGCCGATGATCAGGTGCAACAGGCTGTAGCCGCTGCTCGCCTTCGTCACGGGACGGCCCAGTTGCATCACTTCGCCGCTCGGCAGGACCACGGTCATGGCCAGCACGTAGTCGCGCGTGGTGCCGTACTTTACGGCGCGCATGCCGCCGGCGTTGGTGCTGACGTTGCCGCCAAGCGAGCCGGTCTTCTCGCCGGGGTCGGGCGGGTACATGAAGCCGTGCCCGATGGCGTCGGCGGCCAGGTCGCACAGGCGCACGCCGGGCTGGACGCGCACGTTCAGGTTGCTCATGTCGTAGGCGATGATCTTGTCCATGCGCATGGTGCACAGGACCACGCCGCCGAGCACCGGGGTGCTACCGCCCACCAGGCCGGTGCCGGCGCCGCGCACCGTGACGGGGATGCGGTTCTCATTGCACAGCTTCATGATGGCGGACACTTCCTCGGTGTCCGCGGGCATCACCACGGCATCGGGCATGTGCGTGCCGTAGATGGGCATCTCGTCGTGCGCGAAATCCTCGTTGATGTCGTCAGCGAGGTAGCAGTTGTCCTTGCCGACAATGGCCTTGAGCTCCAGTACCAGCTCAGGTGTCAATTCGTTGTACTCGGTCATGCGTGCCTTCTTGCGTTTCCATTTGCGGCTGCGGGGCTTGGCCGTGCGCCGGTGGGCTGTGCTCCTTGGACGGGCATGCGCATGCGTTGCGTTTTGCGGGCCGAGGGCGTCGTCTACCTTGGTGCGTTGCGGCTTCGCCGAGCGTTGTCGCGCCATTGATAACCGTTCCATGATAGGCATGCCCGCATAAATCCGAGGTGCCGAGTAGGGTATCTTCGAAAAATTTTCGCGCGGGAAGGGAAGGCGCTCGTATTCGCCGGTGTGCGGCCGTGCTGCAGTGCCCTGCAATATAATGTGCGCATGACTAAAACGCAGCTGATACTCAATCGATACAAGCCCCTTGCCAAGGCGGGGGCCGGCGGCTTCGGCACGGTGCAGGTGGCATGGGATACGCGCATCCAGCGCAAGGTGGCCATCAAATGCATCCCCCTCTCCGAGGCCGAGTTGTTGCGCGCCGCCCTTCCCGGGGCCGATGCGCTTGATGTTTCTCCTGATGAACACGGCGAAAGCTCAGCCGGATCGCAAGGATTCGGCGCGTCGGGCACGCGTGCAACGGGATCCGCGGCTTCTTCGGTGGCCGCCGTCGACCCGGCGGACGTTCCCCCGTGGGAGGATTTGCCCGAGGAAGCGGGTTTTGCGGGCCCGTCGCGCGTTGATTCGTTCCCCAGCCAGCTTTTGCCTGGTCAGTCGGTCAGCCTGACGGATACGGCAGACCCTGCAAGCCGCCCGCTGGTGCGCACGCTCTCGCGCATCCCGGGATTGGACGAGGCCCGCACGGCGGCCATGCTGTCGGACCCCAGCATCGTTGCGGTGTACGACTTCGAGATTCAAGACTCCACGGCGTACCTGATCATGGAGTACGTCGAGGGTATGACGCTCACCGAGCTGCTGCGCGACCACGACGATCAGCTGACGCTCGATGTGGTCGCCGCCGTGTTCGACGCGGTGGCGCATGCGCTTGAGGTGGCGCACGAGAACGGCGTGCTGCACTTGGATATCAAGCCCGACAACATCCTGATCAACGCATCGGGCCAGGTGAAGGTGACCGACTTCGGCTTGGCGACCTTGGCCGACGCGCAGGGGTTCGGCGTGGCCGGCGGTGGCACCGTCGGTTATATGCCGCTTGAGCAGATGCGCCAGGAGAACCTTGACGCGCGGTGCGACGAGTGGGCGCTCGCGTCGGTGACGTACGAGATGCTTGCGGGCGAGAACCCGTTCTTGGCTCCGAACCTGTTCCAGGCGCAGGAGGCCATCGAGGATGGCGAATTGGTGCTGCCATCGCTGTGCTGGGACAACCTCGACCCGGCCGCGGACGACCCCATCTTCTACGCGTTGGACCCTGAGCGCGAGGAGCGCTACGAGACGGTGGCGGATTTCGCGGAGGAGCTTTCGCCGTTTTTGGGCGACCCGGTGAAGGGCCGTGCGGAGCTGGCCGACATCGTCGTCGGTCCGGAAGAAGAGGAGGAGCCTGAGCCGCAGCATCGCGAGCCCGGCATCCCGTTGCGCGACCGTATCACGCCCGATCTGCTGTTTCTCGGCTCGCACGCGTGCGGCGCGGTGGGATCGGCGTTGCTGGCGTTTTTGCCGTTGCAGAACATCTCGCAGACCGAAGGGTTCGCCAACCCGTTGTTCTGGGGGTTGTTGCTGCTTGTCACCCTTGCCGGAGCGCTTCGACCTCATCTGGGTGCGCTTTTGGGATTCGTTTCCCTGTCGGCCATGCTGGTGATGTGCGGCGTGCCCGCTGCGGGTTGCGTGCTGTTGGCGGGCGTCGGCGTATGGTGGTGGTACCTGGGCCGCGCGGGCGATGCGACCGCGAACGCCGCGTTAGCGACGCCGCTTGCCGGCGCGATCGGGTTGGGGCCGCTTGGCCCGCTTGCGGCGGGTTTTGCGCTGCGCCCGGTTGCGGCGATGGCGACCGCGGCCTTCCAAGTGCTGTGTGGATTTATGCTGGCAAGCTTGGGAAGCGCCTCGTTCATGGGATGGGATGTGCTTTCCACCTGGCATTTCTCGACGGCGGCCTTCGCAAGCGATGCGGTCATCGACCGGATGGCGGCCATGTTGACGGAGCCGGGCACGTGGATCATGGCGGCAAGCTGGGTGCTGGCGGCGGGCGCGTGCGCCTTGCTGCGTTGGCGCCCCACGCGGCTGTTCGCGTCCTTCGGCGTGCTGGCGGGCGCGGCGGTGCTGGTTGCCGGGTTCGTTTTGGCGGCGGTTTGCGGGTCTCCTTCCGCATCCGCCTTCACCGACCCCGTCGATGTTGCCTCGTTGGTCGTTTCCGCGGGCATTATGCTGTTCGCCGCCTATCTTCTGCCCGACCCCGAGTATTATGACGAGAGCGACGAATAGCTTCCGCTCCCGACGTTCGGGCGAAGCGGCGTTGCGCGATATCGAAAGACCGGCCGTCGGCGCGGTGCCGCGGCCTTACATGGATAGGAAGGAAACCCATGATCGAGCTTAACGACGACAAGACGTTGTTCTCCTTCGACCGCGATCTTGAGCCGGTGCTGACCGTGAAGTCCGGCGAGACGGTGCGCATCCGTACGAAGGACTGCTTCAGCAACCAGCTGACCGGTCCTCAGGACACCATGGATGACCTGGATTGGGATGCCATCAACCCGGCAACCGGCCCGGTGTTCGTCGAGGGCGCGAAGGCGGGCGGCGCGCTGAAGGTGCGCATCGAGAACATCGAGTTCGATGAGCAGACCTGCTCCGCCACCGGTCAGGACGAGGGCGTTTGCGGCAATCGCTTCACCGAGTGGGCAACGCATTACTGCAAGATCCAGGGCAACACGCTGGCCTGGGACGAGCGCCTGAACATCCCGCTGCGCCCCATGATCGGCGTCATCGGCGTGGCTCCCGAGGGCGAGCCGGTGAACTGCGGCACGCCGGGTAGCCACGGCGGCAACATGGACAACACGGCCATCACCACCGGCGCCACGCTGTACTTTCCCGTGGCGGTCGACGGCGCGCTGTTCGGCTGCGGCGACATGCACGCTGCCATGGGCGACGGCGAGGTCAGCGTCTCCGGCGCCGAGGTTGCAGGCTACGCCACCGTCACGCTGACGGCCCTGCCCGAGCTGAAGCTGGTGAACCCGCTGATCGAGAACGACACGCATTTCGGCATCATCGTGTCCGCGGAATCGCTGGATGCGGCCGCTGAGCTGGCCGTTCAGCAGATGGTCGACCTGCTGGCTTCTCGCACGAACGAGTCCGAGGCCGACCTGGTCATGCTGCTGTCGCTGGTCGCCGACGTGCAGGTGTGCCAGATGGTGGACCCGCAGAAGACGGTGCGTTTCATGGTGCCGAAGTACGTGCTGGATGCCATCGGCTTCGCGCTGTAACGGCAAGTTGGGAAACGAAGCGCCCGCAAGCGTTGTGCTTGCGGGCGCTTTTGCGTTGGGGCAAAAAGAAACCGCCCCGCGTATTGGCGTTGCGGGGCGGTTCGGCGGCAGGTGTGAGTGAGTGGCCGCCGCGTGGTTATTCGGAATCTTCCTCGTCGTCATCGTCGAAGAAGGACCAGTCGTCCTTGCCTTTCGGGCGGTCGACGAACGTTTTGCGGGTGCGACGCTCCATGATGATGCATGCGATAAGGCTGATGACAAGACCCGCACCGATCATAATGCCCATGCCGGCATATGTCTCGAAAAGAAAGTGGTACAGGCCGATCCAATCCATGCTGTTCCTAACGGTTCGTTCGCAAGCGCTCGAGGGCGCGTATTACAAAGCCAAAGTATACTACACCGTTTCCGCTCCGGTCGTGCCAAGAACGAAGAACAACCAACGATCAGCAACAAACCGCAACAGCTCGAAGGGATATGGGATCGGTGTCTTGAACCCTTGCGTTTTGAGTCCTGGCAGCTCGACCTTGATGGGCCGTGGTTCGGATTCTGATTCCTCGAACCCTTGTGCCTCGGCCCCCGAACCGTCAGGGCAGGGCCGCCGAACCGCTGGGCGGAGCGGTTGGTTTCGGACAGATAAGCCTCCGTCCCCATGTGTCAGGGTTTGCGGAGGCGGCACCAGCAGGTGTGCTGGGGGTTTCCGAACGCCAACGGCGAGGGCCGGCTGGTGGTGAGCGTGTTGATGCATCCGCCAACATCGACGGGCTCGGCGCCGGCGTCTTCCGCTTGCCACCAGGCGCCTTGCGGCATGACGATGGTGCCGGCGATCACGTCATCGGTGACGTGCGCGGGAAGACGCAGCGTGCCGAAACGGTTCGACGCCTCCACCAGGTCGCCGGTCGCGATGCCTCGCGTGTCGGCGTCCGCGGGGTTGATCGAGATGATCTGCGGCACATGTCGCGAAACCGCGGGCACGTTGCCCCATGACGAATGGATGCGTGCGACGCTATGGAATCCGAACACGCGAAACGGCTGGTCGCAGGCGGGTTCGGCGATTGCTTCGCTTCGGCGACTGCTTGTGGGAAGGTCGGTGCCTGATTTGCTCCCCTGGCCGTCTGCGCATAGCCCAGCGCCCGGTTCCCGCGCCCCGTTGTCCGCAGCCTGCTCGACGGCGAACTCCGCCGGGCCCCATTCGGGAACGTAGGTGGGGATGGGCGTGATGGCGCCCTCGTCGGGTGCGCCGCGCAGCGCCTCGGCCACGGCGGCGAGCTGTTCGCTGAACAGCTCGATCTTGCCCGATGGCGTGTCGAGTGGATGCGCATCGGGGTCGCTTCGCCAATCGGCAAGCGCCACGAACGGCTTGTTGCGGTCGGTCCGCCAGGCGAGCCCTTCCTCGATCAGCCGGTCGAACGCCGGCAGTCCGGCGCTGCGCTCGCGGTCGCTCTCGTACAGGCGGCGAATCCACTCGCCTTCCGTGCGCCCCTCGGTGAACGCGTCTTCGATTCCCCAGCGTTTCGCCAGGTCGCAGCACATTTCCCATGCGCCGCGACGCTCGAAGCGCGCGCCCAGCTCCCCGGTGCTGACGGCGATGCGCCGGCCCCAGGCGTCGGCGTCCATCGCGCTTTCCTGCTCCATGCGGAACAGGTCGGGCAGCACGATGTCGGCGTAGCGCGCGGAATCGGTGAACTCCACGTCCACGTTCAGGATGAACTCGCACTTCGACGGGTCGCCTAGCACGCGGTGCGCGCGGTTGACGTCGCCGTGCTGGTTGGTCAGGCAATTGCCGCCGTGGCAGATGATCGCCTTGATGCTGCAGGGAAGATGTGCGGCGCCGGAACCTTCCTCCGGCAGCCCGCGAACGCCCTCGCGCGCGCCTAGCGCTTCGCCGTTCTCGATGGCATCGAGGAACCGATACGCCGGGATGCGGAAGGGAACAGGGTTATCACCTGCGGAAACTCGCGTGAGGAAGCCGCCGCCCCAAGCGATGTTCGTGCCGTTGTTCGTACCGGGCAGACCTACCTGTCCGAGCGCTGCAGCCAGCATCATGATCATGCCGCTGGTCATCTCGCCGTTGCTGCGACGCTGCGGACCCCACCCCTGCATGATGAACGCGGGCCGTGCAGTGGCAAGCTGCGCGGCAAGTTCGCGAATATCGCTCGCGGCGATGCCGGTGATCGCGGTGGCCCACGCGGGCGTTTTCGCCACGTGGTCGTAGCCGGCGCCGCGCAGGTAATCCATTACGGAAAGCCCCAGGCCGCGTCGGTTCTCGGGTAGCGTCTCGTCGGTGAATCCGATGCAATGCTCGCGCAAGAAGTCCCAATCCAGCGCGTTGTGCACGAACGCTAGCTCGTGCAGGAGCGCCGCCGCCAGCGCGCCGTCGGTCCCAGGGTTGATAGGCAACCAGGAAACGGTTTCCCCGCTCGACGCGGCGTCGTTCGGCAGCGCGCCATCGCAAGCGGGTGCCGCCAGCTGCCCTTCGGGTTCGCTGCTGCCCGGCAGCGCCGCGCCGCAAAGCGCTGATGCCTGTCCCTCGCGCTCGCCGCCGCTCGCGGACTTCTTGCGTTTGGGGATGGAGCCGTTTCGCCGCGGGTCGACCATCACGATGCGTCCGCCGCGTTCGCCCACCTGCTCGACCACGCGGTCCCAGGCGCCGTGCCAGGTGGCGCGACCCGTTCCCGTTTCCGCCGGCGAAGCGCCGAGCACCAGCACGAGCCGCGCATCGGCGGCGGCATCGAGTTCGCTGCCGCCGGGGTAGAGCGCACCGGGCCCGTACATGCTACGGACCATGGCGTTGATCTGCGGATTCGAGTAGTTGTTGTAGTGGTCCAGGAAGCCGCCGAAGCAGTTCATGAGCCGCTCGAACGGGTCGGCGGTGGTGCACGATTGCCCGGTGGTGTAGGCCAGGTAGATGGACTCGTTGCCGTGCTCGCGGCGGATGCGGGCCAGCCGGTCGGCTATCTCGTCAAGCGCTTCGTCCCAGGTCACGCGTTCGAACTGCGCGGAACCCGGTGGCCCGACGCGCCTCATGGGCCACATAAGGCGGTCGGGGCTGTTCGCCCACGCGCGCATGGACAGCCCGCGGTGGCAGGCAGGGGCGGCCTTGTTCGCCGACACGCGCGTCAGCTCGCCGTCGCGCAGGTGCAGCTCAAGCGGGCAGCGACCCGGGCAGTCGATGGCGCAAAACGCCGGCGCGCAGGTTTCGGCAGCTTCGCTTCCGAAAGCGGAATCGACCGGCTCAACCTTGCGGAACAGCCGGTCGGCTATGTTCGTGATCGTTTTCATGCTCCCATTATCGCCGGCGCCCTTCGCGTGCCTCTGCATGCGCTTGTTATTGCGCCGTTATCACATAGCTGCAATCCCTGCGCCTTCGCATGCCGCTCCCGTGAAGGCTCTTTATCGCCCACGCCGCACGCGCGTTCGCTGCGCTATACTGGGAAACTGCTCTACTACAACCGATTCATAGAAGGGGAGCGCGCAATGCTAGATCTTAAGTTCGTTCGCGAAAACCAGGAAGCCGTCGCCCAGGCGATGAAGAACCGTCATGCTTCATGGGACGCGTCGCGCTTCTCCGAACTTGACGAAGCCCGTCGTGCCGCCATCACCGAGGAGGAGGCCCTGCAGGCCGAGCGCAACGCCACGTCCAAGAGCATCGGCCAGATGATGGCCGCCGGCGAGAAGGACAAGGCTGAGGCCGCCAAGGAGCGCGTGCGCGAGATCAACGACCAGCTGGCCGCCGTCTCCGCCAAGCGCGAGACCGTCGACGCCGAGCTTCACGACATCCTGCTGCGCACGCCGAACATGCCGGCCGACACCACTCCCGTGGGCGATGACGAGAACGACAACCCCGAGGTGCGCCGCTGGGGCACCCCGCGCGACTTCGAGGCCGAGGGCATCCAGATGAAGCCGCACTGGGACCTGGGCGCCGACCTGCACATGCTCGAGCCCGAGCGCGCCGTCAAGCTGGCTGCCAGCCGCTTCGTCCTGCTGCGCGGTCAGGCCGCACGCCTGGAGCGCGCCATCATCAACTTCATGGCCGACACGCACACCAGCCGCGGCTACACCGAGTGGTGGTGCCCGGCCATGGCCAACGCCAACACGCTGACCGGCACCGGCCAGCTGCCCAAGTTCGAGGACGACCTGTTCAAAACCCGTGAGGGCCTCTACCTGATCCCCACGGCCGAGGTGCAGCTGACCAACATCCACTCCGGCGAGGTGCTTGAGGCTTCCGACCTGCCGCTTCATTACTGCGCTTACACCCCGTGCTTCCGCGAGGAGGCCGGCAGCGCCGGTCGCGACACGCGCGGCCTCATCCGCGTGCACCAGTTCGACAAGGTGGAGATGGTCAAGTACGCCAAGCCCGAGGAAAGCTACGACGAGCTGGAGGCCATGGTCAACGACGCCGAGAACATCCTGCAGCAGCTGGGCCTTCCGTACCGCGTGATTAGCCTGTGCACCGGCGACATCGGATTCTCCGCCGCCAAGACCTACGACCTGGAGGTTTGGCTGCCCAGCTACAACAGCTACAAGGAGATCAGCTCCTGCTCGAACTGCGTCGACTTCCAGGCGCGCCGCGCGAACATCAAGTACCGCGACCCCGAGAACTTCAAGGGCTCGCGCTACGTCCACACGCTGAACGGCTCCGGCCTGGCGGTGGGCCGCACCATGGCTGCCATCATGGAGAACTACCAGCAGGCCGACGGCACCATCAAGGTCCCCGAGGTGCTGGTCCCCTACATGGGCGGCATCGAGGTCATCGGCGACCAGGCGTAAAGCCGGCGTATGGCCTTCTGAAGGAAAACTGCACGTAGATAAGGTATTTTGCACGTGGTAACGAAACGAAAGCCACCGAAGCAGAATAACGAACAGGGCGCGCCGGGCAAACCGGCGCGCCCTTCCGTTAAGGGCAAGGCGGTCGCCCGTCCCGAGGTGCGCCCCGAGGCGGCCGCGGCGGCGTCGAACGATGCCGCCGCGAACGCGGCGAATCAGGCAGGCGCCCAGGTGGCGGCACCGGGCAAGCCCAAGCGGCGTATCGCCATGCCGCAAAGCTCGACGCGCCTGAAGCAGAACCAGGCGGCGAACCAGGCGGCCCCGGCTCAGGCTGGGGAAGCAGGCGCTGCGCAATCTGCACGGCAGCCCGTCTCGCGACCTGCGGGGGCTTCGGGTTCTCAGCCTGCACGACAGCCCGCTGCGCAACCCGCGGGGTCATCCGCCCCGCAGCCAACCAGGCCTTCGGTCTCGCAACCGTCCAGGCCTTCCGTGGCGAAACGCGGGACCGGCAAGCCGACGAAGGCGCGCAAGCCGTTGAACGTCCCCTCGGTGCAGCCGGGCGGGGACGGGAATGCCCCGGCGTCTGCGCCCGGGGAATCCGCTGCGACTGCCGAGCAGGCCTCCGCGGCGGAAGGCAAGGGCGCCGCGCTGAAGCGCCGTCTGAAGCGCTTCTCGGTCGCGAAGGCCGAGAAAACCGCTTCCGATCAGGCGAAGCAGGTGGAGGGGACCGTCTCCGAGGCCGATGCCGAGCAAGCGAAGGATGCCGCCCGTGCCGCCATCGCCGGCGAGGCCGCCAAGCGCAGGCTTGAGCGGCGGCAGCGCATGCTCAAGCGCACCGGGGAAGGCGAAGGCGCCGACGTCGCAGTTCAGGGCGCTGCCGAAGGCGACTCCGCGCAAGGTGGGGAAGCCGGCGAGGGGGTACAGGCCGGCGAAACGGCGCGCAAGCTCCCGTTCAACCTGTCCGAGCTGCACCTGACCTGGCCCATCGTCGCCGTGCTGGTGGCGATCGCCGTGGTGGTGGTCACGGTGGGCTCGTTCTCGTGGGGCCGCTGGCTTCGCTACGACGACGCCGCCGACTTCCAAGGCGCGTGGTACGCGAACGGCACAACGTCCCTGGTGACGGTCGATGGCCAGGAGATTCATCTGACCAGCGACGTCGCTTACGGCTACACGCTCGACACCGGGGCGAAGACCATCACGTTCACGTTCGGCGATCTGCAGGGGCAGGGGCGCTACCGTTTCTCCGCCGATCGCAGCGAGCTGGTCATCACCGATGGCGATGGATTCTCGTTCTGGGGCAACCTGTTCAGCGATATCGGCTGGCAGTTCGGCCAGCTCATCACCGGGCTGCAGGGCAAGGAAGCCCCGCGCGAGGAGGCCGTCGACGGCGTAACGGTGCTCGACCGCACGCCGGGCGAAGGCGCCGTGGCGGCGCCGGCAAGCTCGGCTCCGGCTCAGGACGCCGACGCGTCCTCCGCGGACGACGCGTCGAGCGACGCGGGCACTGGCGAAGCCTCCGATGGCGAAACCGCTGACGGCGATGCTGCCGGCGCGGATGCGACGGGCGATTCCGCCGATGGCTCCAGCGGCTCCGGCTCGCAAGGGTTCACCGGCGCGGTGGCCGAGGGCGGTATCGAGTCGGCGGGCAGCAACGCGGTGACCCTTGAGCAGCTGAAAAACGGGTCGCTGCGATGATGCATGATGGCGCCTGCGCGGGCGGGGACGCTTCGGCGGGCTCCATCCGCGTCGAGCGCATGGAGGTGCGGCGCGGGCACTTGGTGTGCCGGGTGGCGTTCGGCGCCGCGCCGCGCACAACTTCGCCCCAGCTGATGTCGCGCGTGCTGGACGTGGTCCCCACGTTGGCGCAGCATGCCTGCGTCAACGAGCGCGGCACCACCTTCGCGGCGGTCATGGACTGCACCCCGCTGCCGCATTTGCTGGAGCATTTGGTGGTTGACCTGCAGGTACGTGCGGAATCGGGGCGGTGGGGCACGCTGCCCGGCGCCATGCCGGGCGCCCCGCCTTCCGTGACGGGTTCGACACGCGAACGCCCCATCGTGGGCACCAGCGAATGGCTGGACGAGGCGGCGGGCATCGCTCGCATAGATGTGAGCTTCGCCGACGACCTGGTGGCCCTAAGGGCCATGCGGGATTCCGTGGCGTTTCTCAACAAGCTGCTGCGCGGCTAACGCGCAACATATAAAGGAAGGAGGCCCGAGATGGGCTTGAAGATAGCGGTGATCGCAGGCGGCGCGTTCGAGGCCGAGCGCTCGCTTGCCGCGGCGAACGACGTGATGGCGGCCCTGAAGGAAGCCGAGCACGAGCCCGAGCTTTTCCAGGCGGACGGCTCTCTCATCGACGATCTGCTGCGCGCGCAGCCTGATGCGGCCATCAGCTGTCTGCGCGGCGGCGACGGCGAATCCGGCGACATCCAGGATGCGCTCTCCGTGATCGGCCTGCCGTGCGTGGGCAGCAGCGCGGCGGTGTGCCGCCTCGCCTACGACAAGGCGTCGCTTTCCGAGGTGCTCCAGGCGTACCATAACCTCACGGAGGACCTGGTCACGGCAACGGTTCCGCAAACGCTGACGTTCTCGCGCCGCGCGTTCGAGCTGTGGGGCATGGAAGCGGCGCTTTCCCAGGTGGAAAGCCGCTTCCCCGACAGCTTTCCGCTGTGCGTGAAGCCCGCGTCCGGCAGCTCCGCCCACGGCGTGTCCCGCGTCGAGGACGCCGAGCAGCTGGCCGAGGCGCTGCGCGAGGCGTTGAAGATCAGCGAGCGCGCACTCGTGCAGCCGTGGGTCGAGGGCGTGCAGCTGTGCGTGCCCGTCATCGGCACGGGCTGGAACGCCTTTGCTCTGCCTCCGGTGGAGATCGTGGCGAAGGAGGGCTGGTACGACGCCGCAGCGCGACAGGCCGCCGACGCCGTCGAGCTGCACGTTCCCGTGCGCAACGAGTCGCTGTCCCCGAGCGAGGCGGACGCCCAGGCCATCCGCGCCGAAATCGAGCGCGCGGTGCTGGAAACCTATCGCGCTCTGGGCATGCGCGATTGCGGCTGCATCGATCTGACCTGGGACGGCGCGCAGGCCATCATCCTGGAAGCCGTGGCGAACCCGTGCCTCTCCGCTGAGGCCCCGTTCGCGCAGGCGGCCAAGGCCGCGGGCCTGACGTTGCCCAACCTTCTCAACGAGCTGGTCGAAAGCGCGCTGGACGCGTAAATCGGCAGATAGTGGGGGCCTTTCGGGCCTCCGAGCTTTATCCGGGCCCTTCGCAATCTAACAAGAAGGCAACCTTTTTCTGCAGGTATTGGAAAGTCGACGAGTCCTTGTTGGCTTGCTCGTATAATGGCAGCACAGATGATCGTCCCGCATATTTAGGAGGCCGTGATGAGCAACAAACTTGGTATCTTTCTCGCAGGTGGAGCCGTTGGTGCCGTGGCGGCTTTGCTGTGCGCTCCCCGTACGGGTCAGGAAGCCCGCACCATGGTGGCCGAAAAGGTGAACGAGGCCTGGGGCCAGGCGCAGAACATCAGCGCCGACGCCGGCGTGAACGCTCAGCAGATGTATCAGAGCGCTGCCGCCCGTGGCCAGGAGGTCGCCTCCTCCGTGCAGGCCAAGGGCCAGGAAGTGGCCGGTCAGGCCGCTGCCCGCGTGCAGGAGGTGGCCAGCAACCTGAAGCCGTCCTTCACCCAGGACAACGACGAGCTGCGCGATAAGATCGAGGCGGCGCGTCAGCGCATCGCTTCCCAGGTGGCCAAGAACGCCGAGGAAACCGGCCAGGTGGCCGAGGAGGTCGTCGAGGCCGTGGCCGAGGCCGTCGAGCCCGCTGCGGAAGCGGTCGCCGAGGCAGCTGAGCAGGCCGAGGAGCCGAAGGCTGAATAGCATCCTATTCCAATCGTGATACCGAAGCGGCGTGTCCGGCCCTAGGCAGGTTTCGGCGCGCCGCTTCATGCTGTATAAGGGGATTTCCATGGCAAGCAAACTCATCACCACCCATGAGCTGACCGGCACGCGCGTTCTGGGCGGCAAGAAGGGCACGAAGCGTATCGGCAAGATTCGCCGCTTCGTGTTCCACCCGAAGGAGAAACGCGTCATCGGCTTCGTGGTGAAGCGTCCCGACCTGCTATGGATGTTCCATCGCGCCGACGTGTTCGTCCCCATCGACGGCTACGACCTGGTGGACGGCCGCGTCATCATCCGCCCCGATGCCGCCGCAAGCGGCAAGGCCTACTGCAAGAAAGAAGGTCTGAACTGGGACGACTGCGTGCTGTGGGTGGGCCTTCCCGTCATGAGCGAGGATGGCGAGTGCTACGGCATCGTGGGCAACGTCACGTTCAACCGTCTCACGGGCACGGTGGATTGCTTCGAAACCGATAACGGCGCAACGTCGAACGCCCTGCTGGGCAAGCGCACCATCCCCGCCGACATGGTGCGCGGCTTCAAGCGCGGCATGGGCGCCGCGTTGGCCAATATGGGCGCCGAGGGCGTGGAGGGCGAAGAGGTGCAGCTCGGCGCCATGCTCGTTTCCTCCCAGGTGGCGAATCTGAACAGCGAGGGCGGCGTGGCCGAGAAGGCCGGCGCCGCCACCGCCGTCGCCGTCGACAAGGTGCAAACCACCGTCGACAAGGCGAAACCCGTGGTCAGCAAGGCGGCTGCGGCAACCGGCGAGGCGGTCAACAAGGGCGCGTACGCCACGGGCAAGCAGATCAGCAAGTCCAAGCACATGTTCCAGGATTTCAAGGCGGAGTACGACAAGGCCGTGGCCCCGTCGGACGGGCAGAAGAAGGCTGCTTCTGCAAGCAAGGCATCTTCTTCGAGCAAGACTTCAAGCGCCAAGAAGAAGGCCGCCCCGAAAAAGAAGAACATGTTCGCTGCGTTCAAGGATGAGTACGATAAGGCACGAAACGGCGACTAAGCCGGGAAGCGAAGTGGGCTAATTGAAGCGCAAGGAAGCAAGGGCGCAATCGAACACTCGCAAAAGGGGCGCCGTCAAGCGCAAGAACAAGGCGGCCCGTAAGAAGAAGCGCGAGCAAAGGCAGCATCAGGGCCTTCGCGAGCGCGCGCACGAGCGCAAGGAAGAGCTGCAACAGAAGGCCAACGAGGAAACGCAGGTGCGCGGCAGGCCCGTGCGCCGCGGCGATATATTCAAGATCGTGGGCCTGGCGGCGTTCATCGGCATCGTAAGCCTGGTCAGCTGGCTGGTGTGGCCGTACATCCACATGATGTTCGAGCCCGGCGGCATCGACCAGGTCATCGACAGCGTGCGCAACGCCGGCCCCATGGGCTTCCTTATCCTGCTGGCGCTGCAGTTCCTGCAGATCGTGGTGGCGTTCATCCCCGGCGAGGCCACGCAGATGGCCGCCGGCATGCTCTACGGTCCTTGGGTCGGCAGTCTGGTCATCTTGTTGGGCACTATCTTGTCGAGCGCGTTCGTGTTCATGGTGGTGCACCGCCTGGGTGCGCCGTTCGTGAAGGACATGGTGTCCGAGAAGTGGATGGATAAGTTCGATCGCTTCGAGCGGTCCGGCAAGCTGGAGCTCATCGTGTTCGTGCTGTTCCTCATCCCCGGCATGCCGAAGGACATCTTCACGTACCTGGTGCCGTTGACCGACATGCGCATGCGCACGTTCCTGCTGCTGTCCAACATCGGCCGCATCCCGGGCATCTTGGTGTCCACGTACGCGGCAAGCGGCCTGGTCGACGGGAACGTGTGGCAGAGCATCGTCATACTCGGGGTGCTCGCCGTGGTCGCGGTGGTGTGCGTGATTTTCCGCGAGCAGCTGATGGGTGTGGTCGAGAAGTTGGGGAAGAAAAGGTAAGGGAAACGCTATGGATCCGATGAACGAACGCAGCGCAGCCGACGAGCTGGCCGCCGCCGAGGCGGAGCTGAAGGCCGCACAGGAACGTCTTGATGCCGCGCGTTTGCGCATGGCGTCCGAACAGCCGCAGGCAGCGCCTGCTGCTCCGCAAGGGACCCAGCCTCAGCCGCAGCCGTACGCGCAAGCGCAGCAGGTGTCGTATGCCGCTCAGCCGGCTCAGCCGGCGTCGTTTGGCTCGCAACCGCAGCCCCAGCAGCCGACTCAGCCGGCAGCCGCTTGGCAGCCCGATGCGCAACAGGCGCAGGGCCAGCCCTATGCCACGCAGTCTGGCGTCCAGCAGCCGGCTCGGTCGTACGCCGCGCCGCAGCAAGGGTCGCCGTACGCACAACCTCAGCCGCAAGCGCAGGCGG
Organism: uncultured Senegalimassilia sp.; assembly: GCF_934636665.1. GTDB lineage: Bacteria > Actinomycetota > Coriobacteriia > Coriobacteriales > Eggerthellaceae > Senegalimassilia. The sequence goes on from NZ_CAKUAT010000014.1 coordinate 36,278, forward strand.
CCCAGCAGCCGTATGGCGCGCAGCCGGGCTACGGGTCCGTGCCGCCGCAGAACCCGTACGGCCAGCAGACGCAATACGGGTATCAGCAGCCCTACGCCGCGCCCGCGGTCGGCGAAAAGGACCATGTGGCGGCAGGCTTGCTCGCGCTGTTCCTGGGCTGGCTCGGCGTGCACAAGTTCTACCTGGGCTATAACACCTCGGGCTTCATCATGCTGGGCACGTCCATCCTCGGCGGTATCCTCACGTTGTCGGTGGCTTCATGGGCCATTTGGGTCATCGCCATCGTCGAGGGCATCTTCTACCTCTCGAAGTCCCAAACCGAGTTCGAGCAGATGTACGTGATAAATAAACGAGAATGGTTCTAACGGTTCCGCCTGCCTGCCGGCAGGCGGATTGACTCGACGCTGCGGGGCCCTGCGGCACGCCGTCTCGCCCTTCAGCTGCGCAGGCATGGCCCTTAGGCCAATGCCTGCTTGCTTCAGGGCGATACGACGCACCGCAGGGCCCCTCGCTGACTTTGCTGGCGTCCCGGATGTTTTTACTTTCTATCCCCGGAGGCTTTGCTTTCTGTCTCTGAGTTTGTTGGGGGAGGGGCTATGGCGAACGCCCCTTGCGCCTGGCGTCCTCAGCGGTGGGAAAGGTCCGGCGAGTGGTCGCTTGCTGGATTGGTCGCGGCTTTTTTCCGTGGATAGGCGCGGCGGGGTTGCTGCTTCGTTAAAATGAATCCAGACATGCGGCGCGTGCTGCGCCGTTTTTCTTGGAACTTGCATCCTATAAGGAGGAACATCATGCCCAAGATCACTCGCGACCAGGTGAAGGTGCCTGCCGACGTCCTGGCAGACGTCCGCGAGACGTACGTCGACAACTACATGAAGGCCACCCGTGGCACGGGCCGCCTCATGCTGTTCGCGTGCGACCAGAAGGTTGAGCACCTGAACAAGGACTTCTACGGCGAGGGCATCGACATCGCCGATGCCGAGCCGGAGCATCTCTTCAAGATCGGCGATCAGGGCGTGTGCGGCGTTTTGGCTGGCCAGCGTGGTCTTATCGCGCAGTATGCCGCCGATTACCCCAACATCAACTACCTGGTGAAGATGAACTCCAAGACCAACCTGGTCAAGACCGCCCAGGAAGATCCGTACAGCCCGCAGCTGTACGACCTGGAGGCCGTGCTCGCCATGCGCGAGAACGGCGTGAACATCGTGGGCCTGGGCTACACCATCTACCTGGGCAGCGAGTACGAATCCACCATGCTGGCCGAGGCCGGCGAGCTCATCGCCGCCGCCCATGCCAACGGCCTGCTGGTCGTGCTGTGGATCTACCCGCGCGGCAAGGCCGTCGCGGCTGAGAAGGACCCGGACCTGATCGCGGGCGCCGCCGGCGTCGCGCTGTGCCTGGGCGCCGACTTCGTGAAGGTCAACCCGCCCAAGCCCGAGGGCGACGACAAGCGTACGGCCGCCGAGGCCCTGAAGGTCGCCTCCATGGCCGCAGGCCGCACGGGCCTGGTTTGCGCCGGCGGCTCCACCGTTGACGCCGAGACGTTCCTGACCCAGCTGCACGACCAGATCCACGTGGGCGGCGCCGACGGCAACGCCACCGGCCGCAACATCCACCAGCGCAGCCTGGACGAGGCCGTTCGTCTGACGAAGGCCATCAGCGCCATCACGCTGGCCGACTACACCGTTGCCGACGCCCTGAAGGTGTTCAACGGCGAGGCCGACTTCGCCTGGGAGGACTAGCATCCCCGCCTGATCGAAGGCAAAACCATAACGTTGCCGCAAGCGCCTAGCCATCACGCAAGGTTTGCGGGCAGGCGGGCCGTCAGGCCCCGGCAACGCAGCAGAACCAAGCGCCCGGAAGGTACGCCTTCCGGGCGCCTTTACGTTTTCATGGTTTTGTGCATATGCGCAAAACCATATGGTTTTCGATGTTAACCATGAGTACTATTCACCGATATTTTGGAAAATGTGTACATTTTCGGCCTCCAAAATCCTACTAAAGCACTACAATGAAAAAGCACGCAAGACGCGGAGCTAGGCAAGATGCTGAAGGAGTTTGCGGGTTTTTGAGCGATCGAACGGCTATTCAGACAGGTGTCAAAGGCACCGACCATCCAGTCGAACAGACGGATGCTTCGGGAAAATCCAGGCGTGAGGCGGAGGAACAGGCCGCCGTGCGCGTTGGGGAGCCAGCCCTTCGGTCCGAGGAGCAACCCTCCCGGGCAAAGGACGAAAAACACTTGGTGCTGAAGCGTATTCTCGCTGCACACGAGCAATGGTTCGATGTGCGACGGGGATACGAGTACGCCGGCCGCACCTTCCCCGGGTATGCCGAGTTCCATTCCTATGGCGAAAAATACGTGCTGGTCAAAAGCGCGAAGCTATGGGAAGTCGACACGCATGAGTATCTGTTCTTCGTCCTCGCCGATGCCTTGGATGAAACTCAGGTGCGCGATCTTGTGTCGTTCATGGAACATGATGGGCTCAAAAAGGTGGTTCCCAAGCCGAACCATATGTCCTCGGCCATATCCCTGGTGATCGTTGCGGATTCCTGCACCCAGGAAGCGGCGAAGGCGGTGCGCAAAACGCGTTTCCGCAAGAACTTCGCCCTGGGCATCCGTGGCTGGGCCGACCTTCGGGTGGCCGTCGCCGACCTCTCTGCGAACCGCGTGATAACGAACGCGGCGGGCAAGCAGCTGAAAACCACGTTGGAGGCGAACCTGCTGCCGCGTTCCTAACATCGGAAACGCAAAACAGAAGAGGGTTCCATGAACGCATTGCTTATCCTCCTTGTTGCTGCGGTCATCCTGGTCATCGGCTATGTCTGCTATGGCGGTTGGCTGGCGAAGCAATGGGGGGTCGATCCCAAGAATCCGACTCCGGCACACGAACTGGAAGACGGCGTGGACTACGTTCCCGCGCCGCCCTACGTGGTGCTGGGTCATCATTTCTCGTCCATCGCCGGCGCCGGCCCCATCAACGGCCCCATCCAGGCGGCCGTATTCGGCTGGGTGCCCGTGCTGCTGTGGGTGCTCATCGGCGGCATCTTCTTCGGCGCCATGCACGACTTCGGCAGCCTGTTCGCATCGCTGCGCCATAAGGGCCAGACGCTGGCCGTCGTGGTCGCGGAGAACATCGACAACACGGCGAAGAAGCTGTTCTGCATCTTCGCGTACCTGACGTTGCTGCTGGTGGTGGCCGCATTCGCCTCCATCGTGGCGAACACGTTCGCCGTGGTGCCCGACCTGGACGGCACGAAGGCCGCCACGAACCTGGCCAACCAGCAGACGGCCATGATCTCGGTGATCTTCATCGGCGTCGCCGTCGTCTACGGCGTCCTCACGCGCGGCCGCAACATCCCCGGCCCGGTCAACATCGCCTCCGCCATCGTGCTGATCGTCATCATGGTGGCCATCGGCTACAACCTGCCGCTCATGGGCATCGCCCTGTCGCTGGATTACAACACGTGGATGATCATCCTGGGCGTGTACATCCTGATCGCATCGGTCGCCCCCGTGTGGATCTTGCTGCAGCCCCGCGACTACCTGTCCAGCTACCTGCTGTACGGCATGATCTTGCTGGCCGTCATCGGCATCGTGGGCGCATCCCTCACGGGTGCGGCTTCGAATCTGCAGATCCCCGCGTTCACGGGCTTCGTCGCCACGAACGCCGCGTTTGACGCCTCCACGGGCCAGGCGCTCGTCGACCAGGCCGGCAAGGCCATCACGAACAAGGCCGCCGCTTCGGGCTTCCTGTTCCCGGCCCTGTTCATCACCATCGCCTGCGGCGCCATCTCCGGGTTCCACAGCTTGGTAGCCTCCGGCACCACGTCCAAGCAGCTGGATAGGGAAGCGGAAGCGCAGCCCATCGGCTACGGCGGCATGCTCATCGAGTGCCTGCTGGCCGTCATCTCGCTGTGCGCCGTCGGCTTCGTGTGGAGCAAGTACGCCGCGGGCGGCTATGCCTCCCCGACCGCCGTCTTCGCCGACGGCCTGTCCCAGATGCTCGCATGCATCCCCGGCCTGTCCAACGTGCAGGGCTTGGCATATGCGCTGCTCATCCTGGCCGTTTCCGCGTTCTGCCTGACCTCGCTCGACACCGCCACCCGTCTGGCCCGCTACATGTTCCAGGAGCTTTGGACCCCCGTCGACGCGAATCGCGAGGACCTGACGGGCGTGCGCAAGGTCATGACGAACCCCTACGTCGCCACCATCATCACCGTGGTCATCGGCGTGTTCCTGGGCATGACCGGCTACACCATCATCTGGCCGCTGTTCGGCGCCGCCAACCAGCTGCTGGCAGCCCTGGCGCTGCTGGCCGTGTGCGCATGGCTGGGCAACGCGGGCCGCAACAACAAGATGTTCTTCGTGCCCATGGCCTTTATGCTGGCCGCCACGCTCACCTCGCTGGGCATCACGTTCTACCAGAAGACCCTGCTCATCATGAAGGGCGGCGACATCTTCGCCCCCGCCGTGCAGGCGCTGCTGGCCGTGCTGCTGTTCGTGCTGGCCGTGGTGCTGGCCGTCAAGGGCGTGAAGACCATCGTGGCCACCGCCAAGCGCAACGCCGCGTAAGCTGCTGTTTCGCTAGCGGGAAGGTCGCGCGATTCTGCGCCTTGTGAGACTGGAAGCCCCGTCGCAACTTCGGTTGCGGCGGGGTTTTCGCGTGCTATGGGGCGTCTGCGCCGTACGGGGTGAGTGGGGCTGCCCGCGGCGGGGAAGAGGGCGCACGGTTTCGCGAGGTTTTGCAGGCTGCCTGTGCAGCCTTCTTGCGGTGGTGGCGCGGGCGAAGGGGCGGGTGCGGAGACGTGGCTGGGCGAGAGGCGCTACTCCCAGAACAGTTTCGTGAGGCCGACGCGGGATTGCGTGCCGGTTTTCTGGTAGAGCGAAGTTAGGTGCCGCTGGAGCACGCGCAGGGAGATGCCCATGTCCGTGGCCACATGCTTGAGCGGGCGCTCGTCGGCGGTGACGGCGGCAAGTACCTCGGTCTCGCGCGGCGTGAGCGAGAAGCGGCTGGCGAAATCCTTAAGGCGTGCCTCGGGGTCGATAGCTGCATCGTCCGCGGAAGGCGCGGCGTCGGGTGCTGCGTGTTGCGCGGCTTCCGATGTATGCTCGGCGACTGCCGGCTGAGCAGGCATTTCGCCCTCGGCGGGGCCGGGCGCAGCATCGCTGGCGGCAGGCATGCGCTCACCGGCTGTCGCTTGGCCAGGCGCAGCATCGCTGGCGGAGCCGGACGCGTCGGCTTGCTGCCCGGCACGTCCTCCGGTTTCGCCATCCCTCGGGCGCGGGCGCAGATCCAGCATGCCGGCGGCGAAGAGCAGCGCGTTGATGCCGATGATCAGGGGGACCAGCAGCACGACAACGGCTATGGGGCTTGTCAGGTTGATCACCAGCAGCGCGGGTGCGCCGATTGCGATGGCGGTCACATTGTTGAGCGCTCGCCCCATGCTGCACCACAGGTCGGGTGCGCGCAGGAACTGCGCTATCCAGACGAACACCGCAGTATAGAACGTCATGAAAACGCCCGAGCCCAGGAAGTAGACGACTTCCCCGATGGCGTATGGCCCGCCCGCCTCCACCCCGAGCATCGCGCCGACTGAGAGCAGCATCATCCAGAACATGACGATGCCCAGGTAACGCGCCCGGTGCAGGTCGAACAGCACGCCGCCGGCGAAGCCTCCGACTGCCATCAGAACGCGCGGCGTTATGTTGGTATATTGGCTGGTCCAGGGCGAGCCGATGTCCATAAAGGTGTAGAGCGTGTTGAACAGCACGGAGAACAACAGCACCAGCGCGAAGATCACGATGACGGCGGTACGAGGGGTCATGTGGTCGAGACGCCATCCGGCGAACTTGCTGCTTTCGAGGTGGTTTCCTCTGCGCTGTTCTCGTTGCGTGGAAAAGTCTACGAGTACGGATTGGGGCGGCCATATGCGCGCGTTGATCACTCCTAGGGCGATGATGCTCGCGGAAAGCACGACAGCTTCGACCAGGTGGTTCGACGTGAATTCGAGCAGGGGGATTTGCGCGAGCACGCCAAGCGCGTGGCTGCCGCCGATCAACGTCGCGAACCGCGCGATGCTGCGCGACCTCACGCATGTTGCCCAGTACACGGTGGCGCCGGCAAGCCCGATAAGGAAGAATCCGACCGCACCCGTGCATGCGATTACCAGCGGCGACGACGCGAAAACGACGCCGACAAGGGATGCGACCCCAAGGACGGTGACGACTCCCATGAACACAGGCCGGCCCTTTCCCCCGACAAGACGGTTTTTAAGGGGGAAGGCCAGCAGGCCCAGGGTGCTGGCTCCTTGGATGGGGAACTGCGAGAAGAAGGGACTATGCCCTCCAGGTTGAGCTAGGTTGGCCTGGAAGAACAGCGTTGACTCAAGGAACACGAAGAAGAACAACGCAAGTGCGCAAAACAGCAGTCTATTTTCGCGTTTCGCGTTGCCCATCGCACCCCTCCTTCCAGGCGTGTCCGTGCCCCCTAAACCTATTGTATCCCGTGTTGCGTTACCTTCGTTTTTCAATTTCTCCCAGATGGCTAACTTTGGCCGCGAGTTCTTGGGAAGCGTCCGCGGCTTGGCCGCATTGTCAACGGGGGTCGTTTATACGACCCCCTGGCGCCCGTTCGCCCACCTGCGAAAACGGAATATCGGGGTCGTACGTTCGCATATACGGCGTGGTTCCCTGTACCCCCATTAGCAATGATGTTATCAGGAGGTGCAGTGGCTTGATGCCGGCTGCGCCGCTGGTGCGATGCGCGGTTTCGGGCTGTGCGCGCGTTCGACGATTGGCGGGGAAATGCCGACGTCGGCGGGCGCCATGGCATGGGGAGAACCGTGCGGGAAGGAGCGGGCCCGTGAAGACGTCAGGGTACCGGAAGAGCCCGAGCGCGCGCATATGCAAGCGCATGGGGATATGGAAGGCCGCGATGCGGTGGAAGGAGGCGAGGACATGAAATCGACGAAGCGTTTCAAGGCAGCGTTAGCCGCCGTGCTGGTGCTTGCGTTGTCGCCGCTGTTCGGCGGCGCGGCGTTTGCGGAAGACTCGTCGGCGACAACGTACAGCGGCAACAAGACCGCCGTCACGGACCCCTCGACCATTTGGGATTGGCAGGGGCTTGTCGAGAACGACACGTCGAGCGTCGGGCGCATCTGGACCGACAAGACCGTGTCGAACGATACGATCAGTAAGAACGACGTCACCGTATCCAAGGCGAACGGTGCGGACTTCGTGACCGCGCTCACGGCGCTGTCGTCCACGTCGAACCTGTCCGATACGGCGACCACGCCGCTTGACATCGTGCTGGTGCTCGACGCCTCCGGGTCTATGAGCGACCCCATGGGCAGCGGCGATGACACGAAGCGCATCGACGCGCTTAAGAGCGCGGCGAACTCGTTCATCGACGAGATCGCCAAGCAGAACGCGACGGTCAAGGATGCCGCCAAGCAGCATCAGGTCTCCATCGTGAAGTTCGCTGGAAACAAGACCGACAAGGTCGGCAACGACACGTATCGCGAAGGCCAGTATTGGTACAACTACAGCCAGGTGATGAAGACGCTGGCTCCGTGCACTAACGATACGAAAAGCGCCTTCTCTTCCCAAGTGAACGCCATCCAGCCCGCCGGTGCAACGAATGCCGCCGCAGGCTTGGAGCTTGCGAAGGGTCAGACCTCCGATCGCTCCGATGCCAAGAAAGTCGTCATCTTCTTCACCGACGGCACGCCGACGGAATATAGCGAGTTTTCCCCTGACGTCGCCTCGAGCGCCGTTGGGCACGCTAAGGAAATGAAGGACGCGGGTGCTGCGGTGTACTCCATCGGCATCTTCCAGGGCGCCGATCCGGCAAAGAATCCCGATGGGCAGGGCGTTTCCAATGAGAATAAGTTCATGCACGCCGTGTCGAGCAACTACCCGTCTGCGACGTATTCTTACGAGAGCACGAGTTGGTGGTCGGGCGAATATATATGGAACTTCGGCGATCGTGCGAAGGGCTCCGATGGCAAAGACGCCACGTTCTACAAGAGCGCGACCAATGCCGATGAGCTGAAGCACGTGTTCGACGACATCTCCAAGGAGATCTCGAAGGGCTCCGGCTATCCCACGAAGACGAGCGAAGGCTTCGAGCACGAAACCGGCTACATCGCCTTTGACGATCAGCTGGGCGATTACATGCAGGTCACCGACCTGTCCACGCTCGTGTACAACGGAACGGTCTACGGCTGCAAGTCCAAGACCACGGACGGAAACGTCGACACGTATCATTTCAGCGGCGACGTGCATTCCGGTCTGGCCGCTGCCGACCTGAAAGACGTCGTGATCACCGTCACGCGTTCGGACAAACCTGCGGTGGGCGACAAGGTGCAGGTGAAGGTACCCGCGTCCTTGATCCCGCTGCGCAACTTCGTCATCGATTTGGCGAAGGACACCATGAGCGTCTCGAACACCACGCCGATCTCGGTGCTGTACTCCTCTGGCGTGAAGCCGGCAGCGCTCGATCTGCTGGAGAACCCCGATGACGCCATGAAGGCGTATATGGCGAAGAACACCGACTCCGAAACGGGCCAGGTGAACTTCTACGCCAACAAGTGGACCGGCGAGGAAACAGGCGACGCGGTCGCCACGTTCGAGCCGGCTGTGGGTAACAGCTACTATTACTTCACGCAGGACACGCCCATCTACACCGATGAGGCATGCACTGTTCCCGCGATGTCAGTGGAGAGCGGTTCCACGTACTACTACAAGCACGATTACTACGCCATGGAGAACGGCAAGCCCGTCGCGAAGACCGAGCATGTGTCCTTCCCCGGCGGTGCCGCTGAGCAAGTCGAGGGCGCCATCGGCAAGGATTCCACGGGTGCCTGCTACTTCAAGTCTGGCACGCCGCGCTTGACCTACGTCAACGAGCTGCATAAGGTCAAGGAGGAGAATCGCACGGCAACGGCCACGGACGTGTTGAACCCGAAGTGGAGCGGCGTCGAGCAGTCTTCCGCGGAAACGCTGATCAACGCCTATCTGGGCAACAACGGCAAGCTGAGCATGGATGTGCCCGGCACGCTGACGGTGACGAAGCAGCTGGAGTTGCCCGATGGATACAACGCGGATGATTTCGCGAACGATTCCTTCGAGTTCACCATTGCCATGCAGGATGCCGTCGGCAAGAGCTTCAACGCCGTGGTGAAAGACGCGAACGGCGAGCAGCAAGGTGATAAGTTCGTGCTGTCGTTCGGCCAGGATGGCCAGGCGAAGCGTTCCCTGAAGCCGGGCGAGACCCTGTACGTGTACGGGCTTTCCGCAGGCTGGGACTATAAGGTAAGCGAGACGCCGCGCGATGGCTTCAAGGCAGAGGCCGCTGGCGCGGAGGGCAAGATCGCTGCTGGCGAGACGAGCGCGGTAACGTATACGAACACGTACGCCGCATCCGGCACGCTGGATGGCGAGATGTACCTTAAGGGCAAGAAGGTGCTGACCGGTCGCGAGTGGTTGGCCGATGAATTCACGTTCATCATGAGGGATGCCGATACATCCGTTGAGGCACCGATGCCGTCGCCGCCGACCGATACCCTGGGCATCAGCAAGGGTGAGACGCGCGTTGTGGTAACGAGCAAGGACACCAAGGCTGGCGAGCCGGTGGGCTTCCATTTCAAGAGCATCGACTATACGAAGCCGGGCATGTACACGTACCAGATTTGGGAATCCGATGAGCCTAGCGCCTTGAGGCCCGGCGTGAGCGCATCCCAGGCGCTGTACCAGGTCGTCGTGACGGTAACCGACAAGGACCACAACGGCAAGCTGACGGTGGAATCTGTGATGACGAAGCTGAAGAGCGACAAGGGCGCGAAATGCGAGGAGCCCATCGAGAACAATACGGTGTCGTTTGTGAACAAGTACGATCCCGATGTGGTGGAGTGGGCCCCCAGCGGCACGAAGACGTATACGGACACGACGGGTGAGAACCCCCTTAGGCCGGATATGTTCCACGTGATCGTTCGCACGTACAATGCCGAGGCGCCTTTGCCCGATGGCGAAGTCGTGACGGGTACCGATCTCGCTCGCGGCGAATGGCGCGGTGTTGTGACCACGGTCGAGGCGGGCGGCAACATTGCGTGGCCGCCGGCGAAGTACGAGAGCAAAGATCTTGACCCTGAGAAGCGCGCTGCCACCTTCGAGTACGAAATCCTAGAGGTGGTTAAGGTCGGCGATACATGGCTTGCTGCGAATGACTCTCAAGCGTTCGGTTCCCGCTTGCCTGGCATGGTGTACGACTCGACGGTATGGACCGCGAAGGTCGCCATCGAGGAAGATGGCGGCAATCTTGAGCTGAAGGGTGTCGAGTACTACGGAAACGACAGCGAAGGGCTGGAGCCCAGCACTGGGTTCCTCTTCAATAACTCTTATGAGCCTAAGCCTGCTGAGCTTAAGGGCGATACGGCGATTCGCGGCACCAAGGTGCTGACCGGCCGCGATATGGCGGAAGGCGAGAAGTTCGGCTTCAAGCTGAGCGCGGCCGATGAGGCTACGCAGAATGCTAAGCTCGCCGGCAACATCGTCATCCCGGAGGGTGCTGACGAAGCTGTGGTGAGCGGTGCGAAGGCGGGCGTTGAGACCACGTTCTCCTTCGGCGAGATGACGTTCAGCAAGCCTGGCACGTATTCGTTCGCGGTGCAGGAGAACGAGTACTGCGGCAAGGGTCTTGACGCACCAGGCGCCGCAACCGGCGGCATCGTGTTCGACCGTCATGTCCACAAGGTTACGGTCAAGGTGGCCGATAACCACAGCGGAAAGCTGATCGCCGAGGTGAGCTACGACAACGGGCCGGCGAACTTCGTGAACGAGTACAAGCAGAAGAAGCAGTTCTCCGGCATCACCGTTCAGAAGACGCTGAACGGCCGCGACATGGCAGCCGATGAGTTCTCCTTCAGCATCCATGGCGTGATGTCCGATACCGTGTCTGCGGAAGACGCTGAAGCCCGCTTGGCGAATTCCGATCTCAGCTTCACCAACGCTGCGCGTGCCGATGGCGACGCGTGCGATATGGCGAAGATGAGCGGCGTCACGTTCACGCAGGATGATATCGGCAAGACGTTCGCGTACGAAGTGCGCGAGGTCGTGCCCGCTCCCGCCGACGCTAAACCCGGCGTCACCTATGACGGCAGCGTGCACACGCTTGAGATCACGGTGGGCATGAGCAACGATGCCGACAAGCATCTGACGCTGACCACCAAGCTGGATGGGGAGGTCGTCGATCATCCGACCAAGCCTGCTGTGGCGTTCGGGAATAGCTATGATAAGGTCGAATCGACCAGCTACGACACCGCCACTGCCGGTCTGAACAAGGTGCTCGAGGGCCGTAATTGGACCGATACCGACGAGTTTACGTTCGAGCTGAAGGCGCTCGATGGTGCCCCGCTTCCCGAGGGTGCTGTTGGTCCCGATGTGGCCTACGCGACGGTGACCAAGGCGATCCCCGCGGGGGCCTTCGGATTCGGCGAGATCGAGTTCGAGTTTGACATGCTGAAGGACGCGCCCGACCATAAGCGCACGTTCACTTACGAGGTGCGCGAGGTCGTGCCCGCCGACGGCCATAAGCTGCCGGGCATTCAGTACGACGATCACGTGGCCACCATGAAGGTGACGGTGTCCGACGATGGCTCCGGCAAGCTCAAGGCCTCTGCGGTTGCGGAGAACGTCACGTTCGTGAATCGCTACACCGCTGAAATCAATTACACGGAGGCGGGCGGCCTGAACGTGGCCAAGACCCTGTTCGGCCGCGATATGGCCGAGGGGAAGTTCAAGATCAAGGTGACCCCTGGCGACGAGGCGTCGGCGTATGTGCTGGGCCTGCCGCTGGAGGGCGCTGAGATCGCCATGCCCGCAGCTGCCGATGGCGCGCCAGCCGTGAAGTCCGTGCTGGGTGATCGGCAAGTGGTGCTAAGCCAGAGCGACGTGGGCAAGTCGTATACCTATAAGGTGGCCGAGGTTCAGGCAGCGGCCGACGGCTATACCTACGACACGACGGAGTACACGGTAACGGTAATGGTCTGGGACAACCCGGAGAAGGCCGCATTGACGGTCACCACCGAGGTGGCCGGACCTAAGGGCATCGAGACGTACGTGTACGGCGCAGATCCGTCTCCGGACCCCGCAACGGTTTTCTTCGTTAACAAGTATGACGCCTCCACCGACAATCCGGGCGGCACTGCCGCTCAGGTGACGGCGACCAAGGAGCTCACGGGACGTCCGCTTTCCGCCGGCGAGTTCACCTTCGCGGTGAAGTACGCAACGGGTGGGGATGACCTGCGGACGGCTAAGAACGCGGCCGACGGCACCGTGACGTTCGATGCCTTGCATTACACCACCGAGATGCTTAAGGGTCTGGTGAAGGACGGTAACGCCTCCAAGACCTCCGACAAGGGCGTCACCTCGTGGACGGTGAACTATCTGGCTTACGAGAAGACCGACGGCCTGGCCGGCCAGGGCATCACGGCGCAGACGCAGCCGATCCCGTTCGCGGTGACGGTCGTCGATAACGGCGACGGCTCGCTTACGGCAACGGCGAACCTGGACAAGGGTCTGAAGTTCGAGAACACGTACTCCACGGGCGATCCGGTGCAGGTGGGCCTGTCCGGCGTGAAGACGCTGCAGGCGGCACCCGGGCTTGAACCGGCCTCCATCGAGGATAAATTCACCTTCGCGGTGACCTCCGACGATGCGGCCGCTCCCATGCCCGAGCGCACCACCGCCAAGAACGCGGCGGACGGCAGCGTGGACTTCGGCACCATCAAGTTCACGTTGGACGACCTCAACAGCGCCCTGGGCGTGAACGACCAGACGGCCGCCGCGGACGCCGACAAGGCCGAAGCGGATGCTGCGAAGGCCGCCGACCAGGCTGCAGCACCGGCTAAGGAAACCGACGCCGATGCTGCGAAGGCCGCCGATGCCGATGCATCGAAGGCTGCCGCGGACGCTGACAAGGCCGCCGCGGGTGCGGATAACGCTTCCGCCCAGGCAGCCGACGAAGGCGACAAGCCTGCTGCCTCCAACGAGGGTGACAAGCCCGCGGCAGGCGACGAGCAGGGTGCGGGTGCCGTAGCGGCTCTCGATACCGACAACGGTACGGTTGACGAGGTCGCTCCCGGCAACCAGCCGGCCGACCAGCCGGCGAACCCGGAGCCCGAGTCCGGCAAGCCCCGTTCTCACGTGTTCACCTATAAGGTGACGGAGAGCGGTTCCGCGCCCGGCGTGATCAACGACGCCGCGGCGACCAAGACGGTCAGCTTCAAGGTGACCGACGACGGCAACGGCAAGCTGACGGTCGAGCGCCAGGGCGCCGCAGCTAACCCGGCGTTCTCCTTCACCAACACCTACACGGTGAAGCCTGCTAGCTCCAGCGTGACCGACCAGGTGACGGTGACCAAGACGCTGACGGGCCGCGACATGGCCGCCGGCGAGTTCGCGTTCGAGTTGCTCGAGGGCGAAGATGTGGTGGCGACCGGAACTAACGCCGCCGACGGCAGCGTGGCGCTGAGCCCGGTGGAGTACACGTATCCCAACACGCATCGCTACACGTTGCACGAGGTCGGGGGCGGCGCCGTCGCCAACGGCGTGACCTATGACGGCGCGACGTACACCGTGGTCACCACGGTGAAGGACAACCGCGACGGCACGCTCAGCGTGACCCATGCGCTGGAAGGCGCGCGCGAGGCCACCTTCGCCAACGCCTACCAGGCAGCGCCCACGACCGTGACCATCGGCGCCTCCAAGACGCTGGTGGGCAAGAACCTTCAGGACGGGCAGTTCACGTTCGTGCTGACCGCGGCCGACGGCACCGAGCTTAAGGCGAAGAACGCCGCCGATGGCAAGATCGCCTTCCCGGCGCTGACGTTCGACAAGCCCGGCACGTACGAGTTCGCGCTCACCGAGCTCGACGATGCGCAGGCGAACGTGACGTACGACAAGCACGCGTACAAGGTGACCGTGACGGTCGTCGATGACGGGCTCGGCCACTTGAATGCAACGGTGGCAGGCGATGCCGACGTGCTCGCGTTCACGAACACGTACACCGAGCCCGCGACGCCTGTGCAGCCCACGCAGCCTGGCGGCAAGACCTTCACGCCGAGCGGGCTGGTCGGCAAGGTGCTGACGCAGACAGGCGACGACAAGCTTGCCCTGGTCCTGCCGCTTGCGGCGGTGGCCCTGGCGGGCGCGGCGTCCATCGCGGCGCTGGTCATCATGCGCCGTCGCGATAAGCGCTAGCGCAGCCGAACCCGGCGAAGGCCGGATACGGAAACCCGCTGCCGCACCTGGGTAGGGCGGCGGCGGGATGCAAGAAGAGGGCCGGGTTGATACCCGGCCCTCTTCGCGTTTCGCTATGTTGTGGATTCCTACACGGGCTTTACCTCGATGCCGGCCTCGGTCAGCGCGGTGCGGATCTTGCCGGCGAACTCGAGCGCGTGCACGTTGTCGCCGTGGATGCAGATGGTGTCGGGCTTCACGGTGATCAGCTTGCCCGATGCGGACTCGATGGTGCCCTCCTTCACGGCGCGCACCACGCGCGCCACGGCGAAGTCCTCGTCGGTGATGACGGCGTCAGGAAGCTTGCGCGACACCAGCAGGCCCTCGTCGGTGTAGTTGCGGTCGGCGAAGAACTCCTGCGCGGTGCGGATGCCCTCCGCCTGGCCTGCGCGGATGAGCTCGCTGTTCGCCAGGCCCACCAGCACCAGGTCCAGGCTGGCGTCGTGCACGGCGGCGGCCACGGCGCGGGCAAGCTCCGGGTCCACGGCGGCGCGGTTGTACAGCTGGCCGTGCGGCTTGACGTGGTGCATGCGCGCGCCGGTGGCGTGGCAGAAGGCCTGCAGCGCGCCGATCTGGTACAGGATGTAGTCGTAGGCCTCGTCGGGCGACATGGCGATGTCGCGGCGGCCGAAGCCCTGCAGGTCGGGGTAGCCCGGGTGCGCGCCCACGGCCACGCCCGCATCGGCGGCAAGCTTGACGGTGCGGCGCATGACCGCCGGGTCGCCGGCGTGCATGCCGCACGCCACGTTGACGCTGGAAACCAGCGGGATGACCTGATCGTCAAGCCCGAGCGTGTATCGCCCGAAGCTTTCCCCCAGGTCGGAGTTAAGATCGATGCTCGGCATGTTCAACACTTCCATTTCCATATACATGAGCGTGCGCGGTTGCGGCATGTCGCAACCGCGCACGGCGTCGGTTCGGGTTGTTCTCCCTCGGGCAAGCCTCAGGCGAATCGGCGTGATAGCCCGGCTAGCCCTTCAGATCAACGTTCTTGGTGTCCGTGATCAGCATGTAGCCGGGGGCGTGCGTGATGGCGAACGGCGGCTTGCTGTTCATGACGATGGACTGCGGGGTGACGCCGCATGCCCAGAACACCGGCACCTCGCCGGGGTTGATGTCCACCGGGTCGCCGAAGTCGGGCTTGGCGATGTCCTTGATGCCGATGACGGAGGGGTCGCCGATATGCACGGGTGCGCCGTGCACCTTCGGGATGGCGCCGGAGATCTGCACCGCCTTCACCACCTGGTCGTAGGGGATGGGGCGCATGCTGACCACCGTGTTGCCGCTCATGGAGCCGGCCGGTTCGCACGCCAGGTTGGTCAGGTACATGGACACGTTGCGGCCCTGCGTGTTGTGGCGCATCTCGATGCCCGCCTCGATGAGCTCGCTCTCGAAGCTGAACGAGCAGCCGATGATGAACGCCACCAGGTCGTCGCGCCAGTAGTCCACCACGTCGTCGACCTCGTCCACCATGACGCCGTCCTTGTAGATGCGGTATCCGGGGAAGTCGGTGGCAACGTCGCAGTCCTTCGCGCAGATGTGCGTCATGCGCTCGCCCACCTCGGTGACCTCCAGGATGGGGCAGGGCTTGGGGTTGCGCTGCGCGAACAGCAGGAAATCATAGGCCTGCTCGCGCGGCAGGATGATCAGGTTCGCCTGCGCGTAACCCGGGCACAGGCCGCTCGTGGGAGCGGCGAACTTGCCTTCGCGGATCAGATGGCGCGCCTCGGCCGGCGTGGCGTGGAGCATCTGCTCCCACACGTCGGCGTCGACGCCTTCGGGCTTTGCAGGTACCGGCATTTCGATTCCCATAACGCTTCCTTTCGTTGATCCCTACACTTCGCCTGCAAGGAACTGCTCGATGAAGCCCGTGTCGGCCAGGCCGGCGCGGAACGTCTCGTTCTCCATGATGGCGTATTGGAAGTCAAGGTTGGTGTTCACGCCCACGACCACCATCTCCTCGAGCGCGGTGCGCATCTTGGCGATGGCCTCGGTGCGGTTGCGGCCCTGCACGATGATCTTGGCGATCATGGAGTCGTAGTACGGCGAGATCTCGAAGCCGTCGTAGGCCGCGGTGTCCACGCGCACGCCGTTGCCGCCGGGCAGGTGCATCTGCGAGATGGTGCCGGGGCTGGGCATGAAGTTCTTCTCGGGCGTTTCGGCGTTGATGCGGCACTCGATGGCGTGCCCGCGCAGCACGATGTCGTCCTGGGAAAACGACAGCGGCTCGCCGGCGGCCACGCGGATCATCTCGCCCACCAGGTCGGTGTGCGTGACCATCTCGGTGACGCAGTGCTCCACCTGGATACGCGTGTTCATCTCCATGAAGTAGTAGTTGCGCTCGGCGTCCATGAGGAACTCGATGGTGCCGGCGGACGTGTAGCCCACGGCGCGCGCGGCCTTCACGGCGTCGTCCATCATGCGGCGGCGCAGGCTCTCGTCGGCGTCCAGCAGCGGGCTGGGGCTTTCCTCGATCATCTTCTGGTGGTTGCGCTGCACGCTGCAGTCGCGCTCGCCCAGGGCCACCACGTTGCCGTGGTTGTCGGCGATGATCTGCACCTCCACGTGGCGCGGGTTCTGCACGGCGCGCTCCAGGTACATGGTGTTGTCGCCGAAGGCGTTGACGCTTTCGCGCTGGGCGATGTTGAACATGTCGGCGAAGTCCTCTTCGCTCTCCGACACGCGCATGCCCTTGCCGCCGCCGCCCGACGACGCCTTGATCATGATGGGCCAGCCGATGGTGCGGGCCTGCTCAAGGGCCACGTCAACGTCGTGGATGCCCTTCTTCGTGCCGGGCACCACGGGTACGCCGGCGTCCATCATGGTGCGGCGGGCCTGGCTTTTGTTGCCCATGCGGTCGATGACCTCGGGCGTGGGGCCGATGAACACGATGTCGTTGTCGCGGCACAGCTTGGCGAACGTGGAGTTCTCGGACAGGAAGCCGTAGCCGGGGTGGATGGCGTCGGCGCCCGTGCCCTGGGCCGCGGCCAGGATGGCGGTGGTGTTCAGGTACGAATCGCGCGCCGGCGCGGGGCCGATGCACACGGCCTCGTCGGCCAGGTAGGTGTGCAGGGCGTGGCGGTCGGCCGTGGAGTACACGGCAACCGTCTTGATGCCCATGGCGCGGCATGCGCGGATGATGCGCACGGCTATCTCGCCGCGGTTGGCTATGAGGATCTTGTTGAACATGGGGCTCGCCTGGCCTTACGCGTTCGCGCTGGTGGAGATGCGGAACAGCGGCTGGTCGTACTCGACCTGCGTGCCGTTGGCGGCCAGCACCTCGGTGATGACGCCCGGCGCGGGGGCCGTGATCTCGTTCATCATCTTCATGGCCTCGACGATGGCCAGCGTCTGGCCGGTCAGCACCTCCTGGCCAACCTTCACGAACGGGTCCTCGTCGGGGCTGGGGCCGGCGTAGAACGTGCCCACCATGGGGCTGCGGACCACGCTGGCGTCGTCGTCGCCGGCCACGGGCGCGCTTGCGGCGCCGGCCACCACGCCGGTGGCGTCCTCGCGGGCGTTGAGCAGCTGGCCGACGCGCTCGGCCATGAGGGGCAGGGTGGCGCCGGACAGCGCGCCGGCGGCGGGCTTGCGCTCGAGCTCGATCTCCACCTGGCCGTCCTTGAAGCGCAGGGCGGTCAGATCGCCCTCGTCCATGATGTTGAGAAGGTCGAGGATGTTCTCGCGGCGCTGCTTCATGGCGTCGGCGGTGCCGTTGGTTTCGTTCGTGGTCATGGGGTGCTCCTATCGGTTCGACTCGCTTGCGGGCTGCTCTGCGGGCTGCAAGCGTTGTTGCTCGGTTCTGCTCAGTTCGATCCACAGCTTCTGGCTGCCGGACGCGTGCGCGCGGGCCTGCGCTTCCAGGATGGGCGTCAGCCTTCGCGCCGTCCTTCGCGGCGATATGCCGCCGTAGCAGGGGCGCTTGACCATCTTGGCGAGCGCCTCCATGCGGCGCGCCTCCTGGCGGTACAGGTCCTGCGCCTGCTGGATGGTGACGGGGGCGAAGCGGATGACGCGGCCCGGCGTGCACTGCACCAGCTTGGGCAGGTCGACGCTGCAGACGGTGCCGATCTTGGCGTAGCCGCCGGTGGTCTGGCGGTCTGAGAGCATGATGATGGGGCGGCCGTCGGCGGGGATCTGCACGGCGCCCAGCGCGATGCCGTCCGAGATGATGTCGCTGCCGTTCACCGTCTCGATCTCGGGGCCGTCCAGGCGGAACCCCATGCGGTCGCAGCGGCTGGTGGTGGTGTAGGCCTGGCCGTAGAAGGTGTCCACGCCGTCTTGCGTGAACATGTCCTCCTGCGGGCCGGGCACCACGCGCAGCGTGATCTCGGGGTCGTCGAAGCCGTAGAAATCATCGTCGCGGTCGACGGTGTGCGAGCCCAGGTTGGGGATGAAGTCGATGTTGCGCGTGCAAAACGGCAGGTAGTCGCCGGTGATGAGCGCGCGGCCCTTCCATCCGCCGATGCCGCACTTCAGGTTGGTGGAGCGGCTGCCCATGACCTCGGGCGCGTTGATCGATCCGCCCGCGATGGCCAGGTAGCCGTACATGCCCGTTTTCGGGGCGCCGAAGGCCAGCACGCTGCCGCGGTGCACGGCCAGCGCGGTGTACATGGGCGCGGGACGGCCGTCGAGCGTGGGGCGGAAATCGCCGCCGGTGATGGCGACGTAGGTGCTGGTGGTGAAGCGAAGCGTGGGACCGGCCAGGCAGAACTCCAGGACGGGGGCGTCGGGGTCGTTGTCGACCAGCAGGTTGGCCGTGTGCAGCGCGCGGGTGTCCATGACGCCCGACGGGCTGAAGCCGCTGCCCAGATAGCCGGTGCGGCCCCGGTCCTGCACGGTGGTCAGGATGCCGGGTTTGATGGCGGTGACTCCCATGCTAGGCCTCCTCTACGATAACGTCGCACTCATAGCCGCCTGCGGCGATCTGCGCCTCGATGGCGTCATACTGCTTCTGCGTGATGGGCTGGAAGCGAAGGTACTCGCCTGCGCGGTACAGGATGGGCTGGGCGCGCTCGGGGTCGTACGGGCGCACGGGGCTGCGGCCGATGATCTGCCAGCCTCCGGGGCTTGCCAGCGGGTAGATGCCCGTCTGCGCGCCGCCGATGCCCACGCTGCCCGCAGGGATCTCGGTGCGCGGAACGGAAAGGCGCGGCGTGTGCAGCCGCGGGTCCAGGCCGCCCAGGTAGGCGAAGCCGGGCAGGAAGCCCAGCATGTCGATGAGGTAGTCGTGCGCGCAGTGCAGGCTGATAACGTCCTGCTCGGACATGCCGGCATGGTGCGCCACCGTGGGCAGGTCGGGGCCGAACTCCCCGCCGTAGCAGACGGGGATGACCACGATGCGCTTCACGCCCGTCTCGGCGGCGGCCAGGTTGCGCAGCTTGCCCTGCACGCGCTGGCACAGCTCGTCGTAGCCGATGACGCACGGGTCGTAGGTGACCATGAGCGAGCAGAACGTGGGCACCAGCTCGGTGACCCCGGGGATGGGATCGTCGGTGAGCGTCTGCGCGGCAACGCGGATCATGCCGCTGGTTTGCGGCGATATGGTTTTGGCGAACTCCAAGTTGATAGCGGAGTCGCCAGCGATGGTGATGTTAAATCCAGCCACTGTTCCCCTATGCTTTCGGATTGCGTACCTGCCTATGGTAGATGATGTTTCCCCTCATGCTAAGGCAATTAGCCGCAAATAGGCATTTTGGTAATATACTTGCAACTTATTTCATGGATAACGATGAAGCCGCGGATAGGCGGCAAAAGGCGCGGCTGCGCAGGTGGGTTTCCCGTTTGCGGGGCCTGATAGCGTAGCGTTGAGCCGCCTGCGGCATTCGGGTGCCGGCAGCGGCGCCGAAGCGCGCGGCGTTGCTGCGCCTGCGGCGTCGTTGCGGCGGTTGCGCGGCAGCGGAGCGTTCGCCGCGTTGTTTCGCCGATCGCAAGATAACGGGAGCGAGGGTCTCGGTTGGTTAAGAACGTCATATTCCTGGCGGTGTTTTTGTTCGGCTACACCGTGCAGGCCATCACCGGTTTCGCCGGCAACATCTTCTGCATGCCGGTGGGCACGCTCACGTTGGGGCTGCAAAGCTCGGTGTCCATCTTGAACGCCACGGGCTTTCTGGCCTGCACGGTGCTGGCGGTGCTCAACTTCCGCAGCATCCATTGGCGCGAGCTCGGCAAGATCGTGGGCGTCATGCTGCCGTTCGTGGCGCTGGGCGCCTGGCTTGACTCCGTGGTGCCGCTGCATGCGCTGTTGAAGATATACGGCCTGGTCATCCTTGCCGTGGGCATCAAGAACCTGGTGCAGCGCAAGCAGTCGTTCCTGCCGGAGTGGGCGCTGTGGGGCGTGCTGGTGGCGGCGGGCCTGATCCAGGGCATGTTCGTTTCCGGCGGCGCGCTGCTGGTCATCTACGCGGTGCAGAAGCTTACGGACAAGGAACAGTTCCGCGCCACGCTGTCGGCGGTGTGGTCCATCCTCAACCTGCTGTACGCCGGCGTGCAGCTGTACCAGGGGCACTTCACCCACGAGGTGTGGATCATGGTGCTGTGCTGCATCCCGCTCATCGTGCTTGCCACGGTGGTGGGCGGCAAGCTTGCCAAGCGCATCAGCCAGGAGCGCTTCCTGAAGCTGACGTACGTGCTGCTGCTGGTCATCGGCACCGTTTTGCTGGTCACGTCGTAAGGGTCCTTCGGCGCTTCGGCGGCCTTGAGCGCCGGCTCGGTTTGGCCCAGGGCGCTGCTCGGGCTTTGCCGTCTTGGGCGGTATCCGGTGCCGGGGTTCACGGGCGGGGCGTATGGGGCAGAGCGTACGCAGGGAAAGCCGACTTGGGGTTTTGACCAGTGTCTAGAAACTGAAAAGCGGGGGCCGATGGCCCCCGCTTTCACGTTCGTGCTTGTTTTGCCAGCCGCTTCGCGCGGTTAGTCCTGTTTGACCACCAGCACGTCGCAGCGGACGTTGCGGATGAGGTACGTGGAGACGCTGCCCACGAACACGTACTTGATGTTGCTCAGGCCACGCTCGCCGCAGATGACCAGGTCGGGCTCGGTGGGCTCGATGAGCTGCTTCTGCAGCGTGTCAGTGATGCGGCCGGCACGGACGATCAGCTGCACGGAGGGGATGTCGGCGTTGTTGCGGGCCTTCTCCAGCAGGTCGGCAAGGTCGGTCTCGATGCGGATCTTGCCCTCGTTGCACAGAAGCTCGAAGTCGACGCCCGATGCCTCGTAGGGCACGGAGTCGATGACGTGGCCGAACGTGAGCTCGGCATGCTCTTCCTCCGCTAGGGCGATGGCGCGCTCCATGACCGCTCGCTGGGTGGATGCGCCGTCGAGTGCTGCGAAGATGCGCTTGTAACCGAAAGCCATGATAACCCCTTTCGTTGTGCGCGGCGCTTGGGCGCCTGCGCGGATGTTTTCAGGTCGGCTCGAGCGTGTGCCACGAGATCACGCGCCCGTGTTCTGGGGTTATTGTACCGCAATGTGCGCCCGCCGGCGGTGACGGTTTGCTTTCGGCGCAAGGTGTTGCCCAAGGGTTTCCCAGCGGGGAGCCGAGTGCGTTCAAGCTGCCGGCGCAGGCGGTCGGCATGCTTGGCGGGCGCCTGAGCGGACGCTCGGTGGGTTCCGACCAGGTGGGCTGCGCGCCGCTTTCGCCGATGGTCCTTGCCGGCGAGCTTGTCCGAAATGCGGTTTTCGTGCTCCGGCTAACTTTGTTGGTTGCCGCGCGGGCGGCAACGCGGTGCGAAAGTGCTAATCTGGACGGCGAACTTTTCATTGCGCGTTATGCGCACCGGCACGCAAGGAGCACCTTATGATCGACGAAAGAATGTATGACCTGGGAAACGAGCCCTCCGCGATCCGCGAGCTGTTCGCCTACGGTTTGAAGCGCAAGGCCGAGATCGGCGATGACAAGGTGTTCGATTACTCCATCGGCAACCCCAGCGTGCCCGCGCCGCAGAAGGTGGCGGATACCATTGAGGAGCTTATGAAGCTGCCGCCGGTCGAACTGCACGCGTATTCGCCTGCCGCCGGCATCCCCGCCGTTCGCCAGACCATCGCCGACAGCATCGCGCGCCGCTACGGTATCCCGGCGAAGGCTGGCCGCGTGTACATGACGGTGGGCGCCGCCGCATCCATCGCCATCAGCCTGGGCGCTGTCACCAACGCCGGCGATGAGGTCATCGTTCCCAGCCCGTACTTCCCCGAGTACAAGGTGTGGATCGAGACCATGGGCTGCTCCATCGTCGAGGTTCCCACGCAGGTTCCCAGCTTCCAGCTTGACGTGGAGGCTATGGCCGCCGCCATCAACGAGAAGACCGCGGCTGTCATCATCAATTCGCCGAACAACCCGGTGGGCGCGGTGTACACGCGCGAGAACCTGGAGGCGCTGGCCGCCATGCTCGAGGAGAAGGGCAAGGAGATCGGCCACCCGATCTACCTGATCAGCGACGAGCCGTATCGCGAGATCACCTATGGCGTGGAAGTTCCCTACGTTCCCACCATCTATCCCCGCACGCTGGTGTGCTACTCGTACTCTAAGGCGCTCAGCCTGCCGGGCGAGCGCGTGGGCTACGTGTACGTTTCCGACACCATGGATGCCGAAGAGGCCGACCGCGTGTTCTTCGCCGTTGCCGGCGCAGGCCGCGCGCATGGCTATATTTGCGCGCCGGTGCTGTTCCAGCGCGTTGCCGCGGCGTGCGTCGACGAGCCGTCCGACGTGGAGGCGTATGCCACCAACCGTCGCATCCTGACCGAGGCTCTGGACGAGATGGGCTACGAGTACGTGCAGCCCGACGGCGCGTTCTATCTGTGGGTGCGTGCGCTTGAGCCCGATGCCCAGGCGTTCAGCGATCGCGCGAAGCAGCACGAGCTGCTCATCGTTCCCTCCGACAGCTTCGGCTGCCCGGGTTGGGTGCGCATGAGCTACTGCATCGCCCGCGAGACCATCGAGAACAGCCTGCCGGCGCTGAAGGCGCTCAAGGAGTCCTACGACGCCGAGTAGCGTTTGCTTGATATGCCGTTGAAGCGCGAGCTGGGTGAGAGCCCGGCTCGCGCTTTTTGTTTGGGCGGGGTTTTGCGGCTTCGCAAAAGGCTGCCGGGCGTGTTGCGGCGGCGAGGGCTGCGCCCGGCCGTTTGCGGCTGAGAGGGTTATGCCCGGACGTTTTGCGGTGCTGGCTTACGCCCACGCTTTCGCGAGTGCGCTCACAACGGCGGGGGCTTGCTCGGCGGCGATGCTGTCGCTTCGCAGGATGAAGCGCGCGGGAGATGCGCCTGCCGTGCTTGCCCGTGGCTCGGTGTCGGTCGGGGCCGCGCTTGGCGAAGCCGTGCCGGCGAAGCTCGATAGCGGGGCGATGCGGATGCCGGTTGCTTCAGCCGCGGCGGCAAGCTCGCGTTCGCCGCATGCGCTTTCCAGCTGCATGGTGAAATGCAGGCCGTCGTTGAGCCTGGCGAACGCAATGCGCTCGCCAAAGGCGTCGCGCAAGGCGTTGACCAGGGCATCCTGCGTTTTGCGCGCGTGCGTGCGCAGGCGGTTCACGTGGCGGTCGTAATGGCCCTGCTCGATGAAGCGCGCCAGGGCCAGCTGATCGAGCGGGCTGACGGTGTTCGCGTAGAAGCCGAGCTGTTCGCGGAAGCGCTGCGCCAGCTGCGGCGGCAGCACCAGGTACGCCATGCGAAACGCCGCGCCCAGGCTTTTTGCGAACGAGTTGAGGTACAGCACGCGTTCGGCGGCGTCGATGCCGAACAGCGAGGGTATGGGCCGCCCGGCCATGCGGAACTCCGAGTCGTAGTCGTCCTCGATCAGGTAGCGGTCTTCTTCGCGCGCCCAGTTCAGCAGCTCGCGGCGCCGAGCTGCCGTGGTGACGATCCCGGTGGGGAACTGGTGCGACGGCATGATGTGGGCGACCGACGCCCCGGATGCTTCCAGGGCTGCCATGTCGATGCCGGAATCGTCCAGCCCGATATGCGCAACCTGCGCATCCTGCTGCTCGTACATGCGTGTGAGCAGGGGATATCCAGGGTCTTCCACCGCGTAGCGCCTTGTGCGCCCCAGCAGCTGCACCAACAGTTGATACAGCGTCTGCGATCCGGCGCCTATGACGACCTGGTCGGGCGACACATCCATTCCGCGATATTGACGCAGGTGGTCGGCGATGGCGCTTCGCAGCTCGGGCGATCCCGCCGCGGAAGCGGCTTCGGCCAGCGATGCCGCAGATTCGTCCGAGAGCGTCCGCCGGACGGCTTTTGCCCAAGCGGAATAGGGGAGCATAGTGGTTGCCAGCGTGCTGTGCGTGAAGTCCGCGAGCAGCGGTGCGTCGGACGGGGCGTTTTGCGGGCGGGGTTCGGCGCCGGCAGGCAGGGTGGGGATGCCGTCGGCTGACAGGGCGGTCGGGCCGGTGGTCGGCCGATGCCCGGCCGGTTCTCCCGGAAGCCCCTTTTCTCGCGAAAAAGGCTGCCGGCTGTTTTGGTTTTCGGGATGGCTCTCTCGTGCGCTGCTTGTGACCGCGCTCGTCGTTTCGGGTCGGTGCTGCGCGCTTCCCGGCTCCTCGATCTTGGCGGCGGGCGCAAGGTCGCACGCGTAGTAGCCGCAGCGCTCGCGCGAGCGGATGTATCCTTCGGCAACAAGCTGGTCGTATGCGGCCTCGACGGTGATCAGGCTGACGCCCAGCTGCTTCGCCAGCGCGCGTTTCGAGGGTAATTTCTGTCCAGGTTCTACTTTCCCGTGTGCGATATCGTGACGGATGCAACGATACAGGTATTCGTAAAGGGCCAGTTCACCACGCGATTCCATATCATAGAAGAACATCTGTTCGTCACCGCTTTCCCCGATTGTTTCACGTGGAACATCTGGTCATATAAAAAGAAATAGTTTTGGGGATACTACCATAACCAGATGAAGCGTAACCTTCGGGCATTCACATTCTTAGAGAAGGAGTAGGAAATGACCGAGCCTCAAACCGCCGAAGAGCGCGTTGCGCTGAATCGCCAGCTTGCCCAGATGCTGAAGGGCGGCGTCATCATGGACGTCACCACGCCCGAGCAGGCGCACATCGCCGAGCAGGCGGGCGCTTGCGCCGTCATGGCACTCGAGCGCATCCCCGCCGACATCCGCGCCGCCGGCGGCGTGTCCCGCATGAGCGACCCGAAGATGATCAAGGGCATCCAGGAGGCTGTGTCCATCCCGGTTATGGCCAAGTGCCGCATCGGCCACTTCGTGGAGGCCCAGGTGCTGCAGGCTATCGACATCGACTACATCGACGAGTCCGAGGTGCTGTCCCCGGCCGACGATACGTACCACATCGATAAGACCCAGTTCAACGTGCCGTTCGTTTGCGGCGCTCGCGACCTGGGCGAGGCGCTGCGCCGCATTGCCGAGGGTGCCACGATGATCCGCACCAAGGGCGAGCCCGGCACGGGCGATGTGGTGCAGGCCGTGCGCCACATGCGCATGATGAACGCCGAGATTCGCCGCATCCAGAACCTGCGCGCCGACGAGCTGTTCGAAGCCGCCAAGCAGCTGCAGGTGCCCGTTGAACTGGTGAAATACGTGCACGAGAACGGTAAGCTGCCCGTCGTGAACTTCGCTGCCGGCGGTGTGGCCACTCCGGCCGACGCTGCGCTCATGATGCAGCTGGGCGCCGAGGGCGTGTTCGTGGGCTCCGGCATCTTCAAGTCTGGCAACCCCGAGAAGCGCGCGCAGGCCATCGTGAAGGCCGTGGCGAACTACACCGACGCCAAGCTCATCGCCGAGCTGTCCGAGGACCTGGGCGAGGCCATGGTCGGCATCAACGAGAGCGAGATTGCCCTCCTCATGGCAGAGCGCGGCAAATAATGAAAAAAATCGCTGTTTTGGCTGTTCAGGGGGCGTTTATTGAGCATGAGCGCGCGCTGGCGAAGCTGGGGTGCGAATGCGTCGAGCTTCGTCAGGGTCCCGATGTCGAACAGCCTTACGATGCCCTGGTGCTGCCCGGAGGCGAGAGCACGGCGCAGGCGAAGATGCTGCGCGAACTGGGCATGCTCGACACGTTGAAGTCTCGCGTGGCCGCCGGCCTGCCGGTTTTGGGCACGTGCGCGGGCCTGATTCTCCTGGCGCAAAACGTCGAAGAAGGCGTTCCCGCCGCCGGCGATCCGAACGGCCCCGTTGCCGCGGGCGCGACCGCGCCGGGCGCCATCGGAACGCTGCCGGTGACGGTTCGCCGCAACGCGTACGGCCGCCAACTGGGAAGCTTCCGCACCGTTGCTCCCTGCGCCGGCTTGCCTGGCGTGCCGGATGGCGAAACCGCCGACATCCCGATGACGTTCATCCGCGCTCCGTTCATTAAAGCGGTATCTGAAGATGTCAAGGTGCTTGCTACTGTGGACGAGCGCATCGTCGCCGTTCGCTACGAAAATCAGCTAGGCGTGTCGTTCCATCCGGAATTGGATGATGAACTGCGCATCCACGAACTGCTCGTCAGCCTGATCTAGCTATTTGCGGCGCCTCCTTCGCTGGTAGCGTCCGCCTTGGGCCTGGTTGCCGCCCTTTATGCGTGCGGCAACCAGGGCAAGCGCGGCTAACGCGGCGGCGCCAAGAAGCTGCGTCGTCGGCAGCGCTGTCCGATCTCCGGTTTCCGCCAATTTGCCCGCAGCTTCTTTGGGCGTTTTGCCCTCTTTTGGCTCTTCGGCATCCTTTTCCAGTCCGTCATCGCCCTCCTTCTCAGTGAGGCGATTCGTCACCGTTCTCGAAATGATTGATGGTTCCGAGGGGCCATGGTCGATCTCGAATGTCTCGCTGACCAGGTCGTATCCTTCATTCGTATCGCATGGCAGCTCTTCTAGCAGGTATCGCCCGTAGGGCAGCGCCGCAAGGTCGTCGTTCGGTGCAGCGGCATTGCCGTCGCTGCCGCGACCGAACCATATGCCCGCCGTCGGGTCCATGTCGCTTGCGGTTACGCGTTCCGCCTCCAGCAGGTGATCGTTGCCGTTGGTGCTTCCCGCGTGCCTGGCATGGCGACTCTCGGTGGATGCCCACCCGTTCTCGTCGCACGCCAACACGTGTTTCTCGCCGGTGGCAAGGTTGGTGAGGGAAAACGCCACCTGCAAAGGCTTGTTATCGGCTTCCCTGACCTTGAATAGCTCTAAATCGTTTCGAATCACCTGGTTGGAGAACGAAAGCGGGTTCTCGTTCGCATCTGCTTCGGCGAGCTCTCCTGCTGCGTGTACTTCTACGGTCCTAGGGTTTCCATCCGATAAGAGGTAGCCGTTGGATGCCGCGATCTCGCGAATGGAATAGGTGCCGAACGGCAGGGCATCGGTTCCGGTTTGCGCTCGGTGCTCCCTGCGCTCTTCATCCCATTGCGTCTCGATTATGCCGACAACCTGCCCGGGAGCGCTCCATTCCCCGTTAACGTTCACGCTATTGGGCGAAGCATTGACGATTTCGAAAAGCACGCCATCAAGGGTGGGCGCCCATGCAAGCTCTTCGTTGCCGCCCATTGCCGCGGCGCTATGCAGCTCGGCATCCGTTTTCGACACGGCTATCCCGCCGCGGAGAACATTCTCGTGCACGACAACGCTCTGATCGGCGCTTTCTCCCGAAGTGAAGGAGACGGCGCAGTCGTGTTCTCCTTCTCCCGTGGCCGCTACCGTGACGACGGCGGTTCCCGGATGCTTCTCATAACCCTGCGGTGCTTTCGTTTCCTCGATGGTATAGACGCCTATGGGAAGCGCGCAAAACCCCATGGAATCGCAGGGAAGCTCGTCGCCGCCTACGTGGTAACGCTCCATGCTCGTTGCATCGGATAGGTGCACCTCGCCAAGCTCATCAGTGCGAAATTCCCAGGTGAACAGGGGATTTGTTGCAACGTTGCCATCGCCTTCGCTTGGGGGCGATTCCAATTGCGCGAAATATCGCACGGTGAACACCGCTCCTGCCAGGCTTGCGTCTCCCTGCGGTGCAGCGGATCGGCTGTCCGCGTCAAGCTTTCGCAACAGCACGTCGAGCCTTGCCGTTTGAGGCGTGTTCTCGACTTTCCCGCCGTTCACCTGGGCCGTTTGGCGGTCCTTGACCTCCACGGGGTAGACGTTGGGGCTTGCCGCCATATGCAAGGGGGCTTGCAGCTCGCGAACCCAGTAGGTGCCCGTAGGCATCGAGTCGGCCTTCGCCCGCCCCTGCGCATCGCACGCAATGGTGCGTGCCAGGTCGCTGCAGGACTCATCGCGGAAGATGCCGAACTTCGCTCCCTCCAGGGAATACAAGGGGTTTCCCTCGGTTATGCGCGGTTGGGAGGAGGCCTTCGTCAGCTCAAGCGACCCCTGGGCCGTATAGGTGAACGACGCCACGCACTGGGTGGCGTTGCCGGTGGAGATTTGGAAGGCCGAGAACGCTGCGGGGACTTCGGCCGTCCTTTCGGCTATGCGGCGGCCGGTCGCCGCGGCGTTTATGAGCGCGCCGTGAGAGTCGAACCCGATGACCTGGTGTTGCGCCCAAGACCGGAAGGACTCGCTGCATCCGTACAACGCCGAGGCGCTGCTGGACGAGTACGTGTCCGAAAGCAGGATATGCGTGAGCGCGGCGTAGCGAGCCTCGGTCATTTCCCCGCCATCGTACCAGGTGGAAGGCCATAGCGTCTTGTCGAACCCGGGGCTGCCGTACCCGAACCACAGGTCCGCGGCGGCTTCGGCGCTTCTGCCGCTCGGGGCGTTGATAGGGGCTTTCGCGTACGGTCCCGACCGAGGGGTGGCAAGCATGGGCGTGGCGCAATATGCGGCGTTTCCGTCGACGCTCATCCATGTGGTGTTGTAGCCGGCGTAGTCGATCCGGGCACCTACCAGCAAATGCCCGACCTCGCTTTCGGCGAAGGCGGGAATCGGCGGCGATCCGGCGGCGATTCCGCATGCGAGCAAGACGGCGATCAGGACGAATCGGAGCATCGATACGATGCGGCGATGTTGCGGCGCATGCGGATGGGGGATTGATTGCTCGTTGGGGCGCTGCGGCTGTCGTGCTTCCTGGCTATTTGACGGTATCCGGATTCGCGATTGTGACAGCGTCCTGCCGTAATCGTTTTCATGAAGTGTTCTCGAAATGCAAGCTGCAAAGCCCGTTCCCATGGCGCCTCCTTGGTTCGCTAGGTGTTTAACGAACCAGCATACCGACGCGAACTTGCAGAACCCTTGTCGGGAGCGCCATGCGTTGTCGTCGAAACCTTGCGCCGTAGTCGGCCTTGATTCCGGCTCAAACCCGCAGCATGGTTGATGAAGCCTTGCGGATCCGCATCAGCGCCCCCCCCGATGCGGCGCGATGGGATTACGATCGTTTGCTTTCGCCGATTCCTGCGCATCTATGCATGGGGCGTTTCGCGAGGCAGGGAGCACGAATAGAAAGGCCTTGCCGATGTCGTGAATATCGGCAAGGCCTTTCGCTGCGCGCTCGGTTACGCGATATGGGCGAGACTGCTTACGGTCTGTGCATCGTCCCAGCTCAGATGCTAGAACTCGCCATAGAAGGAGCAATCATCGCGCCCTCTTTCCTTCGTGTGGTACGCAAGTGGCGTTCAAGGTTCAAACCATTCATATCATCTATCGATGAACTCATATAACCCTATTAGGTTATATAGATGCACCCCTCTAATCCATTCGCAATAACTAACCTAATCCCTTCACGCACTTTTCATAAATGGTACAGCAAGCCGATTGAGGGTTATCCCTTGCGGCTCGTAAAGTGACAGCCATCGAATCCCAAGTGAGGGGGTTCAAACCAATAGCGAATCGTCGAAAGACGAACGGCAAGAAAGAAGGAGTGAGGGTTATGAAGCACGAGCATTACATGGACATGAACCGTCTGAGCGACTGGAGCGTGGACCAAATCAACGAACTGCTTGATGTTTGCCTGCTGCTGAAGGAGATGGAGGAGAAGGGTGTGCGTCTGCCCCTGCTCAAGGACGTCTCCCTTGCTATGATGTTCGACCAGCAGTCAACCCGTACCCGCGTAAGCTTCGAGACGGCCATGACCCAGTTCGGCGGCCATGCAATGTTCCTCGATGGCAGCTCTCTGCATGCTGGCTCTGGTCAGGAGGATATCGCGGAGACTGCGGCCATTATCTCTTCCATGGCCGATGCCATCATGATTCGCAGCCTGTCCCAGCGCGTTATCGATGAGGTTGTTGCCAACTCCACTGTGCCGGTTATCAGCGGCATGTCCTGCGCCGAGTTCCAGTCTGATGGCTTTGGTAGCCAGGAGCAGCATCATCCCACGCAGGTCATTGCTGACCTTATCACGATGATTGAGCGCAAGCCGAAGGGCAAGAAGCTGTCTGATTGCACCTTCATGTGGCTGGGTGATGGCGCCGACGGTTTCGATTGCGTGTTCATGGATCATCTCTCCCTGTTCCCGCGCTTGGGCATTCGCGTGATCTGCGCTGCTCCCAAGAAGTTCTGGCCCTCCGATGAGCTGCTGGCCAAGTGCCGCGCTCAGGCTGCCGAGGACGGCAACGGCGAGATCATCTGCACCGAGGATCCCTATGAGTACGCTCCCGAAACCGATTTCTTCTACACCGGTGTCGTGAACTACCACAAGATGGGTGTTTGCGAGAAGGAAGCCTTCGAGGTCTTCTATCCGAAGTACCAGATCAACGAAGAGCTCATGGCTCGTGCTCCGAAGTCCGCTTGGGTTATGCACTACCTGCCCGGTAACCGTAACTGGGAGATGACTGACGCAGTGTGGGACGGCCCGCAGTCTGCTCTGCTGCCCCTGGGCGAGAATCGTCTGTACGCTCAGCGCGGCATTCTGGTGTACATCCTGTGGCCGCTTCGCCGCAACACCAGCGAGTATCTGGAGAACTACTACCGCGGCAAGGTTGAGGATCTGCTGACCCCGCGCATTCACAACTACGACTTCTAAGGAATCAGTTTTGTCGTTCGGTTGGCGCTAGCCCAGTTCTCGTCAACCGAACAAGAACAATCATTTTTCGCAAAGGGCTGCATGGTCGGCAGCGATCATGCAGCCCTTCGTACTCATTGGAGGTACTGAAATGCGTCAGATTACCGAATCCGAATCCACTCCTAAAGCCGATGGCTTCTACATGCCGGCCGAGTTTGCCCCGCAAGATCGCGTGTTCATGGGCTGGCCGAACCGTCCTGATACGTTTGCCTTTGGTGCCGTGCCCGCTCAGCGCACCTATGCCGGCATCGCAAACGCCATTTCCGAGTTCACTCCCGTTGTGATGTGCTGCAACGAGGCCGATTACGACAACTGCAAGGCTGTGTTCAAGGATAACGAGCGCGTGACGGTTATGGAAATGAGCATCAACGATGCTTGGTTCCGCGATACCGGCGCTACGTTCTTGGTGAACGGCAAGGGCGACAAGGCTGCTACTGACTGGCACTTCAATGCATACGGCGGCTTGGTAGACGGCCTGTACTTCCCTTGGGACAAGGACGCCAAAATCGCGCGTAAAATGGCCGACTATGTGGGGGTTCGCACGTATCGTCCCGACCACGTGATTCTTGAGGGCGGCTCCATTACCGTTGATGGTGAAGGCACCCTTATCGTTACGGACTCGTGCCTGCTTTCCGGGGGTCGTACCGCCTCTGTGCTGGTTGCCGATGAGCCCGATGCAGGTGATTGGCCGCTGTACCCGCGTAAGTACGAGCCTTTCAGCGAGGAACTGCGTGCTTATATGACCAAAGAACTCGAAGAGTACCTGGGCGTTGAGAAGGTTATTTGGGTTAAGGAAGGCATCGATCCCGAGGTTACCAACGGTCATATCGACGACTGCGCGACCTTTATCGCCCCTGGCGTTGTGGCCTGCATTTGGACCGATGATCCGGACTATCCGTTCTATCGTCAGTGCCATGAAATCTACGACACTTTGGTTAACGCTACCGATGCTAAGGGTCGCAAACTGAAGGTCTACAAGCTTCCTATGCCCGAGAAGCCTTGCTTCATGTCCGATGAGGAAGCGAATTCCATCGATCTGGTGAACCCGCGTACCGCGCAGGACGAGCCGCAGATTGCTTCCTACATGAATTACCTGGTAACCAATCATGGTTGCATCGTCCCGCAGTACGGCGACGTTAATGACGCTCTTGCCGTGGAAACCTTGCAGAAGATTTACGACGAGACGTGGGGCGAAGGCGTGTTCAAGTGCGTTGGTGTTGACTCTCGCCAGGTTGTGTACGGCGGCGGCAACATCCACTGCATCACGCAGCAGGAGCCCTCTGCTTAAAGCTTGGAAACACTTTCAAATAGGCATCTGACCCATAAATTCATGATTCGCATTAATTGCTAACGGGGTGAGTGGGTTCTGAATACGGAGGGCGTAGGTTTTAGCTAGAGGTAAGACTTACGCCCTCTTTTGGATTACGAAGCGCAAAAAGGGAGCCGTGCGAAAGAAACGATTCTTTTGGAAACGCCGGTGGCGGTAATGGTTGCCGCGCTCGCTTCGTAGGATGCCAACTTCGATAACAGAAGGAGGGAGTAGTCCATGAGTGTCGTAGATGAAATCAGGTCCGAGCTGAGCGGGAACACGAACTTCGATGAAGCTCACGAAGGGGAACTGTTCGAGCGTATCGCGGAAATCGAAGAACAAGAACGCGAGGGAAAGCTCATTCCTGGACTGGATAAAACCGACAACATCTTGATAGCCGCGATGTTTATCGTGCTGGGAGTGTTGCCTGTTGTCTGGTATGCGGTCATGTATTTCTAAGGGGAGGTGCATTATGGCTGAAGCAGATGTCAACAGCGAGGCTCAAAGCGAGTCTATGCCTGTTCTAAAAAGCGAGCGTCCTTATGGTTTCAAAGATTACACGGTAGTTATCACGGGTTTTGCGTGCGCGGCATGGTGCTTTATCACCGGAGGAAGTCTGGCGTTATATGTAGACGTTCCGACAGCGCTGGTCGGCTCGATTGCCGGTAACATCGTTGCAGTATTGCTTATGTCGCTTGCAACGCAGGTGATATCGGGCAAATACGGAGTCGATGCATACACATCGGTGCGAGGCATCCTTGGTGGCAAAGGCACGAAGGTATTCCTGATTCTGATGTCCATATTCGTTATTGCTTGGCTGGTTATCCTCTGTATGATGGTGGCGAAAGCCGTTGGCAATATCGTGCTTGGATTTACCGGAACGGACATCACTACCGGTGTTCCCATGTTCATTCTTTCGGTGGTTGCCGGCGCGATTTGCTGGATGGTCGCCTGGAAGGGCCCCGAGCTCTTGAAGAAGCTTAATAACTTCGTGGCTCCTATTTTCGTTATCATTTTGATCTTCCTGTTCGTAGTGGTCAGCATGAACTACGGTTGGGATACCGTTCTGTCCGCTAAGCCCTTGGCTCCGTTTGAGGACCAGTGGCTGAACTTCCTGGTAGTCTTCGAGCTCAGTATGGGCGCTGGCTTTTCTTGGTGGCCGAATATGGGTGGTGTTGCAAAGCTGTGCAAGACCACGAAGGCGGCTTTCTGGCCAAACGTTATCGGATTGGTTTTCGCCGCGACTCTGGGTACCGTTATGGGTGTTGCAGCATCTCTGCTGGTGAACAGCTCCGATCCGACTGCATGGATGATTCCGATGGGCGGTCTGGGTCTTGGCACCGCGGCTTTGCTACTGGTGATTTGCGCTGACATTACTGCATGCTCCGTTATGCTGTACAACTTGGGCATTGGCATTAAGCAAGTGAAGACCTTTGTGAAAATCCCATGGGGCAAGTGCACCGGCTTGATTACCCTGATTGCTTTCGTCGGCATGATTTGGGCTGAGCCGCTGTACGACAATTTCTATATCATCCTGGGTATTTCCAGCATGAGCTGCGCTCCTATCGCAATGATGCAGCTGGTTGACTACTACGCGTTCAGGAAAAAGCACATTTCCATTCGTGACGCTTACAACAACGGCAAGAGCTCCAAGTACTATTTCTGGGGTGGCTTCAACTGGGTTGCAATTGGCGTCTTCGCAGCTTCGGTGGTGCTGTATCTTGCAATTTTCGATCCTTTCCTGTGCATTCCTCATGACACCTTCAGGTACTGCAACGCAACAACCGCCGTGTGCATCTTCAGTGCGCTTGCATACTATGTGCTAGGAAAGCTGCTCCTGGTGAAGAGAGGTATCGGCGGTTTCCCGAAGCCTAATGAGAAGGCTGGCATCGAATCGAACGGCAAAGAATAGTTTTCTGTAAACAAGCAAGGAGGTAAACCCTATGCCATATCGGAAAGGTGACGGTCCTTCCGTAGTCATCGCCCTCGGCGGCAACGCTCTCGGCAACAGCCCGCAGGAGCAGCTCGAGCTGGTGAAGAACACCGCTAAGCACATCGTCGACATGGTCGGCGACGGCGTCAACGTGGTCGTGTCCCACGGCAATGGCCCCCAGGTCGGCATGATCAACAACGCTTTCGCCTACGCCGCCGCCAACGACGGCAAGACCCCGGAGATGCCTTT